>NZ_CP049744.1:913750-1218333 GCF_000760935.2 Rhodococcoides fascians A25f | reverse complement strand
CGACATCCCCGTCCAGAGCGTGTGTGCGGATTCCACCGTCGATCACGGGAACCTGCCCCGCGATCCTCTCGTCGCCGCGATGGTCTCCGCCCAGTTGGACGGCGGCTCCACCACCCAGCTCGGCGCAGCTGATTGCAGCCGTCTCAGCTGGTGATGTCCTTGGTCGTGAAGTTCGCCCATGCTGCGCCGAGAAGCACGACGACGTAGACGCCCTGCAGACCGACGCCGCGAACCAGGTCCCGCGTCGGCACCGGGTCGCGGAAGAGGTCGACGAAAGCCAGCCAATATCGCGTCGGCAGGTACGGCGCGATGGCGTCGGCCGCGTCCAGGGTCAGCAGCAACGAGCTGGCGATGAGGAAGGCCAACGCGCCCAGCGTCGCGGCGAGCGGGGAGTCGGTCAGGGTCGAGAGGAACAGGCCCATGGCGGCGACTCCGAGCATCGACAGCGTCACGTAGAGCACGGCGATGACGGTGCGCACGGCGACCTGTTCATCGGTGAGCACCGTGCCGGACACGCTGGAGACGCCGGCCAACGACGTGGTGTCGAACAGCGTCGTACCGACGAAGTACGCGACAGCGGCCACGATGACCACGGCCAGCAGCACGAAGGCAGCCACCGAGATCAGCTTCGCCACCAGTAGCTTGGTCCGTCCCACCGGGCGGGCGAGCAAGTAGCGCAGGGTGCCGGCCTGAGCCTCCCCGGCTACGGCATCGCCGGCGATGACCGATACCGCGACGGGCAGGAACAGTGGAAGCACGATGGCGAGCGCGGCGAGCGGGAAGAGCTGACCGTTGGTGAGCACCGCCGACAGGAAGGCGGGGCCTTCGCCGGGCCGCGGACCGACGTCGGTGAGGGCCAGCAGACCCGCGACGACGGTGGGCAGCAGATTGAGCAGGAGAATGACGACCCACGTGCGGGGTCGGCTCAGCATTGCGCGCAGTTCGACGCCGATCATGCGGTCACCTCCGTCCGGGTGGAGCGGACGGGGCCGTCGACGCGGTCGGCGCTGGTGCCGGTGACGGCCAGAACGGACTGCTCCAGACTCATCTGTTGCGGGCTCAACTCGTTCACCCGGACCCCGCCTTCGACGAGCAGTCGATTGAGCAGGGCCGAATCCGGGTGTTCGATCACGAGCTGCTGCCCTTCACGGTGGAGCAGGGTGGCGTTCTGGACTCCGGAGAGCACGGTGACGGCCTCGGCCGGGTCCGGGGTGCTCACGAGCACTCGGCCGGTGGGCTGTTGGAACGCGGAGAGCTGATCCTGCAGGACGAGGCGACCCCGATCGAGCACTCCCACTCGGTCGCACAGTTGCTCCACCTCGGCCAGCAGGTGGCTCGAGAGGAACACCGTGGTGCCCTTCGCATGCAGCTCGAGGAGCAACTCGCGAATCTCCAGGATTCCCTGTGGGTCGAGACCGTTGGTCGGCTCGTCGAGGATCAGCAGCTCGGGGGTGCGCATGAGCGCCGCGGCCAAGCCGAGGCGCTGCCGCATGCCGAGCGAGTACTGCTTGACCGGTCTGCGTCCCACGCCGGCGAGGCCCACCTGCTCGAGGGCTTCGCCGACGCGGGCGTTTCTGGTTCGCCGTGACCGGCCCGGCCCGGCCGCGTCGAGCAGCGTGAGATTGCGGCGTCCGGAGAGGTTGGGGTAGGCGGCTGGGTTCTCGATCAGTGCCCCCACCCGCGGCAGCACGCTCCTGCGTCGCCGCGGCATCTCCTCGCCGAGCACCTGCATCTGCCCGGAGGTCGCCAGGACCAGCCCGAGCAGCATCCGCACGGTCGTCGTCTTGCCGGAGCCGTTGGCACCGACGAAGCCGTAGATGTCGCCGGCGCGCACGTCGAGGTCGACGCCGTCGACTGCCCGCACCGATCCGTAGCTCTTGGTCAGGCCGGTCGTGCGGATCATGTGGCTGCTCCTTCGAGCTGCTGGGCGGCGGTGGCCAGGGTTTCTGCGGTGACGGTGCCGGAGAGCAGGTACCGACGACGGTCAGCGGTGGGCTCGGTGATCAGGACGTTGAGCGGGCCGATCGTCAGAGCGACGCTGCTGCCGCTGACGACCGCGCCCGGCGCGGCCCGCAGCTGATCGAGGAGCCCGCGCGCGGCGCGACGCGGTAGCGGAGCGGCGATCAACTCCGTCACGCCTCGGCCGTAGATTCCCACCGCACCCTCGCTGCCGCGGTCCCTCAGATCCAGTCCCGACAGAGTCGAAGGGAGACGAGCAGAGTCGATCCCGTCGGCGAACGAGGCGATGTCGAGACCGTCCTGCTGCTGCACATCGGTACCCGGCGGCGGGACGAAACGGACGGTGTCGGCGTCGGGGGTCGCGGAGGAGAAGTCGAGGAACGCGGTGCTGACGATGGGGCGAGCGACCCCGTCGCCCAGCACGTCGACCTGTAGTGGAAGCCCGCTGTCGGGGTCGGCCCACACGTCGACCTCGGTGATCGTGCTCTGAGGTTCGCTGGGGATCAGCCGCAGGCCGGGGGCGTCGCGGCCGGCAATCCGACGAGTCGGCAGCCGAGTGACCTCGTCGGCGGTCGCCTCGCTGAGCAACCGCTGCCCGAGCTCCGGGGGTAGCAGGTCGGCTTGGCGAGGCAGGCGCAGACTCGGCTCGGGGACGGGGGTCACCACGGCCGTGTTCTGTTCGTAGTCCCAGCTCCACAGCCGAGCCGGGCTCCGGTAGAGACCGCGCTCTCCGGCGAGGCGCACGGTGTCGACGCGCCAGCTGTCCGGGGCGCGATACCAAGCGCGCAAGGTCGTGGTGTCGCCCAGCAGGTCCGGAAGTCCGCCGAGTCCGTCGGTGACCGGCAAAGTGACACCGCCGACCGCCTGGGCATAGCCCGAATACGGGGTCGCGGTGGAGGACTGGACGCGGGAGAGCAGTTCGGCCGCATCGATGTCCGACGCGTCGACGGGCCAGCGCTCGATCACCGAGGGCGTGGCGACGAGCACGGCGATGCCGAGCACCACCGCCAGCCACCGCCACTTTTTGTGCACTCCATCGACCGTACGGACGTACCCGGTGTGCTGCATGTGAGCAGAACCGACCGCGGTCGAACGCCAGGTTCTCTACAACCAGCCGAGGACTGTCGACGGCGTCAACACCTGCACCGAGTCGGGCAGTCGGTCGCGCAGTCCGCGGTCGGCGGTGACCAGCGCCGTCAGATCTCCGTCGAGACGGGCCTGATCGGCCAAGGTGTCGTCGCCGCTGCCGTTCGCGAGAATCGTCCTGGTGCGCGGGTCGTTCACCACCGCGCCGCGGGCCTCACCTTCGAGGACGGCCTCGATTCTGGTGAGCCACCCGTACTGGCCGCCGGGCAGTTCGACGGTGCGTGGCAGCGTCTCGGCGAGCGAGGTGAGCAGTGCGCCGGTCGATCCGGCGCGGTCCTTCCACCAGCCGTTCGGTCGTGAACCGAGCACGTTGGCGGTGTCCAGTAATATCCGCAGCGGCACGGTGCGCAGCGCCGACCAGCTCGATGCGAACCCCGGGTGCAACGGGAGGTCGGCGACGATCGATTCCGGCACCCAGCGCAGTTCGGTGCTCTCACCGTTGGGCACGGTGGTCAGTGGATGATCGGTATCGGCAACGACGGTGGTGTACGACCAGCCGCTAGCGACACTCGCAGTGACCCGTTCGCTCCGAACGCACAGCTGCTCGGCAGCGATACCGGCTTCCTCGTGAGCCTCGCGTACGGCCGCGTGCTCGGTGCTCTCGTGAGAGTCACGGGCCCCGCCGGGCAGCGCCCACGTTCCGCCCTGGTGGCTCCACAGTGCGCGGTGCTGCAACAGTACGAGTGGTTCGCCGGTGTTCGACGGTGCGCGGAGCAACAGTCCGGCGGCTCCGTGCTTTCCCCAGTGCCGAGAACCGTCGGCACCGATCACCCACCCGTCCCCGTCACCTCGCATGCTCACCACCCTAGGGGAATCGTCCGCGTGTAGTGACTGTGCTGTAGTGGCTGCAGTACGGTCCGCCTGCTTATATGCTCGGTGACGTGATCGCGGCCGGCATTACCCCCTCCGCTGCCGTGCCTCCGACAACGGCCACTCCCGTCGGTACCGTTGCCGGCAAGCCACCGGTTCGCTACACGATGCGTTCGACGCCTGCGCGGTTGGTCGCGATGGGAACCGCGCTGGTGGTGTTGGCGTTGACGGTCGGAAATCTGGCGTCGACGGCCGTCACCGAGCGGGTGGACACCTTGGGCACACTGCTGGTGCGGACCGAGCCGTTCGCGAACTCGGCGCAGAATCTGTACGGGGCACTGTCGGTGGCCGATTCCGCTGCCGCAACCGCATTCATCGCCGGCGGTCTCGAACCGGCGGAGGTACGCGAACGCTACTCGCAGGCACTCGGCGAGGCGTCGTCCGAACTGATCGCAGCGTCGGCCGGAGTGACCGAGAACGACGAGGCCACCAGTGCGGTGCTGACGCAGATCGCCGCCGGACTACCGGTGTACAGCGGTCTGGTCGAGACGGCCAGGGCCAACAACCGGAGCGGGAACCCGGTGGGGGCGGCGTATCTCGGTGAGGCCTCGACCATGATGCAGACAAGTCTGCTGCCGCTGGCCGAAAAGTTGTACACCGAGCAGGCATCACGGGTGTCGGCCGATCAGGAACGGTTCACCAGCCCGCCGTTCTTCGCGATCGGGTCGGTGGTGTTCCTGCTGATGATGACCGGCCTGGCGCAGTGGTACCTCTCGCGAACGACGCGTCGAACGTTGAACATCGGATTCCTCGGTGCCACAGCCGCTGTCGTCGGCCTGCTCGGCTGGATGCTGGTGGTGGGCCTGATCTCCTCGATCGCTACCGACCGCGCGCTCGATCGCGGCGTCGCGCCGCTGAAGTCGTACACGACGGGTTTCATCATGGCCCAACAGGCCAGAGCGGACGAGACCCTCGATCTCGCACGCCGCGGCGGCAGTCAGGATTACGGACAATCGTTCGACGCCAACGTCTCTCGAATGTCGGAGATGTTCCAGGGTGATACCGCGGTGATCGACGCGTTGAACACGTGGTCCGGCTCGCATGCGCGCATCGATTCCGCGCTCGAGGTCGGCGACTTCAACGGCGCGGTCGCCATCGCCACCGGAACCTCGGAATCCGATTCGGCCGCCGCCTTCACTGCACTGGACAGTGTTCTGGTCGACGGAATAGAGAACGCGCGAGCCGAACTACGGTCCAACATCGACCGCTCGGTCGGTGTGTTGTCCGGCTTGTCCAACGGCGCGTACGTGCTCACCGTCGTCGCCTCGGTGGCGTTCGGTGTCGGCCTGTTCCCGAGGCTGCGTGAGTACCTGTGAAACGTCTGCTCGCCGTCGGCCTCCTGACCACCGCACTGCTGGTCGGCTGCACCCCGCCGGAAAGCTTTGCGCCACAAGTCGATACGACGTTCTCCGAACCGCCGCTACCGGACGGGGCATCCGTGGCCGCCCGGCCGACCGAGACTCCGGCCGACGACGAGTGCGCCCGCCCCACCGCCAGCCTGCGCCCACTCACGACCGGCACGGATGCTCCGCCGGTACCGCAACCGACCATCGACGCACTGCGCGCGAAGGGCCGCCTGGTAGTCGGACTCGACACGGGCAGCAACCTTTTCAGCTTCCGTGATCCGATGAGCGGGCAGCTGGTCGGGTTCGACGTCGACATCGCACGGGAGATCTCGCGGGACCTCTTCGGCGATCCGAATCGGTTGGACTTTCGCATTCTGACCTCGGCGCAACGGCTGGAGGCCCTGCAGGATTCATCGGTGGACATCGTGGTGAAGACCATGACCATCACGTGCGCTCGACGCAAGGACGTCCAGTTCTCCACCGTGTATTTCCAGGCGCAGCACCGGATTCTGGTGGTGCAGGGGTCGGGTATCCGCGGCGTCGGCGACCTGGCGGACAAGCGCGTGTGCGCCGTCGAGGGCACCACCTCACTGCGACGACTGCAGCGAGTGCAACCCGCAGCGACCGTGGTCACTGTGCCGATGTGGTCGGATTGCCTTGTGGTGCTGCAACAACGACAGGTCGACGCGATCAGCACCGACGACGCCATTCTCGCCGGTCTGGCTGCGCAGGACCCGTACCTCGAGATCGTCGGCGACAGCCTGAGCCCGGAGCCGTACGGAGTCGGGATCAACCGAGACAGCGAGGATCTGGTGCGGTTCGTCAACGGAACACTGGCGCGCATTCGCGCCGACGGAACCTGGAATCGCATCTACAACCGATGGCTGACGGTCCTCGGCCCCTCCCCCGGCCCGCCCACCGCGTCGTACAGCGACTAGGGGCATCATGGACGACGACGAACAGCAACCTACTGCCCCGGCGGACAAGACGCAGGCAGTCTTTCGGGCCGAGTCGGGAACCGACGGAATCGAACGCACCCAAGCAGTGTCGAGAAGCCCAGCAGTGTCGAAGAACCCAGCCGTGTCACGGGCACCGATCGACGATCGGACCGCACGGACGCCGGGACCCGTATCCCCGGACGCCGGCTCGACCGAACGCGGAACAGCGAAATCGGCTGCAACACGGGCCGCATCGACCCGTTCCAGGACGGGTAGGTCCAGATCCGGTCGATCGCGCAGCACCGGCCTTCGACGTCGGCTCGGCGGCGGGCTGGTCGACGTACCCCGGGTGGAGCCGGTCGATCCCGAAACTGCGGTGATGTCGGATCCGACGGTGCCGCAGCACAAGCGGTTCTGCTGGAAGTGCAACGCCAAGGTCGGCCGCACCGAGCCGGGCGAGCCCGACATCGCCAAGGGCGTGTGTCCGCACTGCGGTACGACCTTCGACTTCACGCCCCTGCTCGAACCGGGCGATCGAGTGGTCGGCCAGTACGACGTGCAGGGATGTATCGCGCACGGCGGACTCGGCTGGATCTATCTCGCCATCGACCGCAACGTCAGCGACCGCTGGGTGGTGCTCAAGGGACTACTGCACTTCGGCGACGAGGAAGCCCACGCGGTCGCGGTCGCAGAGCGTCAATTCTTGGCCGAGGTAGCGCATCCCGGCGTCGTCAAGATCTACAACTTCGTCGAGCAACCCCGCAGCGACGGGTCGACCGTCGGCTTCATCGTCATGGAGTACGTCGGTGGACGGTCGTTGCGCGACATCCTCGGTACGTGCGACGGCGGGAGGATGCCCGTCGAGCAGGCACTCGCCTACGTCCTGGAAGTGCTTCCGGCACTGGGCTACCTGCATTCGATCGGCCTGGTCTACAACGACCTCAAACCCGAGAACATCATGGTCTCCGACGACCAGATCAAACTCATCGACCTCGGCGCGGTCGCGGGTATCGAGGACTACGGCTACCTGTACGGCACGGTGGGCTACCAGGCACCGGAGATCGTCAAGACGGGACCGACGGTGGCGTCGGACATCTTCACGGTGGGCCGCACGCTCGCGGTACTGACGCTGGACATGCCCTCGAAGAACGGAAAGTATCTCGAGGGCCTGCCGTCGGTCGAAGACTCCGAAGTGCTGCAGCAATTTCCGTCACTGCACCGACTGCTGCTGCGCGCGACGCACGAGAACCCCGCTCGACGGTTTCGATCAGCGGACGAATTCGCCGGGCAAGCGACCGGGGTTCTACGCGAGATTCTGGCCATCCGAACGGGCGTCGAGCGCCCCGGACTGTCCACGGTGTTCAGCCCGCCCCGTACCACCTTCGGAACCGAGCAGTCGGTGGGCCGTACCGATACCTATGTGGACGGCACGGTGCGCCACGAACGCATGACCGCAGCCGAAGTTGTTGCGGCGCTCCCCGTTCCACTGGTGGACCCCAATGATCCGAGCGCGCCCTTGCTCGCGGCGGCCGTACACGTCGAACCTCGCCAGACCCTGGACTCACTGCAGCACGCCAAACGCAACGGCATCGAACGTGTCACTGCAGGCGCGGACAAGCCCAAGGACTCCACGACTTCCTCGTCTCCTGTCGACCTGGGGGTCGAGATCACCCTCGCCGAGGTCAAAGCCAATCTGGATCTCGGAAACGTCGTCGAGGCCACCGAGATTCTGACCAAGGTGCAGTCCGAGGACCACGCCGCCGATCCGTGGCGGGTGCAGTGGTACGCGGGCCTGATCGCCCTGCTCCATCACGAATACGAGTCTGCGTTCACCAGTTTCGACAACGTACTCGGGGCGATGCCCGGAGAGCTGGCCCCCAAGCTCGCCCTCGGTGCCACCTCGGAATTGCTCGGTCACGTCGCCGCGGGCAAAGCCGACGAAGCCGAGAAATGGCGGGCCCGAGCCGAGGGCCTCTATCGAGCTGTGTGGCGTACCAACCGCGGCATCGTGAGCTCGGCGTTCGGCTTGGCCCGACAGTTGCAGCGGCGCGGCGATCAGACCGGGGCCATCGCCGCTCTCGACCAGGTGCCGATCAGTTCACGGCACTACTCGATGGCGCGCATGACCAGTGTGTTGACGCTGCTGATGGATCGCTCGCGAGCCGAACTGTCCGAGGCCGACTTCCGTTCCGCCGCCCGCCGAGTTGCGTTGCTACCCAAGGCGGAGAGCCGGGCACTGCAGATGCGGACGCTGGTGCTCGCGATGGCGCTGGACTGGATCGTCTCCGGCCACGCCGCCACGGCCGAACGGGAGCCGATTCTCAGCGTCCCGTTCACCGAGGACGGATTGCGGCGTGGCACCGAGAAGGGGCTACGGGCGTTGGCCCGCAACGCCACCGATCGCGCGCATCGCTTCTCACTGGTGGACCTGGCGAACGCTATCCGGCCCCGTTCTCTGTTCTAGTCGCCGTCACGAACCAGATCGTCCGTCGCCCGAGCGATCGCCAACTCCTCGTTGGTCGGCACCACCAACACGGTCACGGTCGACGAATCGGTCGAGATGACCCGAGCCTGCTTGCTGCGCACTGCATTACGATCCGGGTCGATCTCGATGCCGAATCCCTCGAGGTTCGCCAGCGCGTCGGCACGCACGGCGGCCGCGTTCTCGCCGACACCCGCGGTGAACGTGATGACGTCGAGCCGGCCGAGTCCGAGCATGTACGCGCCGATGTACTTGCGCAGGCGATGGATGTAGACGTCGTACGCCAGCCGCGCGGAGGCGTCGCCGTCGTCGATCCGTTGTTGCAGTTGCCGGAAGTCGTTGACCCCGGACAATCCGATCAACCCGGAACGACGGTTGAGCAACGCATCGATGTCGTCGACACTCATGCCTGCGCTGCGGCGCAGATGCATGATGACGCCGGGGTCGATGTCGCCGCTGCGAGTACCCATGACGAGTCCCTCGAGCGGGGTCAGGCCCATCGAGGTGTCGACTGCCTTGCCCCCGGAGACCGCCGATGCCGAGGCTCCGTTGCCCAGGTGCAGGACGATCTGGTTCAGGTCTGCGAGATCGCGTCCCAAGAACTGCGCCACCTGGCCGGAGACGTAGTGGTGCGAGGTGCCGTGAAAGCCGTAGCGCCTGATGTCGTGCTCGGCGGCGACGGTCGCGTCGATGGCATAGGTCGCGGCTGCGTCGGGCAGCGAATGAAAGAAGGCCGTGTCGAACACCGCCACGTGCGGAACGTCCGGAAGCTGCTTCCTGGCGACCTCGATGCCCAGTACGTTCGGCGGATTGTGAAGCGGTGCAAGGCTACTCAGGTCCGATATCTGCTGTACAACGGCGTCGTCGATGATCGTCGGACGGTAGAACACCGTTCCTCCGTGGACGACTCGGTGCCCGACGGCGGTGACGTCTGAGCCCAGTTCGATTCCGGCATCCGCGAGCATCTCGAACGCCAGCGCCAGACCGGCACCGTGATCCTCGATGTGCTGGGTACGCTCGACGCTCTCGCCACGATGGTCGAGTTCGACGCGGCCGTCGGATTCACCGATGCGCTCGACGAGCCCACTGGCCACGGACTCGCCGGAGCCGGGGTCCACCAGTTGGAACTTGACCGACGACGAGCCGGAGTTGACGACGAGGATACTCACGATTCGCTGTTCTCCTTGGCTGCGTCGGCAATACCCTGCGCCTGAATAGCCGTGATGGCAACGGTATTGACGATGTCCTCGACGAGTGCGCCGCGGGACAGATCGTTGACGGGTTTGCGCAGGCCCTGCAGAACCGGTCCGACGGCAACGGCACCGGCGCTGCGCTGGACGGCCTTGTACGTGTTGTTACCGGTGTTGAGATCCGGGAAGATGAACACCGTCGCTCGGCCGGCCACCTCGGAGTCGGGCAGCTTCGACGCGGCGACGGACGGCTCGATGGCCGCGTCGTACTGGATCGGACCTTCCACGAGTAGTTCCGGATTCCGTTCGCGCACAATCGCAGTGGCCTGCCGAACCTTGTCCACATCGGCCCCGGAACCGGATTCTCCGGTGGAGTAGGACAGCATGGCCACCCGCGGCTCGATGCCGAACTGGGCCGCCGTCTGCGCCGAGGACACGGCGATGTCGGCGAGCTGCTCGGCTGTCGGGTCGGGTACGACGGCGCAGTCGCCGTAGGCGAGTACGCGATCGGACAGGCACATGAGGAAGATCGACGACACCGTCGACACTCCCTCGGTGGTCTTGATGATCTCGAAGGACGGCTTGATGGTGTGCGCGGTGGTGTGCGCCGCGCCCGAGACCATGCCGTCGGCGATTCCCCTGTGCACCATCATCGTTCCGAAGTACGAGATGTCGGCCATGATCTCGCGGGCTCGCTCGATCGTCATGCCCTTGTGCTTGCGCAGTTCGGTGTATTCCGCCGCGAAGTCCTCGGTGTACTCGCAGTTGTTGGGATCGAGCACAGTGGCTTTGTCGAGGTCGACGCCCAGTTCCGACGCACGTCGCCGAACAGGGCCCTCTTCGCCGAGGATCGTGAGGTCCGCAACCTGACGCTGCAGCAGTCGGCCGGCAGCCCGAAGGATGCGATCGTCGCCGCCCTCGGGCAGGACGATGTGCTTGCGGTCGGCGCGGGCCCGGTGGATCAGCTGGTACTCGAACATCTGCGGAGTCGTGATGGTGGGGATGGCGATGTCGAGCCGTCCCAGAAGGGTTTTCGCGTCCACTCGCTGTTCCATCAACCCCAGTGCCGTGTCGACCTTGCGCTGCGATCCCACCGCGACACGGCCTCGGGTCTGCGCCGCGGCAGAGGCGGTGTCGAAGGTGCCGAGATCGGTGGTGAGGATCGGCAGCCGGGGGCCGAGTCCCGCCACCAGACGTGCGATGGCCGGATGGGGCTCGATGCCGCCGTTCATGATGATGCCGGCCAGCGACGGAAAGCCCTCGGCCTCATGGGCATTGACCAGTGCGAGCAGTACGTCCGATCGGTCCGCAGGCGCGATGACGACAACGCCTTCGGTGAGGCGCTCGAGGATGTGCTCGGCTGTCATGCCACCGACCATGACCCGCAACGCTTCTCGCTGCAGCAGCGACGAGTCACCACTGTAGAGAGTGCCGTCGACGGCGTCGAGCAGCTCGGCCATCGTCGGGGCCACGAGGAGGGGGATCTCCGGCAAGCTCCACGCAGGCACCCCGACCGACGCCAACGCATCGGTGACCGCATCGAGATCGTCGGGGGCACAGCGGTTTGCCACGATCGCGGCCAGATGAGCGTGATGTTGGCGTAGTTCGGCCTGGCACAGAGCGGCCAGCTGCGCGATCTCGTCGGGTGTGCGATCCGATCCACGCAGCGCTAGCAGCACCGGGGCACCGAGATTGACGGCGATCCGGGCATTGAAGCCGAGCTCACTCGGACTGCCGACATCGGTGTAGTCGCTGCCCACGATCACCACGGCGTCGCACTGAGCAGCAACCTCGTGATAGCGATTGACGATCTCGCTGAGCGCGGCATCCTGGTCGGTGTGCACCTGCTCGTACGTGACGCCGAGCGACTGCTCGTACGTCAGATCCGCGGTGGTGTGCTCGACGAGAAGTTCCAGAATGTAATCGGGTTCGTCGGTCGAGCGCGCGATGGGACGAAACACCCCCACCCGGGCGGCCGTCGCGGCGAGCATCTGCAGTACGCCCAACGCGATGGTGGACTTGCCGGAGTCACCTTCCGGTGACGCGACATAGATGCTGGAGGGATACATACCGGCCGTCTCGGCACTGGTGGGCTCAGCCATGATCGCTAGCCTAGTGGTTGCGGTGTTGACACCGAGGGCAGTCCGGTTGTCCTATGAACCATGGCCGATTCACCGTTCCCGGATGTGCGCTGGGGCAGCGAGACCTCGTTCATCCGCAAGCCCGCCGTGAAGTTCGCGTCGACGAAGCCCGGTTCGTGGGTCATCCGCAATCTCGCAGGCGTCGACCGATGGTTGCTGACCAAATCCGACGGTCGCTTCACCGTGCTCGGCCCGATCGCCGCTCCGGTGGTACTGCTGACCACGACCGGCCGCAAATCCGGCAAGCCGAGGACGAGCCCGCTGCTGTACTACCGGGAGGCCGACAAGATCTATGTCGTCGGATCCAATTTCGGTCAGCAACATCACCCGGCATGGACGTCCAACCTCCTCGCCGATCCGAAGGCCGTGGTGGCCATCGGCGGCAAGAAGATTCCGGTGACGGCCACCCGAATCACCGGCGACGCGAAGGCCCGCATCTACCGCCAGTTCGACGCGATGGTCGAGGTGTACGGCGAATACGAGACCAGGACCGACCGCGACATGCGACTGTTCGCACTCGCGGCCGATCTCGGGGCTCCTCGTAACTAGCCGAGCTTCCGCAGGCGCGGCGCGAGATCCTTCTCGAACAGTTCGAGGAACCGCTTCTGATCGTGACCCGGAGCGTGGAACACCAGGTGGTTCAGGCCGGCGTCGGTGTACTGCTTGACCTTCTCCACTGCCTCGTCCGGATCCGATGCCACGATCCACCGCTTGGCAACCTGCTCGATCGGCAGCTCGTCGGCGGCCTTCTCCATCTCGATCGGATCGTCGATCGAATGCTTCTGCTCGGGCGTCAGCGACAGCGGGGCCCAGAAGCGGCAATTCTCCAGCGCCAGTTCGGGATCGGTGTCGTAGCTGATCTTGATCTCGATCATCTTGTCGATCTCACCGGCGTCGCGCTCGGCCTTACCTGCGCCCTCTTCCACAGCCGGAAGGAGCTTGTCGGTGTAGAGCTCCATGCCCTTGCCCGAGGTGCAGATGAATCCGTCGCCCGCGCGTCCGGCGTACCGCGCCACGACGGGTCCGCCGGCCGCGATGTACACCGGGATGCCGCCCTCGGGGACGTCGTAGATCGACGCGCCCTTGGTCGTGTAGTACTCGCCCTCGAAATCGACGCGGTCGCCGAGCCACAGCTCGCGCATCAACCGCACGGACTCACGTAGGCGCGCGAATCGTTCCTTGAACTCCGGCCATTCGCCGGTGAATCCGGTAGCGATCTCGTTGAGCGCTTCGCCGGTACCGACACCGAGCATGATGCGCCCGGGGTACAGGCAGCCCATCGTCGCGAATGCCTGGGCGATGACCGACGGGTTATAACGGAACGTCGGGGTGAGCACCGAGGTACCGAGCTGGATCGTGTTGGTGCGCTCACCGACGGCAGTCATCCAGGCGAGCGAGAACGGTGCATGCCCGCCCTCGTGCCGCCACGGCTGGAAATGGTCGCTGACCGTCGCGGAGTCCATTCCGTGCTGCTCGGCGAGAACACCGAGCTCGACCAACTCACGCGGCCCGAACTGCTCCGCCGATGCCTTGTAACCGAGTTTGAGACCCTGCGCCACGCCGAACTCCTGTCGTTGGTCGTCCTAGTTCTTCGATTGTGCACCCGCAGTGATCCACCGAGTACTACTGGATCCCCAGAACTGTGACCACTGCAGCCAGCAAAGCCACCGCACCGATACCGATCGCGAAGATCCACAGGTCTCGAGACTCCGGCATCGGTGCACCGTTCTCGAGGGCATTGCGAACACGCATCCACCGCCGCAAGCCGATGATCGGTGCCGCGGCGGCGAGTCCGATCAGAATCAGACCGAGTGCCGTCCGCACCCATCCCGTACTGAAATCGGGAACGAGGTGAACGATCGCAATTCCGCCGGCCAGGAGCCCGAGCGAAGTCCGCAGCCACGCGAGAAAGGTGCGTTCGCTGGCGAGCGTGAACCGCTCGTCGGGGCGCGTCACTGCCGTGCGGCCATGCGCTCGCGAATCAGATGGGCAACGAGTTCAGGATCGTCGGGGGTGAAAACCGGCGAGATGCGGCGGATAGTCAGCACCACTGCAGTGTCCTTCTTGGGACGCATCACGTCCAGCGGAAGCCACTGATCGACCATCGCACTCGTCAGTCGGCATGCTCCGCGTTCAGTGCGGGCGTTCGGACCAATGTCAGATGGGAGGTCCGACGTAGCTCGAATCCGATGGACAGGTAGAGGTCGATGGCGCGCACGTTCGCAGCCGATGCATGCAGGAACGGCTCCTCTCCGCGGGCGCGGATACCGTGACCGACCGCGCGCACCAGGTCCGTGGCCAGACCCTGCCCTCGGAATGCCGGGTCGGTGCACACCGCGCTGATTTCCGTCCACCCGGGCGGGTGCATACGCTCGCCCGCCATCGCAATCAAAGCACCGTCGCGTCGAACACCGAGGTACGTGCCGAGCTCGATCGTCCGGGGCAGGAACGGTCCGGGCTCGGTGCGGCGAACCAGATCGAGCATCTCAGGGACGTCTGCTGCCGTGAGCTCGACGGCCTCAGTGAAGGGCCGCGTCTCGAGGTGCGTGCCGACGAGTTGCACCAAACCGAAGGTCTCCACGTGCGACCACCCCGCGGGCACTTCGCGTTCCGGTCCGTTCAGTGCCACCACGGTTCGCGGTCCGAACAGGGCAGCGATGTCGTCCCAGTCCTGCGGATCGAGAACGTCCGGGTGCACCAGGAACGGAGACACCTCGGGATCCGCCCGCATGACCCGCCCGCGCCGGACCGCAAAGCGAGAGAGTGCGCCGTCGAGAGAATTGCGAATGGGTTCGTCGAGAGGATGAGCGGACACGAAAGTCAGGATTCCACAGGGGTGGTGCCGGCCGAACGACCCGTGCCCAGAGACAACAGGAACGGTCTCACCTGGTGCCCCCGCGTCGCTCGTGTTCCTCCAGAACCGCCAAGACCTTCTGCACCAGATCGTCGATGTCGGCTCCTGTGGTGTCGATCGTCAGGTCCGGGTTCGACGGCGCTTCGTACGGGGCGTCGATGCCCGTCAGCCCCTTGAGTTCGCCGGCCCGAGCGCGGGCGTACAGGCCTTTGGGATCGCGGCGCTCGCATTCTTCCAACGGAGTGCTGACGGCGACCTCTACGAACGGTAGCTTCGCAGCGTCGTTCAGTGCACGAGCGATAGCGCGGTCCGATTCCAACGGCGACACGAGCGAGGCAATGGCCACCACCCCGGCATCGGCGAGAAGTCGCGTCAGGTGCCCGACGCGACGGATGTTCTCGGCTCGGTCGCCTGGACTGAAGCCGAGATCGTCGGACAGTCCGTGGCGCACGTTGTCGCCATCGAGAAGGTATGCGGTACGGCCCGATTCGACCAACGCGCGTTCGAGCGCCACCGCCACTGTCGATTTACCCGAGGCCGGCAGCCCGGTGAACCAGACGGTTGCTCCGCTCTGCCCCGTTGCGCCCCAGCGGTGTGCACGATCGAGCGCCGAGGGGTGCCACTTGATGTCGTTTCGGGTCTGCTCGCCGGGCTTGACTTCCCTCGCCTCTGCGATGGTGCCTGCACCGACTGTGTCGTTCGAGGATTCGTCGATCAGAATGAACGCACCGGCATCTCGGTTGCCCAGGTACGGATCGGCCACGATCACCGACGATGTTCTGAGAGTCACGATACCGATGTCGTTGAGCGACAACTCGACCGGCGAGTCCTTCTCGTCCAGAGTCTCCGGATCGAGCCTGGAGTGCAAGGCCTGCACCGTCGCCCGGACTGTCCTGGCGGTGTGTTTGAGCGACACGCGGTCCCCGGCACGCAGCGGAGTCGCGCCGAACCAGCACACCGTTGCGTCGATCTCCCGCGCGAGCACCGGCTCGTGTGCACCGTCCACACCACTGACCAGGACGTCTCCGCGGCCGATGTCGATATCGTCTGCGAGCTGGACCGAGATCGACAGTGGTGCAACAGCGGTCGTGCGATCGTCGTCGAGAGTGTCGAGTCCGGTCACAGTCGAACGAGACCCCGACGGCAGCGCGACCACCTCGTCGCCGACGGACAGTGTTCCGGCCGACAGCCTGCCGGTGTACCTACGTCGCTCCCCCGCGGTCGGTCGAGACACCCATTGAATCGGCAGACGTAACTCAGCGGGTTCCGCTGCAGGAGCGGCCAATTCGATGCTCTCGAGATGCTCGAGCAGAGTCGGGCCGTGGTACCAGGGGGTATTCGCAGAGCGGTGCACTACGTTGTCGCCGTCCTTCGCGGCCAACGGGATCACCGTCAGTTCGACGCCGCCCAACCTCTCGGCGAGCAAACGAAGCTCGGCCTCCACCTCTCGGAACCGATCCTCGCGATAGCCGACGAGGTCGATCTTGTTCACGGCGGCCACCAGGTGTTCGACGCCGAGCAGCGTCGAAATCCTGGCATGCCTGCGTGTTTGCCGCAGTACCCCGGCGCTGGCGTCGACCAGCAGCACTGCGACGTCGGCCGTCGACGCACCGGTGAACATGTTTCGGGTGTACCGCTCGTGACCGGGGGTATCGGCCAGGATGTAGCTCCGCGATTCGGTGGAGAAGAATCGGTACGCCACATCGATCGTGATGCCCTGCTCCTGCTCGGCGCGCAACCCGTCCGACAGTGCCGCCAGGTCCGCAACGCCGTCCTTCGTGACCGCGTCCAGGTGGTCGAGCGGCAGGCTGTCGGTATCGAACATCAGCCGACCGATCAGCGTGCTCTTGCCGTCGTCGACCGAGCCTGCCGTAGCCAGTCGCAGAAGTTGCCGTGTCATCAGAAGTACCCCTCACGCTTGCGGTCTTCCATCGCGGCCACCGACGTTCGGTCGTCGGCGCGAGTTTCTCCCCGTTCGGATACCGTCGCCGCGGAGATCTCTCCGATGACGCCGGCAATGTCGGTTGCGTGCGAGCGCACAGCTCCCGTGATCGTCAGGTCGCCGACTGTGCGGTAGCGCACCCATTCCGTCGACGCACGCTCGTGCTCGGTGGGCGAGGTGAACTCCGATGTGCTGAGCAGAATCCCGTCCCGCTCGAACACTTCTCGCTCGTGCGCGAAGTAGATGGACGGAAGCTCCAGGCCTTCGAGTTCGATGTAGCGCCAGATATCGAGCTCGGTCCAGTTGCTCAGCGGGAAGACGCGTACCTGCTCGCCGCGGCGGATGCGCCCGTTGTACAGCGACCACGGTTCGGGGCGCTGCGCCCTCGGGTCCCACTGGCCGAACTCATCGCGGAAACTGAGCACTCGCTCCTTTGCCCTGGCCCGCTCCTCGTCGCGCCGCGCCCCACCGAACGCAGCGTCGTAGCGGCCTTCCTCCAACGCGTCCAACAGAGTTCGCGTCTGAAGGCGGTTGCGTGATGCATTGGGCCCGCCGACCTCGGTGGAGCGGCCACGGTCGATGGAGTCCTGCACCGACGCGACGATCAGCTTGTGCCCCGAACTTTGCACGCGTCGATCTCGAAATTCGATGACCTCGGGGAAATTGTGTCCCGTGTCGACGTGCAGAACCGGGAAGGGCAGCGGCGACGGCCGAAACGCTTTCTCTGCCAACCGAAGCAGAACGATCGAGTCCTTGCCCGCCGAGAAGAGCAGTACAGGCCGCTCGAGTTCGGCCACCACCTCACGAATGATGTGGACCGACTCCGCCTCGAGAATCCTGAGCTCGTCTACGGTGGTGGGATCGGAATTCGCGAGACTCGCACTCATGCGCTCACCCTTTCGGCCGTGTAGCGGTCGATCCAGTCGTCTGAGCGGCGATCGCCCTGCCGCTTCAGCGCAGGTGGTGGTGCCAACGCTGGATCGAGTCCGAGCGCCGCCAGCACCCGCCCGACCTGGCCGGTCGTGTCCTGGGCGAGTTCGCTGAAGCCGACGTCGAGTGGCGTCACACCAGCCTCTGCGAACCAGCCCGTCCAGGACTGTTCCTGCTCGACGAGGATTCGATGCAGATGTGCAATTCCGTCGGCGTGGTACTCGGCGCGAGCGTCAACCTCGGGATCGGCGCTGCCGCGCCATACTTGCGTCTGTACCGCTCTCCACATCGACACCGCTTGCGCCACAGTGTCTTCGCGCCTGACGTGAACCAGAAGTACGTCCTCGCCAACGACATCGTGGATGGCCGAGAGCAGATCCTCGCCCGACCGATCCGGTAGTGCGTCAGCCCATCCGGTGAGCAGCGGTGTCTGGTTCCACATCAGTTTGCCGCCCCACACGCCGTTGTCGCTGCGCCCGGCCGCCCGAATTCGATCCCGCCACTGCACGGCGGTCTCGGTAGCCGGGGTGCCCGGGACCAGCGGCGCGAGCAGGCGAAGTATCGATTCGTCCTCGACGCCGGCGAACCATTCACGCGGTTGCGGTGCCAGTGACGTCGTCGGCAGGTACTGGAAGAACTCTTGCGGCTCGCCTGCCACTCCCGTCGCGCGCAACGATTCGACCAGCAGAGTGCTGCCGCTGCGCTGCGATGCCAGCACCAGATAGGAACGTGGAAGTTCGCTCATGGACGAGAGCGTAAACGAACTCCAACAACCGCGCGCAACAGGCTATTTCAATCTTTCAGCGTTTAACCCTTGCCTGATTCGCCATCATGTGCAGCGTCGATTCCCCGCTCGGAACTGAGCGGAGAACGAGACGTCGGCTTCAGCCCGTGCACGACGACGTAGTCCTGGGTGTAGCGATCGGAGATGCGGGTTCCGACGAAATCCGACGGAATCACGTCCCGGGTGTACTCACGCCACGTGTGCAGACGCATTGCCAGATCCTCGGCGACGCTGCGATACGACGGGTCGCCGTATACGTTGACGGTTTCTCCTGGATCGGTACGTAGGTCGTACAGCTCCGTTCGTGCTCTCGGACCGGCCACGGCACCGGCAACCGCCTGACCGGACGGGCTTTCCTCGATGTCCCAGGGCAGATCCAGCTCCGGACGATCCGTGTAGTTCTCGATGTAGCTGTGATCCTTGGTCCGCACGGCCCTGATGGGGTCGAACGAGTCGTGGTAGGTCTTCGACGTGAAGACCTGGTCGCGAGCCACCGCGGAATCTCCGGTCAGCTGCGCTGCATGCGAAAGTCCTTGTACCTCATCAGGTACCGGCACCCCCAGCAGATCCAATAGCGTCGGCACGAGGTCGACCCCACTGAACAGCTCGTCGTACACCTTCGGCTGCAGTCCGCGCGACTTCGGCGGGCGGACGATCATGGCGATTCCGGTGCCTGCCTCGTACAAGGTCGACTTCGCGCGCGGGAAAGCCGGGCCGTGGTCGGTCATGAACACGACCCAGGTGGTCTCGTCGAGCCCCGTCTCGGTGAGCGTGTCGAGCAGCTCCCCCACCGCTGCGTCCGCCACCTCGACCGACCCGTGGAACTCGGCCAGATCGGCCCGGACCTCCGGGGTGTCGGGCAGGTAATCGGGAACTTCGATCGACGAGGCGTCGACCGGGGTGTATCGCTCCCGAGGGTAGGGCCGGTGCGTCTCGAAGAAGCCCGCCGTCAACAGGAAAGGTCGGCTGCGATCCTCACGCAACCACTCGTCCGCCTTTTCCACGACATACTCGCAGTACGAGTTCGACACATCGAACGTCTCGAACCCCAGCCTCGAAGGAAACGAAGTTTCGTGCTGCATACCGAACAGCGTTGTTTGCCAACCGGATTCACCAAGAAGAGCCGGCAAGGTCTGCACGCCTGGGCGATACTCCCACCCATGGTGCGCCAAGCCGACCAGCCCGTTGCTCTGCGGGTAGCGTCCCGTGAACAATGAACCCCGCGAGGGCGAGCACAGTGGCGCAGTGGCATGCGCGCGGGTGAACAGGATTCCCTCAGCGGCAAGCGCGTCGACGCGCGGGCTCGATACCGAGCGCACCCCGTACGCGCCCAGGTGACGCCCCAGATCGTGCCAGTGAACAATCAGGACGTTCTCTTCACTCATTGTTATTGCCTAGCACATCGTTCGGCTCAGGATGCGATCATGAGGACATGTCCGCATGCTGTACACCCGGCCGCAACGGGAGCGTCGGTGCCCCGACCAGCATGTCGAGCTCCGGTGTGGCGCCCGCGATGGCGGACCTGAACGGAACTGTGTTTCTGATGGGTAGCGACGATCCACTCAGCTACCCCGAAGACCTCGAGGGACCGGTGCGCCGAGTTGCCGTCGACAGCTTCTCCATCGGTATCACCACGGTGACGGTGCGCGAGTTCGCGGCATTCGTCGATGCCACCGGGTTCGTCACCGACGCCGAGACCTTCGGAGATTCCCTCGTGTTCGCCGGCACCCTCCCCTCCGCGGACCGGTCCCCCGTCGTTCCAGAGACCCCCTGGTGGCGCGTTGTTCCCGGGGCGAACTGGCGGGCACCGGCCGGGCCGAAATCGTTGGTCGACGCCGTCCGCGACCTGCCGGATCACCCGGTGACTCACGTGTCCCGACGCGACGCCGCAGCATTCTGCGCGTGGTCCGGGACAGGGCTACCGTCCGAGGCTCAGTGGGAGTTCGCAGCCAGGGGCGGGCTGGAGCAGCAACCGTTTCCGTGGGGCAGCGAACCGGATCTCTCTCGCATGAACACCTGGCGCGGCCACTTTCCCGGCTCGTCGACCGACACCGTGTACACCTGCGCTACAAAGACATTCGACCCCAACCGGTACGGCCTGTACGAATGCACCGGCAACGTCTGGGAGTGGACGACGGGCGCATTCGACGCCTCCCGCCGCGACCGGCGTGGGGTGATCCGTGGCGGATCGCACCTGTGTCACGCCAGTTACTGTCGACGCTATCGCACGTCGGCGCGCTCAGGAACGTCCGAGGACACGTCCACTGGTCATATCGGCTTCAGAGTCTGCAGCATCCCGACCTAGAGGTATAGTTATACCGGTATAGTTATCGCATAACCCACGAAAGGTGCCCCATGATCGAAATTCTCCCGCCGAGCAAGATCCCCCTCGCACGCAAATCCGGCGCTCTGGTCGCCGAAATTCTCGAGACCGTCCGCGAGCGTGCCACCGTCGGCACCAACCTGCTCGAGATCGACGAGTGGACCAAAGACATCATCCTCGGAGCCGGGGCAACGTCCTGCTACGTCGACTACGCGCCCTCCTTCGGCCGCGGTCCGTTCGGCCACTACATCTGCACCTCCGTAAACGACGCTGTGCTGCATGGCCTTCCGCACGACTACGCATTGGCCGACGGCGATCTGCTGACTCTCGATCTCGCCGTGGTCCTCGGCGGCGTGGCAGCGGACTCTGCCATCAGCTTCGTAGTCGGCGAGCCCCGAAAAGAAGACACCGCCATGATCGACGCCACCGAGCGGGCTCTGGCTGCGGGGATCGCAGCGGCACGTCCGGGAAACAAGATCGGTGACATCTCGCATGCCATCGGCGCCGTCCTCGGCGAGGCGGGCTACCCGATCAACATGCAATTCGGCGGCCACGGCATCGGGTCCACGATGCATCAGGACCCACATGTGTCCAACAACGGGCGGCCGGGCCGCGGCTACGGCCTTCGCCCCGGCCTGATGTTGGCACTGGAGCCCTGGATCATGGAAGACACCGACGAGCTCGTCACCGACGACGACGGCTGGACTCTGCGCAGTACGACGGGATGCCGCACCGCGCACAGCGAGCACACGGTGGTCATCACCGACGACGGTGCCGAGATCATGACCGTGCGAGCCTGACTACAGGCGCTTCTCGAAGGTGTTCGAGAACGGCAGGACCTCGTAGGGAGGAAACACCGGGATTCGGGTGTAACCGCTCTTCTCGTACAGCCGAACTGCGTCGGGCTGTCTGTCCCCGGTCTGCAATATCAGCCGCGGCAGGCCCTGGTCGCGGGCGGCATTCTCCGACGCCTCCAGCAGGGCAGCCGATACTCCCGTGCCGCGATGGTCGGGATGAACGAACATGCGCTTGAGCTCGAGGTCCGCCCCGTTCCAACGCAGCGCTGCATGTCCGACGGCGTGCGCATCCCCCTCCGAGTCACTGCGATACACGACGAACGTCCGGTGCACAGTGCTCTCGTCGACGGCGTTGGCCTGGGTCTTCGACATCAGAGCGGACCGGTCTGCGTAGCGGGGACCCACCTCGGCGGCCATCGCCGCGCGCAGGGCTTCGGCGTCGGGATGATCCCAGTCGACGGCTCGGGTGAACAGGGCGGCGCGGGGTCGGCATACATCGGTCACGCCCGATCGCAACACGTCGACGGTCTTGGGGTCAACAATTGCGATCACGGTGAGCGCATCTCTGGCGCACGAGCCCGCCGTCGATCACCCTGTGACGGTGAACAAGAACTGTTGCTGCCCACGCTGACCAACTGCCCGGTATCCGCAGCACACCCTTGTCTCAGGAGCTCTCCAGCATGACCACCGAAGCCACCGTCGTTGTCCACATCTCCGATTCCGGCACATCATCCCTGCAGGGATTGACCCGACCGCAGTTGCACGCACTCGCCGATGCGCTTCGCAGTGCCGCCAAAAGCTATGCGCCGCATGCAAAGATCCTCACGCGATTCGATGTACGGGTCAACGACCTGAACGCGCCCCTGGTCATCGACATCCCCGCCCGCGACGTGATCCTCGGCGGCAAGAGCATTCGACTCAGTCACACCGAGTTCGAGATCTTCGCGTATCTGGCTCAGCATCCACGCGTCGTCGTTGCGAGATCCGAGCTCAACACATCCGACGGCGGACGCAGCGTCGACGTCCACCTGTCGAGGGTGCGCACCAAACTAGGCCAATTCGGTCGACTGATCACCACGGTCAGAGGAACCGGATACCGCTTCGACCCGGAGCCCGGAATCCGCGTCGTCACCCAACCGACGGTATTGCGCAGCGCCTGACGTCAGGCGGGCATCAAACCCTTCATCTCGGCTGCGAAGCTCTCAGCACCGAGCCCATCGACTCTGTGTGGCCCAGGCTCGTCCCGAACTGCGAACCACTCGACCGACGCATCGACACCCGGCCACCGAGGAATCACGTGCACATGCAGGTGGGGATGACTGTGCCCGATCGCCGCGACATACACGTACTCGGCACCGAGCCGCGTGAGGGTGCGTGAGACCGCCGTGACCGTCTGCCCTACCTCGGCCGCTTCCACGTCGGTCAAAGTCCCGAAGTTCGCGGTGTGCCGAATCGGCGAGACCATCGAATGTCCCCGAAGCACGAGGCCGTCGATCGACTGTTCCGGAAGGTGAAACGCCACGACTCTGTCCGACGCATGGAGAAAGTCCCCGGGTAGCTCGATCTCTCCGGTCACTTCCCTACAGAGCAAACAGGTTTCGTCCATGACAAGCGTCGAGAATAGCGGTAATGTCTCTGTCACACAGCATGACTGGCGAAGGTGGAGTTACCACCGGGGAGTGCTGCGATCAGTTCACCGAAGGAAACGCCGACCGCCTGGGTGTTTCACACGACCATCGTGTGGAGGACCGATGAAAATTTTGAATGGCGCAGTGGTCGCAGCAGAGATCTTGGCGCACACGGCGACGCGGGCAGAGGCACTACTCGAAAGCAACGGTGCCACCGCAGTTCTGGCCACTGTTCTCGTCGGGGACGACCCCGCATCACGGACATACGTGAACATGAAGGCGCGGCGTTGCGAGCAAGTCGGCATCAGGTCACGACGCGTCGAATTGGACGCCGGAACGACAACGTCCGAGTTGATCGCCGTCATCGAGAATCTATCGGCCGATCCGGCAGTGAACGGATTCCTACTGCAACATCCCGTTCCCGAAAACATCGATGAACGTGCGGCATTCGACGCCATCACGCCCGCCAAGGACGTCGACGGCGTCCTTGGCCGCAACGGCGTTCGGCGGGGTTGGGTTTCGATCGTGCACGCCGGGAGGAATTCTGCGCTTGCTCGATGCGTACGACATCGAAATCTCGGGCAGGCGCGCCGTCGTGGTCGGCCGCAGCCCGATACTCGGGCTACCGGTGGGCCTCCTGCTGCTCGGCAGAAACGCGACAGTCACCTACTGCCACTCCAGAACCGCTGACCTGGAGGCCGAGGTGGCGCGCGCAGACATCGTGATTGCCGCGGCCGGGCACGCCGAGCTGGTCCGAGGCTCGTGGATCGCCCCCGGTGCCGTTGTCATCGACGCGGGATACAACGCAGGCAATGTCGGCGACGTGGAATTCGCGGCCGCCGCGGACCGCGCTTCAGCGATCACTCCAGTCCCCGGAGGCGTCGGGCCCATGACCATAGCGCTGCTGCTGGAGCAGACGCTTACTGCGACAGAGCGCCAGCTCTACGGCGACGGTTTCGCCGGACCACCACGAACACGAGCAGTGCAACCAGAACCACGGCGATGATCGCGCCGAGTGCCGTTGCGCCGCGGAAACCCGGCGCACTGGTGTCGAGGGTGCGTTCACCGGCATGGGCGGCATTGCTGGTACCGAGGACAATGGTGAGGGTCAACAGGTTCGGAATCGCAGTGACGACGGCGAGGACGACCGACCCGATGGCAAGCTGCTTGCCCGCCCTACCCTTGCGGACCGTCCAGGCGCTCCAGAAGAACACCAGCGGCGCGAACGTGCAGACGATGCCGAACAGCAGGCCCCACAGAATGCCCTTGGTGAACGTGCGGTCGGCCAGTTCTTCGACCCGCAGACTCCACCAGCGCGGAAGAAATGCCGCCAGGATGAAGTACGCGATCAACAACAGGACGATGCCGGCTCCGACGAGGATGCCCCGCCTCTTCCAGTTCGCCGAGCTGGTCGACGGTGCGGGCGTGGTCGGATCGGCAGTCATGAGGCCATCGTAGATCGTGCGTGGCCGTACCCCACGCGAGTCGAGACCCGATCGTTAGCTTCCATCGTCGACACGCGCTCTCGATCGCAGTCTCACGGCCGTGTCGTGCCCCCGAACCCTGATCGATCCACCCTCTCCCGCTCTCATGCCTAACCCGAGACCTGTTCGTTCGCCGCGTCCTGCGCTGCCGTGAGCGCTTCGGGAATCGATCCTGCCCGTCCGGCGAAGATTTCCTTTAATGCGGAGTCGATATCGGCAGCCGCTGCCTGCGCTCCCGGAACCGGGTCGTTCTCGAGCACGCCCTCCTGCACGGCTTTCGGGAACACGCTCGCGTCGACGCCCTTTCCACGCCAGTAGTCGAAGTAGGACTGCTGCGCTCCGGTCACCGCCGGGATCAGCGACCCGCTGGCACCGAGGGCAGCGCTGCCTTCGGAGCTACCGATCCAGGCGAGCACCTTCTGCACCGACTCGTTGTTCCCGGACTTCGCATTGGCTGCGGCGATGACGCTGTTGGTAACCGGGATTCGGCCCTCCGGTCCGGCTGGGATGGGAGCCAGTCCCCACTCGAAGTCGGCACCTTCGTCGATCTTGGCCAAGTTGTAGGCTCCGGACTCGAACACCGCGAGCTTGCCCTGCAGAAATTGGTCGACGCTGAAGTCGGCGTTGTCGTTGGTGTCCGCAGCCGACGGCGCGACCTTGCTGTCATCGACAAGTCCTACGGCGTACTGAATTGCCTCGATAGCCTTTTCGTTGCTCCCGAAGACGTACTTGCCGTCCTCCTGGTACAGACCACCGTTCGAGCCGATGAAGTTACCGAGGATGGCATCGAAATCGTAGGCGGCGTTGAATCCGTACTGCGTCACCTGCGAGGCGTCGAAACCCGGTTGCTCTGCCGTCCGCCCGGCAGAGTCCACGGTGAGCTTGCGAAGTGCCGGAAGGAAGGTGTCAGCTGCGACGTTTTTCGGATCCCAAGTCAAGTTTTCCAGATCGACACCCGCATCGGCGACGAGCTTCTTGTTGTAGTACAGCACTTTTCCGCCGTCGATGAGCTGGGGCACGCCCCACAGCGAATCGTTGCGTGTGTACTGGCGAACCGCGGTGTCCTCGAATCCTGAGACGGCATCGGGCAAAGCTTCGCTGACGTCCACCAGGCTGCCGTTGTCAGCGTAGCTACTGAAGTTCGGCGCGTTGACCCAGAAGATGTCGTCACCGCCGCCGCCGGACAGGTCTGCTCGCAGCTTGTCCCAGTAGTTCACCCACGGAACCTGATTCACCTGGACGGTGATATCGGGATTCTGCTTCGTGAACTCCTCGAACGACGCCTCGTAGGCAGCGGCCACAGCGTCGTCGCTCCAAATTCGGAACGTGACAGTACCCGCGTCACTGTCGTCTCCCGATCCGCATGCAGTCAGCCCTGCGGCCAGTGTCAACGCACCGACAATACCGACTACCCTTTTGAAATAGTTGCGCTGCATCTAATTTCCCCTCCTCAGTTGAATCCGCGGATCGCCAGCGAGTCGACGATGTGTTTGTGGAATGCGATGAACAGCGCGAGCAGCGGCACGATGGCGACCGTCGTCGCTGCCATCACCAAAGTCCAATTTCCGTTGTATTGGCTTTGCAGATTCGCCGTCGCCACAGTGATCACCTGCCAGCGCTCCCCGCTGGTGATGATCAGCGGCCACAGGAAGTTGTTCCAGTGCGTGACGACGGAGATCACCACCAGGGTTGCGATGATAGGCCTGCTCACCGGAATGACGATGTGCCACAGGGTGCGCAGATGTCCGGCTCCGTCGAGTCGTGCTGCCGCCAGCAGGTCCTCCGGGATGCGGAGGAAGTGTTGGCGGAGCAGAAAAATGGCGTAGGGCGATCCGAACATCGTGGGCAGTACCAAAGACCAGAACGTGTTACGAAGACCTGTTTGCGAAAATATTGCGTACAGCGGGATCAGTGTGACGATCGCCGGCACCATCATGGTCGAGAGGTATACCCAGAACAACACGTCGCGCCCCGGAAAGCTAAGTCGCGCAAAAGCATAGGCAGCCATGATCGAGAAGGTCACCTGTGAGATCACAATGGTCGCAGCTACTGCGACGGTTACCAGAATTGAGCGTCCGAACGACCCGCTGCCGAGCAACTGTGAGTAGGACTCGGACGACAGCGGTGAAGGCAACGAGGTAGGCGCGGTGCCGGCGAACTGTCGGGCAGTCTTGAGCGAAGTGAGGAAACTGAGCAGGAACGGCACCAGTATCACCAGGGCGGCAGCGGTCAGCATCACGTACACCACGGCAGTGGACGTATGGCGTTTCGAGAACGTCGAAGTTGCCATCAGCTGAGCTCGTAGCTCGTGCGGCGGGAGAAGTATCGTTGCTGCGCGACCGTGAAGACGGCCAGCACGAAGAACAGGACCAAGGCCATCACAGCGGCGTTACCGAACTGAAAAGAACTGAACGCCTCGTAGTAGATACGCCCGCTGACGACGTCGGCAGCCCGCTGCGGACCGCCGTTCGGTGCCAGAGCGTATGCGGTGTCGAAGATCTGGAAAGAGCTGATCATTCCGGTCACGAGAACGAAGAACGTGGTCGGTCGCAACAGCGGTAGTTTGATGTGCCGGAATTGCTGCCAGGAGTTGGCACCGTCGATCCTGCTCGCCTCGATGATGTCGTACGGGATGGCACCGAGACCGGCAGCGAAGAAGAGCGATACGTAACCCACGTTCGTCCACACGCTGACGAAGATCAGCACGGGCAGAACCAGCTTCGGCTCCGACAACCATTCGATGCGGAGCCCGATGACGCTGTTGAGCAGTCCATCCGTCGGCGCGAGGATCCACTTCCACACCACGCCGAGCGCCAGCGGCGCACACACCCAGGGCAGCAGCAGTATCAGTCGAAAGACACTCGCACCTCGGTCTCCACGAGCCAGCAGCGTACCGAGAAACAGTCCGACAACGGTCTGCGCCGGCAACGCGACGGCAACGAATACGGTTGTGATCAGCAGTGAATGAGCGAATCGACCGTCCTGAAACACGGCGCTGACATTGTCGAGACCCACGAACGACGGGTCACCGATCAGGTCCCACTTCTGGAAAGCGAGCCAGATCACGACTGCTATCGGAACGAGCAGGAAGAGTACGACACCGAACAGGCTCGGGAGGAGGAAGAGATAACCAGCCGCAGTTTCCCTACGAGCGGATCGGTGATGCGTCGACGGCACTCGGTGAACTGTAGGGCGAAGCGGCAGTTCGACCTACGGTCAGAATCACCCGGAGTCGATGGGTTGACAG
The DNA here is from genome assembly GCF_000760935.2 of Rhodococcoides fascians A25f. Classification (NCBI taxonomy): domain Bacteria; kingdom Bacillati; phylum Actinomycetota; class Actinomycetes; order Mycobacteriales; family Nocardiaceae; genus Rhodococcoides; species Rhodococcoides fascians. The sequence continues at coordinate 1,190,272 of NZ_CP049744.1, read as the reverse complement.
ATCACCGGCCACCCGTGCGCGGACGATTGCAGCATCGATCCGCCTACCGCGCGCGGGTAGCATCACCGCGGTGAATTCTGCACACCGGCAATTGTCCTATGACGTTCGGTTCGAGTGGGGCCTGGCGGGCGCGAAGGCTGTTGCGCCCGAGTGTGATCTGGCGGTCGTGGTGGACGTGTTGTCGTTCACCACCACATTGAGCGTAGCTCTGGACGCCGGCATCGAAGTACTACCCTTCCGGATGCGCGGCGACGAAGCACAGGCCTACGCGCAGCACCACGATGCAGTCCTTGCGGTCGGCCGATCCGTCGCTCGCGGAGATCAGATCAGTCTGTCGTCGCCGACCATCCGGGATCGAGCCTCGAAACCCGAACGGCTCGTGTTGCCCTCGCCCAACGGGTCGACCATCTGTTACGAACTGGCCGAGGCAGTGTCGTGCGTCGTCGGCGGGTGTCTACGAAACGTCGACGCGAACGGGCAGTGGGTTGCTGCCGAGTTCGCCGACGGCGCTCGGATCGCAATTATCGCCGCGGGAGAGAAGTGGCCGGATGGGACACTCCGACCGGCCGTCGAGGATCTATGGGGCGCCGGCGCCCTGATCCGGGCTATCGCTGGTCAGGGGCGACGCCGGACGCTGTCACCCGAGGCCCGGATGGCCGGTGCCGCATGGACTGCAGTCGAGGCAGAACTCACCCCAGCCCTCGAAGCATGTTCGAGCGGACGTGAACTGATCGACGCCGGCTATCCGCGGGACGTCTCGATTGCCGCGGAAGTCAACGGCAGCGACGTCGTACCAGTTCTACGACACGACCGCTTCGGCCCCGCCTGATTTCAGCCGAACAGGCCACCGGTTCCATACCGATCTCTATCCCGCATTCGGAGCCGAGGACTCGGCAAAGACGATCGGCGAGTTGACGTTCCGCAAGCCTATGAGGCCTTCACCTTGTCCGTTGCGGCCTCCTCGTCCAGACCGAGGTGCCCGCGCAGCGTGGTGCTCGTGTACTCGGTTCGATACACCCCGCGCTCCTGTAAGGCCGGAACCAATTTGTCCACGAGGTCGTCGATGGCATCACCCAAGTGATAGGGGTTGATGTTGAATCCGTCGACCACCCGGTGCCGAACCAGATCGGCCCATCGATCGGCCAACGCCGCAGGCGTTCCGGAATGGAACCGGGACGCAGGCGAGATCTCGAGTACCAGTTCGCGGATCGACAGGCCTTTCTCCTCGGACAGCGTGCGCCACTGGGCAATCTGATCGAGCTTGCCGGTACGTGCATCGACGGAGAGGGTGCCACGGGACGGATCGAGCTCGTCCTCTACCGGATCGATGTCCGGCAGTGGACCTTCCGGGTCGTAGCTCGACAGATCCTTTCCCCAGTAGTGCTCGAGGAACGCAATGGCGCGAACTCCGTTGTAGGCGTTGGATCTTAGCCAGCGAACCTTCTCCTCCGCCTCGGCTTCGGTATCACCGAGCACCACGGTGACACCCGGCAGAATCTTGACCGCATCGGCGGCGCGACCGTATGCAGCCGTTCGTGCGCGCAGATCTCGCGCATACGCCACCGCCGCGTCGTAGGCGTTGTTGGCCGAGAACACGACGTCGGCGTGCCTCGCTGCCAGATCCCGTCCACCCGAAGAATCCCCGGCCTGAAAGAGCACGGGCCTACCCTGCGAACTGGACCGAACGTTGGGTGTTGCAAGGGCTTTCAGCAGATCGGTATCGGCGTCGATATCCGTACCCGCCCAATACTGTTTCGCCAGTTCGACCACCTGGGTTGCCCGCTCGTAGCGTCGTTCGTGGTCCAGCCAACCTCCGCGACGGAAATTCTCACCCGTCCATGCGTTGTCGGTGGTGACGATGTTCCATCCGGCGCGCCCGTCGGAGAGGATGTCCAGGCTCGCCAACCGCCGGGCGAGCTCGACGGGGATGCTGTAGGTCGTGTTCTGTGTGGCGACCAGTCCGATGCGCTCGGTCACCGATGCCAACGCAGCGAGCTGTGTGATCGCGTCCGGCCTGCCGGCGATGTCGGTGGAGAGGATGGCACCGCGGTTCTCCCGCACCCGCTGACCGTCGCCGAGGAAGAAGGCATCGAACAGACCACGTTCGAGCTTGGTTGCCACCTCGACGAAGGTGTCCGTCGCAACCTGATCGGGTGCCTTCGGATCCTCCCAGACCGTCTGGGCGCCGATTCCCGGATAGAACACGCCCAGATGAATCTGTGCATTCGGGTCGAACGGTGCGCCGGTGTCCGGGTGCTGGTCGTTGGTGCTCACGATGATTCTTCTCCCTATTTCCGAGCCGAAGCGGCGTAGCGGCTGACCGGACGCGCCAGTCCCAAATTCTCGCGCAGCGAGAGTCCAGGGGTCGGCCTGCGAAGCAGATGTGCCGGGACGGCAAGGTCTTTCACGGCGTCAGTCCCGAGATGTAAGCGGATGCCGTCGACCACGCCGGCCAGCGATTGGGCGTCGGACAGATCGTCGATGTCGGCGAACACCAGGGCTGCTCCATCGGCGCGCGCCGCTGCCGCCCGATCCGCGACATCGTCGCCGCGCACCAACGCCACATCCAGCAGATCGGTGACGCCCAGATCTACATCTCCGATGACGACCACCTGACCCTGCGGCGAACGTGGGGTGATCAGGGGCCCGACGACGCCGAAGAACTCGCCCTCGAACCGCACGTGATGCACCTTGGCTGGGTCGAGATATCGACCGGTCGCCGCGTCACGGATAACCGTGTCGTCCTCCCACGAATCCCACAGCCGCCGAGACACGTCGATGACGTCACGGACCTCGGCGGTCACGCTCGACCGCACCTCCGATCCCACTGCTGCATGAGCAGCGGGAGAGTTGTCTGCGCCGATCACCCAGGCTCCTCGTCCGTGGGATGCATGGTCGAGGCTGGCGAGTTGCGTTGCGAGAAAGAACGGTTCGGTAGTGACTGTGTGGACGGTGGGAGCCAGCCCGATGGTCGATGTGGTCGAGGCGACAAACGCAGCGCGCGTGCCTGCATCGAGTCGATTCCGGGCCGAGACCAGAGAATCACCGAAGGTGACGACTGTGAAACCTGCGCGTTCGGCGTCCGCGACGTCGCTGCGAAGTCGCTCGGGTGACTCGTCGTAGCCGTCGAGTTCGAGGGCAAAGTACAAGGTGTCAGCCATTGTCGCTCACACGCCCTGAATCGGCAGGCCGTGATCGCGCAGCGCGGGAAAGCCACCGTCGACGTGCGCGACATTGGTGTATCCGAGCTCTTTCAATTTCTCGACGACCGGTCCGGATCCCTTGACAGAGCCGCAGAACACCACGATGCGCTCGGAACGGTCGCGATTGTCGGCACCGAATTCGACCGCCACATCGTCCTTGTCGACCACGATCGCACCTGCGACAGTGCCGAATTCGATTCTCGACGGTGCGCTTCGCACATCCACCAACGTGGCCTCGCCCGCCACGGCTTCGCTGGGGCTGATCAACTCCGAACTCATCGTGATCCTGCTTTCTCCGGGGCATACATCGATACCTGCGCAACAGCCCACGTTGCCGCAGATGCGCTCGAGAATGAAGGGTTCGAATCAGCATGAGGTAAACCAAGGAATACAGATGTGAACACCTCAGGACGAATGGCCGGACGACGATAGGCTGCCTGATCATGGTCGCCGATTCCCTGCGAAGCTGGCTCATCGACTCGGATCCAGCGCTGCGTTGGCAGGTGGAGCGCGATCTCTTGGACGAACCGTCCGAAGTTTGGGAAGCAACTCGCGCCCGAGTTGCCACCGAAGGTTTCGGTGCAAGGCTTCTTGCGCTGCAAGATCCGGACGGGCAATGGGCCGGCGGCGCATTCTTCCCTGCGGATTTCGATAGTTCCGCGGCTTCGGGACAACCCTGGACTGCGACCACTTGGTCGCTGAATTCGCTGCGCGAGTGGGGTCTCGACCCCGCGGTCCTGCGAGCGCGCCGCACGGTCGAGTTGCTCGACAAGAACAGTCGGTGGGAGTACGACAACCTGCCGTACTGGGGCGGCGAGGTCGACTGCTGCATCAACGCGTGGACGGTCGCCAACGGGGTGTGGCTTGGTGCGGACGTCGAGGGCATCGTTCAGTGGTTTCTCGAACGCCAACTGCCGGACGGTGGTTGGAACTGCGAGTGGGTCGAGGGATCCACCCGCTCATCGTTTCACTCGACACTGAACTCGTTGAAAGGATTGCTGGAGCACGACAAGGCCATTGGTGCCACGGAAAGAACTCGGGCTGCCCGGCAAACCGGTGAAGAATATCTGCTGAGGCGAAAACTGCTGCACACCCTGTCCACGGGCAAGCACGTCGGGCCATGGGTGGATGAATTCTTCCACCCATCCCGTTGGACGTACAGCGCCCTCCATGCCGCCGACTACTTTCGGCAGGCCTCCCTTCTCGATGGGACAGCGCCCGATCCCCGTATGGAGGAGGCGATCGGAACCATCAGAGCCGCCCGCCAGAGCGATGGAACGTGGTTGCAGGGCCACCCTCATCCAGGTCAGGTGTGGTTCGATATCGACGCACCAGAGGGCGAACGCTCGAAGTGGCTCACCTTGATCGGAACCCGAGTGCTGACGTGGTGGGATTCCTACTACGGATGATCGACACTCGGCGCGGTGACGGCACGCCGTAACGGTCTACCTCGAAGCAACGCTTGCGACGTCAGCCGCGGATGCCGAAGTCGACCGCAGCGTGGGTGCACGCAGGCTGCGATCCGAGGCGGTCGATGAGAGCCGCTACTCGCGCTTTGAGCCAGGTCATGACCCTGACGCTAGGCTCGATGCGCAGAATATGCACCCGTTGCAATCACGCTGATTCGAATGGTGGCAAGGGAGGAAGTTCGACATTTTCGCGGAAGGTTCCGCCGATGTAATCGGTGCCGAGGATGCCCCGTTTGCGCAGTTCCGGGAACAGTCCGTTGAGAACGAAGTCTCCGGTCCGTGGGTCGGTCAGGCCCCCGACGGAGATGACGTCGAGAACCCCCGCGTCGTAGCGTTCCTGGATGGCGTCGGCCAGTTGCTCGGGGGTTCCCGCCGCTGCCCAGTGGCCGGTGTCCTTCGACGCGATGATCAACTCACGCAGCGTCTTTCCCTGCGCCGCCAGTTTGCCGAAGATCTCCACTCGGCCGCGTCGACGGTTGACCGAGGACGGGTCGGGCAACACCGACTCCGGGATCGGCTGGTCCAGTGGCACCTCGGACAGATCGACGCCACCACCGAGCATGTCTTCGAGCCGTATTCTTCCGGCCTCGAAGTCGGTCGCATCCTCGGCCTCGCGAACGATCCGCGCCACCTCGGCTTCCGATGCGCCGTAGGTGGCGTGGAAGGAACTGAAGATCAGGGGCAGTTGGTCGCCGCGGCCCAGTTCGGCGGCCCGGGTTCTCACGGCCTTGGTGTAGGTGACGGCGTCTTCGAGGGTCGCGAGCGAGGTGAACACCACCTCCGCGAATCGGGCACCCAACTCGATCCCGCCTGCAGACTGCCCGGCCTGGAACTGTACCGGTCGACGCTGCGGCAACGCAGGAATGTTCAGCGGACCCTGGACGGTAAAGTACTTGCCCCGATGGTCGATGCGCTCCACCAGCGTGGCATCCAACTCGGCACCGTTCGGCCCCGGCGTCAATGCGCCGGGCTTCCAGCTGTCGAACAACTTGTTCACCACCTCGAGCGACTCGGTGGCGCGTGCATACCGCTCCTCCGGGCTCGGTAGGTCCAGGTCGCTGTAGTTCTCCTCCCCCAGCGACGAGGTGACGGCATTCCACGCGGCGCGGCCGTTGCTGACATGGTCGAGCGTCCCGAAGAGCCTCGCCAGGTTGAACGGATGATGGAACGTCGTGGTGACGGTCGCGATCAGCCCGACATCCGAGGTGACCGCAGCCAGCGCGGCCAGATAGATCAACGGTTCTTGGGCGCCGATAGCACCTTGCGACCCGAAGCTCAGCAGGTCGGCCGCGAAGAGCGCATCGATCTTGTTGGCCTCCGCAATTCTGGCAACCTCGAGCGCCTGATCGAGAGTGGACTTGGTGGAATCGACTGCCGCGTCGTAGATATCGGTTCCACCACTGACGCCGGTGACGGTCTTCAGTGTGCGACGACGCTCGCTCATGCGCCCTCGAGCCGAACTGTTGCGAGTGTCATGTGGAACGACGGTAAAGTGCCGCCGGCCGAAAAGGGAAGACTTCGACTCAGCGTGATTTTTTACACCTGCATTCCCCGATTTCGGCACGTGCATACTTGATTTCGAGACGTCTGCACACTCGGGAAGGAAGCCAGTGACCGCGTTCACCATTGCGATAGTCGGCGCAGGCCCCCGCGGTACCGGGGTACTGGAACGGCTTCTGGCACGAGAGTCCGCGGCGGATATCCGCGTCCACGTGATCGATCCCTTCCCGCCCGGGGCAGGCAGGATTTGGCGCGGCAGCCAACCACCCCTGCTGTGGATGAATTCAGTAGCGGCCGATGTCACCATGTTCACCGACGACACCACCGTTGTGGACGGACCCATCCGAACGGGTCCAACCCTTGCCGAGTGGGTTCTCGACAACGTAGACACACTGCGCGCGGACCCCGAACTTCAGGACGAGCTCGAGCGGTTCACGCCCGGATCGTTCGCCTCACGCACCCTTCAGAGTCGCTACCTCGGTTGGGTGTTCGAGCGCGCCATCGCTGGGTCCAGCGCGCACGTGCGGGTGCACCGGGCGCGGGTCGTCGATGTGTCGAGCGAGCAAGTCCTCACCCTCGACGACGGGTCGAACATCCACGCCGACGTCGTTCTGCTCGCGCAAGGCCATCCCGATGCGCTTGCCTCACAACGGGAGACAGAATTAGCAGACTTCGCGAATGCCCACGGGTTGACGTACATCGGCCCCGGATACACCGCAGATCTGGACCCGGGACCGGTACCTGCGAGTGAGCCGGTGTTGGTTGCCGGACTCGGGCTGGCATTCATCGATTGGATGGTATTGCTCGCGGAAAGTCGCGGTGGCACCTTTGCACGGAGCGAGAACGGCACACTGGTGTACACACCTTCGGGCCGAGAGCCGGTGCTCTACGCAGGCTCGCGACGCGGGGTGCCGTATCACGCGAAACTCTCCTACGACATCGCGGCCGCGCGGCCACCTCTGCCGAAGTACTTCACCGCCGACGCGTTCCCCGGCGACGGACCGCTGCACTTCCGCGACGAGATCTGGCCACTGGCGTCCAAAGAACTTGCCTGGGCCCACTATTACGAACTGTTCGCAGCTCATCCCGAGCGCACGTCCGGATCGTGGACCGACTTCGAGTGCGGATTGACCGAGATCGATTGGCAGTCGGAGGAACTCGTCCGGTTCGTCGAACAGTACGTTCCGAAGGACGATGACCGGATCGATCTCGCGCGCATCGACAAGCCCTTCGCCGGAGTGCGATTCGAGAGCCTGGAGGATGTTCGGACACACCTGGACGAGTACATCGTGACCGACCTACGCCGTCGAGCCGACCCTCACTACAGCTCCGACGCAGCAGTCTTCTCCGCGTTGCTGTCCGTGTACATGACGATCGGTGAGTTGTTGCGCCGCGGCCGGATTCCGGCGCACTCTGTTGCAACGGACGTCGAAGGCTGGTTGCATTCGTTCTTCAGCTTCGTCGCCAGCGGACCGCCGCCGCTTCGTCTCGAACAGCTGTTGGCCCTCAGCCGTGCCGGCATCGTGCAGTTCCTCGGCCCCGAGGTCACCTTCGCTACCGAGGGCGACCGGTTCGTCGCCCGCAGCGCCGCTCACGACGTGGTGATCCATGCCGACACCCTGATCGATGCGCGGCTCCCCGTGGCGTCGATCGCGAGGGCAGGTGATGAACTGCTGCGCACCCTGCATGCCCGCGGTGACGTGACCGATATTCGCGCGACCGAACGCAGCGCCGCGAAAGTAGCCGTGGACGGGCACTCTCGATTGATTACAGCGTCGGGGGAGATCGCAGGGAACCGGTATGCCGTGGGTCCGTGGGTCGCCGGACACACGTGGTCGAGTGCCTTCCCTCGGCCGAGAACCAACGCTGGGTTCTTTCGACACAACGACCAGTTGGCCGCAGAGCTGCTTCGCCATCGACTCTGACGCTGTCCGTCAACCGATCCCGTCACATTCCGTCCTGATACGCAGTCCTGCAACCAACACCCGCGCCATTTTTCGCGGGTCGTAGCGGGGATCCGTTGCACCAATACACAGGTTGCCGACCGCGCGCATCAGCTCCAGTGCGGTCTGCCCCGGTGCAATCTCCCCCGAGTCCGCGGCGGCGTCGAGCAGTGACTCGCACACGGGGATCAGCCGATCCAGGAAGTAGCTATGCAAAGTTTCGAATCCGGCGCTGTCCGACTGCATCGCCTCGGCCAGACCATGTTTGGTGACCAGGAAGTCTACAAATCGGTCGATCCACAGCACCAACGCGGCGTGCGGTGATTCGCGGCCGGCGAGGAGCTCCTGACCCGCGCCGACACACGCCTCCACCTGATGCCGGAAGACGGCAACGACGAGGTCACCACGCGTCGGGAAGTGCCGATAGATGGTGCCCACGCCGACGCCGGCCCTCCGGGCAATCTCGCGCACCGGTACCTCTACTCCCGAGTCGACGAACGCAGTTGCAGCCGCGTCGAGCAACGTCGCCTCGTTCCGCCTCGCATCCGCTCGTTTCCTGGGCTGCTCGGCCTCGGTCACTGTCCCTCCAGGCATCGACAAACGGAACGATGTTCCGTATGTTGGTTTACGGAACACCGTTCCGCTTACTCACACAGTAGCCCCACAGCGGCCAAGAGGAGATCACCATGCAGTACCGCACACTGGGACGAACCGGCGTCCAGGTCAGCACGCTCTCGCTCGGCGCGATGAACTTCGGAGCCATCGGGCGCACTACGCAGGACGAGGCCACCGCCATCGTCGATGCCGCACTCGAGGGCGGCATCAACCTCGTCGACACCGCGGACATGTACAGCCAGGGGCAGTCCGAGGAGATGGTCGGCAAGGCGATCGCAGGTCGGCGGGAGAACGTCGTACTGGCCACCAAGGTGTTCAACCCGATGGGCGACGAACGAAATCATCAGGGCAGCTCCCGCCGCTGGATCGTCACCGAACTCGAGAACAGCCTGCGCCGACTCGACACCGATCACGTCGACCTCTACCAGATTCACCGCTGGGATCCCACGACGAGCGACGAGGAAACCCTCTCCGCCCTGACGGATCTGCAGCGCGCCGGGAAGATCCGCTACTTCGGCTCCTCCACCTATCCGGCTTACCGAACAGTGCAGGCGCAATGGGCCGCGAAGGAACACCATCTCGCACGGTTCGTCACCGAGCAGCCGCCGTACTCGATCCTGCAGCGCGGCATCGAATCTCATGTCCTTCCTGTCGCCCAGGAATACGGAATGGGAGTGCTCGCGTGGAGCCCCCTGGCGGGCGGATTCCTCTCCGGTGCCATCCGGGCCGGGCAGGCCGCGACCTCCCAACGCGCCATGATGATGCCCGAACGCTTCGGTACCGACACTCCCACCGGACAGGCCAAACTCGACGCTGTGGAGAAACTTGTCGCTGTCGCCGACGATGCCGGGCTGACGCTGATCCAACTCGCTCTCGGTTTCGTGACGGCACATCCTGGAGTCACCAGTGCAATCGTCGGGCCGCGTAATGTCGCCCATCTACACTCGCAACTCGCTGCTGCAGACACCATCCTGACCGGCGATATCCTCGACAGGATCGACGAGATCGTAGCGTCCGGTGTCGATCTCGCTCCCGGCGACAAGTTCGACACCCCACCCGCCCTGCTCGACGCGTCACTGCGGAGACGCTGACATGGCCAGTTTCGGGATCATGACCCCGCCGCAGAACGTCTCCTACGTAGACCTGCTCCGGGTGTGGCGCGAGGCAGACGACATTCCGGAGATCGAGCATGCGTGGCTGTTCGATCACCTCATGCCCATCGGCGGAGATCTCGACGGCCCGATCTTCGACGGCTGGACCATGCTGGCCGCACTGGCCGCTCAGACCGAGCGGATGCGACTCGGAATCATGGTCACCAGCAACCGCATTCGTCCACCGGCGATCCTCGCAAAGATAGCCGCCACGGTCGATGTGGTGTCGAACGGTCGGCTGGACCTCGGCATCGGTGCCGGGTCACGGCCGAGCGTGCCGATGGCGAGACGGGAGTACGACGGCAACGGTCTGCCCTACAGCGACGCCGCGGAAGCGGTGGCGCGGCTCGGTGAATCGCTCACCGTGATTCGCAGACTCTGGACCGAGGACGAACCCTTCGACTTTCACGGTACCCACGTCGACCTCGTCGGGGCCTTCCAGAACCCGAAACCTGTTCAGCGACCCGGCCCACCGATCGTCATCGGCGGCCGAGCAGCAGGTGTGCTGCGTCTCGTCGCCGCGCACGCCGACACGTGGAACATCCCCGGCGGGGACCTCGACGACGCACTGGACCGAGCGAGGCTACTCGACCGGTTCTGTGCCGAGATCGGGCGCGATCCAGCGACGATCACCAGATCGGTCGCTCTCGGGGTGTCGTTCGAGGAACCCGAGAAGACGAGAAACGAGATCGGTGACGCCGTGACTGCGGGATTCGATCACGTCGTTCTCATCCTCCCGGGCCCCTACCCTGCCGGCATCGCGCACCGAGTGAGCGAGGAGTTCATCAGACCCAGCGGGCACTCGTGAGACATCCCGCGCCACCTTCGGTTTCGTCGCTATCGGCCCACCACCTCTCCATCTCGAGCAGTCGGGAAGCGACTTAGAATCACGCTAACGTAAACTGTTGTTCAACAATCGGTCTCACGTTTCACTGGTCCCATGCGCACCTTCATGGCCAGACGACGACCGTTCCGAACCGCGACCACTGCCCTGGTCGCCCTGTGCACTGTGGCCGTGGCTCTGTCCGGTTGTGCGTCGGTCGATTCGCCGGACAACGCTCTCGCTGCCGACGCGGCGTTGCCTACCGAGATTCCTCAGGGAACCAAGCTGGTCATCGCGGACCAGTCGGAGGCTCAGCAGACCGTTCTTGCCGCATCGGGCGAAGCAGATGCTCTGCCGTTCGACTACGAGTTCGCAAACTTCGTGGGCGGGCCCGCGATTCTGGAGGCCTTCCGGGCCGGTGCCGCCGACGTCGCTATCGTCGGCGACACCCCGCCGATCCAGGCTCTCATCGCCGGCCAAGATGTGCCCATCATCGCTGCACGCCAGTCGGATCCGAACAACACTCGGCTGGCAGTAGCCGCGGGCCGAGACATCACTACTCTCGCCGATCTTCGCGGCACCAAGATCGCCTACGCCGAGGGCACGGCACAGCAAGCAATCGTGCTGCGCGCGTTGGCCGCTGCCGACCTGACCACCGACGACGTCGAGCTCGTCCGGTTGCAGCTGTCGGAGTTTCCGGACGCCATCCGCACCGGTCAGGTGGACGTAGCGCCGCTCGGCGAGCCCAATCTGACTCGATTCCTTGCCAATCCGGGCGCAACGTTGATCGACGTCAGCGAGTCCGACGGGACGTCCACAGGGTTGAGCTACCTGTACGCGCGACGTGAAGCACTGCAGGATCCCGCCAAGGCCGCAGCCCTGCGCGCCTATGTTGCGTCGTACATTCGCGCGGTCGACTGGTCCAACGACAACCCAGACGAGTGGATACAGGCGTACTACGTGGACAACCAGGGGCTCACCGAGGCGGACGGTCGACGCATCGTGGAATCGCTCGGACCGTCGACCTTCCCTGTCCTCGACGAGGCTCTGGTACAGCGTCAGCAGGACACCATCGACGTCATCGACGCCGCAGGCGAACTGCCTCGAAAAGTCACCGCATCCGACGGATTCGACCTGCGATTCGAGCCGATCATCGCGGAGACGGTCACCGATGTCGGCGGCGCACGCACCCGTGAGGACAGCTGATGGCCACCCTGGCACTGCGCCGCACCGGCAAGCCACACGTACTCGACTCGACCGGCAAGCTCGCGCCCCGGCGTACCTCGACCCGACGCCTCGGGCCGGGCAAGGCAATTCCGTACGGGTTGGCCGTCGGCCCATTGCTTCTCCTACTTCTCTGGGTGATCTCGTCCGCCGCCGGATGGCTGGACCCGCAGACCCTCCCGGCTCCTTGGACCATCTATCAGGCCGCGGCCGAACTGATCGCCGACGGTCGCCTGCAGAGCAATCTGCTCACGTCCGTTCAGCGCGCGGGGATTTCACTCGTACTGGGCGTCGCCATCGGGGTCGTACTCGCCCTCGTCGCCGGCCTGAGCAGGCTCGGTGAAGCTGTGGTCGACGGGCCGGTGCAGATCAAACGCGCGATTCCCACCCTGGCCCTGATCCCGTTGTTCATCGTCTGGTTCGGAATCGGCGAATCGATGAAGATCATCGTCATCACAACGAGTGTGCTCATCCCCGTCTACATCAACACCCATGCCCAATTGCGCGGAGTCGACAAACGGTTCGTCGAGCTGGCCGAGACAGTCGACCTGTCCCGCTGGCAGTTCATCCGAAAGATAGCTCTCCCAGGCGCACTCCCCGGTTTCTTCACCGGACTGCGCATGGCGGTCACGATCTCGTGGCTTGCACTCGTCGTAGTGGAACAGGTCAATGCCACCAGCGGCATCGGCTACCTGATGACGCAGGCACGCACCTACGGACAGATCGACATCATCGTCGTCGGGTTGGTGGTGTACGCGCTGTTCGGATTGATCGGCGACACCCTCGTCCGGTCGGCCGAGAGAAAGGCACTGGCATGGCGACAGACACTGGGCGGCTGAGCACCACCACGACGCCGAACGATACTCGAGTAGTCGAAGCTCGTGGTCTCAGCAGAGGTTTCGACGATCGACTCGTGTTGGACAGCATCGACCTCGACATTCACAGGGGCGAGTTCGTTGCGCTGCTCGGACGAAGCGGCTCGGGCAAAAGCACGCTACTGCGCGCATTCGCCGAATTGGACGACGGCGTGCTCGGTTCCGGCGACCTCCGCGTGCCCCGAGCTCGTGCCGTCGTGTTCCAGGACTCTCGTTTGCTGCCGTGGGCACGGGTACTCGACAACGTCGTCCTCGGACTCACCGGACGCGACGCCTCGGCTCGTGGCCGCGCCGCCCTGGCCGAGGTGGGTCTGGAGGGCCGCGAGAGAGCCTGGCCCAAGGAACTGTCCGGCGGCGAACAGCAGCGAGTTGCGTTGGCCCGCTCATTGGTTCGCGAGCCGGAATTGTTGCTCGCCGACGAGCCGTTCGGAGCACTCGACGCACTGACGCGCATCCGCATGCACGTCCTGTTGCAGGATCTCTGCGCGCGCCACAACCCTGCCGTGCTGTTGGTCACGCACGACGTCGACGAGGCAATACTGCTCGCCGATCGCGTACTCGTACTCGACAGCGGCCGCTTCGTTGCCGATCGCCAGATCGATCTGCCGTCACCGCGTCGTCACGGCGACCCCCGATTCGTATCGCACCGCAACGCTTTGCTCGAGGCGCTCGGTGTCGAGGAAGGAGCACACGCATGACCCGAAGCCTGCACTTCAACGCCTTTCTGATGTCCACCGGCCATCACGAGTCGTCATGGCGTCTTCCCGAATCCGATGCGCGGTCCGGCACCGACATCAAGCACTATCAGCGACTGGCCCAGATCGCCGAGCGAGGAACGTTCGACTCGATCTTCTTCGCCGACAGCCCCCAATTGATGGCCAATGTCGCGCGCCGCCCGTCCGGGAACCTGGAGCCCTTGCAGATTCTGACGGCTGTATCGACGGTCACCGACCGGATCGGTCTGATTGCCACTGCCACAACGAGTTACAACGAACCGTTCAACCTCGCTCGTGCCTTCGCCTCCCTCGACCACATCTCGGGCGGTCGTGCCGGCTGGAACATCGTCACCACGGCGGGCCTCGAGGCGGCACAGAACTTCAACCTTGACGAGCTGCCCAAGCACGACGTTCGGTATGCCCGCGCGGCGGAATTCGTCGACGTGGCCCAGAAGTTGTGGGACAGCTGGGACGACGATGCCATCTCAGCAGACAAGGAGTCCGGCGTATGGGGACACAACGACAGGGTGAGAACCGTCGATCATCGAGGCGAGTTCTTCTCCGTCCGTGGACCGTTGAATGTCCCACGACCGATCCAGGGGTATCCGCTTCTGGTACAGGCGGGTTCGTCCGAGGACGGCAAAGATCTCGCGGCCCGGTACGCCGAAGCAGTGTTCACCGCGCAGCAGACAATCGACGACGCTCGTGCGTTCTACACGGATCTGAAAGCGCGGGCAGCCGCTGTCGGTCGAAATCCTGACCACATCAAGATTCTGCCCGGCATCGTCCCGGTCATCGGCTCGACCGAGGCCGAGGCTCGCGCACTCGAACTCGAGCTGGACCGGCTCATCGTGCCCGAATACGCACTTGTTCAGCTCGCGAAAACCTTGAAAGTGGATCCGTCCACACTGCACCTGGACGAACAGCTTCCTGAGCAACTACTGCCCGAGGACGCTATCGAAGAGGCCAAGAGCCGCTACACCCTGATCGTCGAACTCGCTCGACGCGAAAGGCTCACGGTGCGTGAGCTGATCGGACGCCTCGGCGGCGGACGCGGACACCACACGTTCACGGGTACGCCGCTGCAGGTGGCCGACGCCATCGAAGAGTGGTTCCTCGGCGGAGCCGCAGACGGCTTCAACATCATGCCGCCGGCGCTTCCCTCCGGGCTCGAGGTCTTCGTCGATGAGGTGGTTCCGATTCTGCGGGCACGGGGACTGTTCCGAACCGAGTACACAGGATCGACGTTGCGCGAGCACTACGGCCTGCCGCGGCCGACAAATCAGTTCGGTCTGGTCTCGGCCTGAAGATCGTTCCACTATCGCAGAACCGAGGTGTCGAAGAGTGAGTGCGGAAAGCGACAATTGTCCTGATACCGCTGGACTCAACGTCTACGAGTCAGTTGCGGATGCCATTGGACACACGCCGCTGGTTCGACTGAACCGAGCGACCGAGGGCATCGCTGCGGCCGTCTACGCCAAACTCGAGCTGCTCAATCCCGGCGGAAGCGTCAAGGACCGTGCCGCGCGTCAGATGATTCTCGATGCGGAAGCCAGCGGTGAGCTCAGGCCCGGCGGAACAATTGTCGAGGGCACATCGGGCAACACCGGTATCGGACTCGCCGTTGTCGCCGCGTCGCGTGGGTACCGAACCATCGTTGTCGTGCCGGACAAGACGAGCGTCGAGAAGGTTGCGTTTCTGCGCGCCTACGGTGCCGAGGTGAAAGTGACGCCCGGCGCGTTGCCGACACATCACCCCGATCACGTGCGCAACGTCGCTCGACGGATCGCCGACGAGACCGACGGCGGCTGGCTCGCGGGCCAGTACGACAATCCAGCGAATCCCGGTGCACACTACGTCACGACCGGACCCGAGCTGTGGCGTCAGACGGCAGGTGCCATCACGCATTTCGTTGCCGGCATCGGCACGGGCGGGACGATCAGCGGAACCGGGAAGTACCTGAAGGAAGTCAGCGACGGAGCGGTCCGAATCATCGGAGCCGATCCCGAAACCTCCAGTTACAGCGGTGGAGACGGGCGAGCGTACTACGTCGAATCGATCGGCCACTTCGTTCACCCCGACTCGGTCGAGGATATCTGGCCAGAATCCTACGACCGCGGCATCGTGGACGAGTTCATCACCGTCAGCGACCACCAATCGATCACGGCTGCACGCACTCTGGCCCGAACCGAAGGGCTGTTGGTGGGCGGATCAGGTGGAACGGCCGTCGCGGCAGCGTTGCGAGTTGCCCGAACGCTGCCCGCCGATTCCGTCGTCGTGGTGCTCATTCCGGACTCGGGTCGCGCGTACCTCTCGAAGTATTTCGACGACGATTGGGTCGCGCGCTTCGGATTTGCCGACCGCGCGGAGAGTGTCGACCGCGCCGTCGAGGACCTGCTCGGCGAGATCACCACTCCGGAGGCCGTACCGTCCAACGTTACTGTGGGTGAGGCTCTTTCGCTGCTGGGGTCGCGCGCCGAGCTGCCGGTTGCACTGCCGCGTAACCGGACCGGCCCGCAGGTTATCGCCGAGATCCTCGGATCGGTGACTGCTGAAGAATTGCGCGACGTCGATCCGTCCGCTCCGCTGACGGCTCACATCTCACCGCCGCTTGTAGTCGTCGGGGCGTTCGAAAGCGTCGACTCGGCAGTTCGGCGCGTGGGCATCGATCGTCGTACTGTCGTCGTCGCCGGATCGGGCGTCGTGGTGGGGCTACTCGAGCCACGACGGCTGAGTCGCTGACGGTACGCCTGTCGCGGCGCATATACGGGAGAGGGTGAAGTCGGCCTCGGAAGCTTCCCGAGGCCGACTTCAATCGGCCACGCTCGCTTCACTCCTCGAGCTTGAAGCCAACCTTGATCGTGACCTGGTAATGCTTGACCTCGTTGTTCTCGATGTGGCCGCGAGTCTCGACCACCTCGAACCAATCGAGGTTCTTCAGCGTCTTGCTTGCCCGTGAAATGGCGTTCGTGATCGCATCGTCGGATCCCACCGTGGACGTCCCGACGATCTCGGTGACTCGGTAGACGTTGTCACTCATTACTCAAAGTCCTTTCGTAGCGTCGTTCCAGTGTGCATCCAGCGGACCGAAGAGGGCCACCATTCGAATCGGCCCGATCCGAACGAGAGGTGGACTGCAGGAACGACCAGTCGAATCACGTTCTGTCCATCTGCTTTGCGGAATGCTGCGGGCATGCAGAGTTTCGGATAGATGTTTCTTCGGCCGCGTCTCATGTCGTTGCCCGATGTGGTAGCCCATACGCCCGACGGCGCGATGAAACGCTGGAATCAACGTGATTCGAACTGTTCGCATTCGCAGCGACCGCCCATAGCGTCGGTGCATGTCCGAAAAATCCGATACGCCGCTCGCACCCGACGGGGACTCGTCCACGGAAGAACTCAGACTTTCCTGGCTGACTGAGGACTGGGCCTCGGTCGTCGTCGGACTTGCTCTCATCGCGCTGGTCTTCGCCGGCGCAATCAAAGGGTGGTTGATCCCATGAGCGACAACCTGCAGCTAGAAAACGGACGAATGAACCGCAGCGTTCCATTGGCACTCGGTGGCGTGCTCGCCGTGGTGGTACTCGGTTCGCTGACAAGGCTGTTGGAAACTCAGGTTCCGAACTGGCTTGCCGACACCCCACTCGAAGGCATAGCCAAGGCAATCGAATTCCCCATCTATGCAATAGCTCTCGGCCTCATCGGCAATTTTGCACTCGGCAGGCTGGGCCTTCGTGAAAAACTGTCGGGGGGCTACCGAACCGAGTTCTTCATCAAGACGGGTCTTGTGCTGTTGGGCGCGTCGGTCAATCTGAAGATTCTGGTGACGGCAGCGGGGCCCGCAATCGTTCAATCAATCCTGTTGATCACCATCGTTTTCGGATTCACCTGGTGGTTCGCAGGCAAGCTGGGCATCGACGACAAGCTGCGCGCTCTACTCGCCTCCGCCGTCTCGATCTGCGGCGTCAGCGCTGCGATCGCCGCTGCCGGTGCAGTGCAGGCCAAGAAAGAGCAACTTGCCTACAGCGCATCTCTCGTCATCGTGTTCGCGCTGCCCTCGATCTTTCTGTTGCCATGGCTGGCTAGCGTTATCGGGCTTCCCGACGCGGTTGCAGGAGCCTGGATCGGTGGAAACATCGATACCACAGCGGCTGTGGCAGCGGCAGGAGCGCTCGCGGGCGAGGATGCCCTGCAGATTGCCACTATCGTCAAGACCACGCAGAACGCTCTCATCGGGTTCGTTGCCATTGCGCTCACCGCGTACTTCGCGTTGAAGGTCGAACGCACGTCGTCGGCGCGTCCGACCATCTCGGACTTCTGGGGGCGTTTCCCGAAGTTCGTCCTCGGCTTCATCGCAGCATCGATCATCGGAACGTTGTGGGTCGCGAACGTCGACGGCGGCAAGGCCGACATCGGCGTGATCAACGACCTCCGAACCTGGTTCTTGATCTTCGCATTCGTCTCGATCGGGCTCGAGTTCTCGGCCAAAGGAATTCGAGAGGCTGGGTGGCGGCCGATTGTGGTCTTCGGCTCGGCCACCGTCGTAAATATCGTTGTCGCGCTCGGACTTGCGCTGGTTCTGTTCGGCAGCTTCGAAGTCGGCTGATTCACAACCGGCCAGCCGAGACCCGTAAGCCGCATACGTGGTGATCGCAACGCTCGCCCACGCCCCGCTCCTCTACCGGCTCGCAGTCCGCGAGGCCGACATCGTCGTCATCACGCCCCACACCGTTGCGGACGTGCAAGGTGCTCGATTCATCTTGCAGGCGAGGATGAATCGAATACCTTTCCGACAATCTCCGGCGACCACTGAACCTATTCGACGCTCACTCCATCGGGATGCGTCAGGTAGTAGAAGACACCCGTGTCGCTCGCGAGCGGACCGGCGTCCACCCGCGCGCCGGCTCCCACGAGGTTACCGAGCCTCGTGTCGTTGGATCGCGTCGGACGTCTCTACCTCGAGCCCCAGCCTCTCACGGAGTGTCGTTGCGCTGTAGTCGGTCTGGAACAGCCCGCGCTCCTGCAGAATCGGCACGACGAGGGTTGCAAAATTCTCGAAGTCCACGGCGGTGTCGGCAGGCATGATCGTGAATCCGTCAGCGGTGCCTGCCTCGAACCAGGACTGCAGATCGTCGGCCACCTGTTCCGCCGATCCCACCACCAGCCGGTGGCCGGACCCTCCTGCCCCGCGCTCGATGAGTTCGCGCGGTGTGATGGCTCGTTCCTCGATGAGAGCGCGGGTGGAGATTGCAAAACCGGATGAGAACGCAGTGATCGGAATCGACGCAGGGAGGTCGGCTGCCGAGATCGCGTCGTCCGGACCGAACGAACCGTCGGGAAGTCCGAGATTGTTCAGCAGAGCCGCTGTGAGCCGCTCGATGGGCATCGAACGGTAGAGCTCCTCTGCCCGCTCCCTGGCCCCGGCCTCGGTGGCGTCGACCACGACAACCACGCCGAGCGAGATCTTCACCGCGTCCGCTCCGCGCCCTGCACTCACGGCTCGCCGGCGTATGTCGTCCCGGAACGCCACCGCCTTCGCCCTGGTCTGCGAAACAGTGAACACCACGTCGGCGAAGTCTCCGGCCAGCGTCAACCCACCCTCGGATCCTCCGGCCTGCACCAGAATCGGCCGCCCCTGCGGACCGGGCGGAACGGGAAGTGGACCCGCGACGGAGAAGAACTCACCCTCATGATCGATGCGGTGGATCTTCGTGGTGTCGGCGTAACGCCCCGAGTCCTTCTCGGCCACCAGCCAATCCGGCTCCCAGCTGTCCCACAAGCCGGTCACCACTTCGAGGAACTCCCATGCCCGACGGTAGCGAGTGGCTTTGTCGGGATGCTCCGTCAGTCCGAAATTGGCGGCGGCGGCTTCGGTTCCAGTGGTGACGATATTGACTGCCGCTCGGCCCTTCGTCACGTGATCGAGGGCCTGGAACCGTCGCGCCAAGTTGTACGGCGAGTTGTACGTGGTCGAACTCGTGACGATCACGCCGAGGTGGGCGGTGAGCGCGGCCAGATGCCCCAGAAGAACGAGCGGGTCGATTCCGGTTCCCGGAGCCTCTTCGATCTCGCCGCGTAGGGCCGGTCCGTCGCCCAGGAACACTGCGTCGATCTTCGCCGCTTCGGCAATGACGGCGAGGCGGGCGAAGTGGTCGATGTCGAGATATGCCAACGGGTCGGCATGCGGCAGTCGCCAGGCGTGCCGAAAGTGACCCGGTGTCATCAGTGACAGATTCAGGTGAAATGGCATAGCTCGCTCACAATCGGATCGGGTGACCGGCGGTCGCCGGGTACCACCCGAGCGCCGGTGCGAGCTCTCGGGCGGTTGTCTCGAGCAGTCGCCGATGCTCCGCGGGTTCGGGCACTCCCGGTACGAAACTGACGAGCAGATCGGTGATCTCGCGTAGCGCCGGATCCTCGGTGAGCTCCGCAGCCAGAACATCACTCGGCCCGATCAGCGCCCGGTCCGAGGCCAGATACTCCTCGACGGTCTGCTCCGGTCTGGCTTCCCCTGTGGTGCTCCAACTCTGCCAACGGCGCACCCCGGGAGAGACCAGGCGCAGCGCCTGCGCGCGGTCTTCGTGGGGATAGACCGCACGGGAGACCTGAATTCGTGGGGCATGCACCGGGTCCGTCCACGCCGCGCGGTACTCCGCTACCAGCTCGCCTTGACGTTCCCGCGCCTGCCGAGCCGTCCCGCCCCGCCACGCCGTCGCTCGCGAGAGCTGCAGGCCGTCCCCCGATCGTGCAACTGCGCGCACGGCGTCGCCTGCGACAGCCGGATCGCTCGTCGTTGCCTGCCACAGCCGACTACGCACGCCCGCACCCGGCGGGTGGAGAACCTCACCCGCACTGTTGAGAGCCGACCCGTCGAGTACCTCGTGCAGCCTCGCCACCGACTCGTCGAACAGTCGGTGCCTGTCGCCCAACGGCTTCCCGAACGCTTCCCACGCCTGCGGGAACGGGCCGGAGCCCACGCCCAGTTCGACGCGTCCCCCGCTGATCGCATCGAGGGTGGCCACGTCTTCGGCGACCCTCAAGGGGTCCTCCAGCGGGAGGACGAGGACCCCCGTCCCCAAACGAATGCGCGTCGTGTGTTGCGCAATCGCGGCCAGGGTCACCAACGGTGACGAGATGTGTTCTTTACCTTGCCGGAAGTGCCGCTGAATGACCCAGCCGGAGTCGTAACCCAATTCCTCGGCGTGGACGAACAACTCGACGGCTTCGCGATACGCGTCGGCGGGTGCGAGGTCTCGGTCGAGATGGAGTAGAAAGCCGAGGCGGAACGGACGCCCGTCCTCGACGCCCGCACCGATGGACGCGCCGTGGTACGCCATGTCAGAGATTCAGTCCGGTGCCGTGCACACCGAATTCCTCGATGATCGCAAGGTCCTCGTCGGTCAGTGACGGGAAGCTCAGCGCCTGTACGTTGTGGTCCAGCTGCCACGTCGAGCTTGCTCCGACGAGGGCCGACGTCACAGCAGGCTGACGAAGAACCCACTGAAGTGCCAACTGAGCCAACGACTGTCCGCGTGATTCGGCCAGTTTGTTCAGTTCCGCGGCGCGCTGACGGTAGGTGTCGGTCAGAGCGTCGGGCGTCAGAAAAGTGCTGTTGACGGCGCGTGCTTCGGCCGGGATCGACTCGAGGTACTTGTCGGTCAGCAGACCCTGTGCCAGCGGCGAATACACGACGAGCCCGAAGCCGTCCTGCTCGGCGAGTTCGAGTAATCCGTTCTGCTCGATGCGTCGATCGAAGATCGAGTATCTGGGCTGGTGCACGAGCAGCGGCACGCCGGCCTCGCGCAGCAGCACGGCGGCCTCGTGGGCGCGCTCGGGGAGGTAGTTGGACAGGCCGACGTACAGCGCCTTGCCCTGTTGGACGGCCGAAACCAATGCTCCGACAGTTTCTTCCAATGGCGTCGTCTCATCGGGGCTGTGATGGTAGAAGATGTCGACGTAATCGGTGCCGAGATCGCGAAGACTGTGCTCGAGCGAGCCGAGCAGCGACTTGCGAGATCCGCCCTTCAGGTACGGGCTGGGACCGATCGCATTACCCGCCTTGGTG
The DNA here is from genome assembly GCF_000760935.2 of Rhodococcoides fascians A25f. Classification (NCBI taxonomy): domain Bacteria; kingdom Bacillati; phylum Actinomycetota; class Actinomycetes; order Mycobacteriales; family Nocardiaceae; genus Rhodococcoides; species Rhodococcoides fascians. The sequence continues at coordinate 1,168,688 of NZ_CP049744.1, read as the reverse complement.
GACAGCACGATTTCGTCGCGGTACGCGGCCAGGTCCTTGCCGAGTACTCGGCCGAAATTCTTCTGTGCTGCCCGGTGCGGCGGGCCGTATCGGTCCGCGTTGTCGAAGTGGGTGATACCCAGATCGAACGCGTGCAGGATGATCTCCCGCTGGGTCTCGAACGAATAGTCGGTACCGAATTTCTGCCACAGGCCGAACGAAAAGGCAGGCAGATCGAGTCCTGATGTGCCACTGCGCCGATAGTCGATCTTGTCGTAGCGATCGGCGGCCGCGAGGTGTGGGGTATCGAATGATCCGTATGACATGAGACGAAGGCCTTTCAACGATGGAGGTTGCGGTGGTAGGTCAGTTGTTGCGGCGCAGCGCATCCGGAGACAGTGAGGGTGTGTCCGCTCCGGTATCTCGGTCCTGGAACTGCGTGCCGGGTTCGACGATCTCGTCGATGCGATCCAGCACATCGGAACCGAGCCGAACGGTGCTCGCCTTCAGGTAAGCCTCGAGGTGTTCCTGGGTTCGTGGACCGATGATGACACTGCTGATCGCAGGGTGTTCGAGTGCGAACCCGATGGCGAGCTCGATGATGGTGAGTCCATTGTCCTCGGCGAGTCGGGCCAGGGCGTCGGCTGCTTCCAGCTTGCGCCTGTTACGCGCCGCACCGACGTCGAACCGGCCCGGTATGAGATCGGCACGCGCAGAATCGGGTTGCGGTGCATCGAGCCGGTAACCGCCGGAAAGCCATCCGGCCGCGAGTGGACCGTAGGACAGCACTCCCACTCCGTACTTGCGCACCACCGGAAATACCTCGCGTTCGACGCCTCGGACGAGCAACGAGTACGGGAGCTGTTCGGTATGCGGGGCGATGAGCCCGTGCTTCTCGGCGATCCAGTGCGCCTCGACCTGCAGGTGCGCAGGGAAGACGGAGGTGCCGTAGTAGAGAATTTTTCCCTGCCCGATCAGGTCGTTCAACGTCTGCAGCGTTTCGAGCAGGCTGGTGGTGGGATCCGGGCGGTGCGCCTGATACAGATCGATCCGGTCCGTTCCAAGCCTGCGCAGACTGTCCTCGACTGCACGGGTGATCCAGCGCCGTGAGTTTCCAGCGTGGCGCGGGTCGGTACCGATCTGTCCGTGGAACTTCGTGGCCAGGAACACGTCGTCACGACGACCCGATATCGCCTTGCCGACAATGGTTTCCGACTCGCCCTGCCCGTACACATCTGCAGTGTCGATCGAGCTGATCCCTGCATCGAGCGCCGCCCCGATGATGCGAAGGCTTTCGGATTCCTCCTGCCAGCGACCGAAATTCATCGAACCCAGTGTGAGCGGGCCGATGCGAACTCCGGTGCGGCCCAGTACGCGGTCTTCGTTGGACATTGTTCCCTTTCGTGGGTAGCTCGAAATCGATTCGGGCTTTTATTGAGACTCGGGGTTTAGAAGAGCCCGGTCGTGGGCGGATCCTGCCCGGTCAGGTGATATGCCCCGGCGACAGCTGCTTTCCATTGTCGCGGATTGTGATTGGCCGCCGTCCTCGCGTTGCGCCAGTGCCGATCGAAGCCCGACCCCCGATCGGTGATGGATCCACCCCCGACGTCGAACAGCAGTTCAGCGGCTTTCAAGGCCGATTCGATAGCGACGATTCCGGCCTCGGCGACGGTCACCGAGGCACGGGCTCCGGCGTCGCGAGCCTCGGGTCCGGAGAGACCGCGTGCATCCTGCACTGCCTCGGCCGCCAGAATCACCACCGCGCGAGCTGCAGTGGCCTTCGCCGCGATCTCGCCGACGGTCTGTCGGACGTACGGATCGTCGACGCTGTGTGGGGCTGAACTGTGTTTGATCGGACGGGCACGCTCACGCACGAACCACACCGCATCGTCGCGGGCCCGGGCCGCGATGCCAGCCTGTACCGCAGCGAGATAGAGCTGAGCGAAGGACCCGAGCCACGGATTGTCGGGCGTCGCGGCGTCGAAATCGACGGCCTCGTCGGCGTGCACCCGCACTCGGGTGAACAGAGTCGATCCGCTCTGTGTCAGTCGTTGACCGATCGCATCGAAGTCGTCGTTCCGCTCGAGCCCGGCACGGTCGGTGGGGACGGTGAAACGCACCACCTCCCCTGTATCGGTCACCGCGGACGACGAGAAGTACGACGCGTAGAGCCCGCCCGTCGAGTAGAACTTGCGGCCGTCGACGAGGTATCCGTCTCCGTCACGGGTAGCGGTGGTGGAGATACTTCCGCTTGCCCCGCCGTTTCGTTCGTTGCCTGTTCCCGCGAACAGAGCCCCCGCTCTCAGACGGTCCAGATTGACCTCACGCAGGGGCACGTCCTTCCTCCCGGCTATCTGGTTCGCTACCAGAAACGTGGGTCGAAGCGCCTGTGCCACATTGGAATCAGCACGGGCAATCTCGATGACCAGGTCGGCGACGTCTCGAACGGTTCCGCCTGCACCGCCCTCGTGACGTGCAATTCCCGTCAATGCGATTCCGGCACCGGCAAGTTCGCGTACCTCGGGAAAAGCGTAGTCGCGCGACTCTTCACGCGATCGAGCCGTCTCGCCGAGCGTGGCCAAGATGGGTGCCACCACGGAGCGGATCCCGTCGACGGTCAGCTGCCGAGCCGTATCGAGAGTGTCCGTCTGCGTGCTCATGCGGGTACCTCCGTACGAGTACGCAGTCCGAGTCTGTCCCGCAGACTTCCACCCGCCGGTCTCTCGATGTGGGCCGCGACCGCGCGGATCAGATCGACCACCTCCCCCGCATCGAGGTCATCGGTGACGAGCACGACGCCGTTCACCTCGTCGTGGGCGTACCACTCCAGGTAGTCCGGCACCGTTCGAGTCCTGACCAGGACGGTCACGTCGGTCCGATTCCTGCCCGCCGCCCCCAGCGCCGACGTGAGCGAACGCAGTGACGCGACCGCACTGGGAACATCGATGATCACCACATCGGCATGTGCCGCCGTACGCTTCCATCCCACCGCGTCCGGCTCGGCAACGACGAGAGGTGGTCGCCCCTGACGCGATGCAGGACCGTCCAGTGGGCCCGCCACTCGATAGAACCGACCGTCGTGCTCGATCGCCCGAACGAGGCTGTCGTCGACCACGAGTGCGCGTTCCTGGTCACCGAGAAGTGCAGAGGCCGGAAAAGACTCCCACAGCTGTTCGAGGATGCCCGCGTACTCACCCCATCGCTCGGCGGACTCGACGGCTCCTCGATCGGGGGCCGTTGCATCGCTCACTTCGTCGCCATCGCCCGGATTCAGGACGAGCCCGACCAGGCCATCGGTTGCCCGGTCGAAGGCCGACACCCGACGCGCCAGATTGTACGGCGCATTGTGAGTGGTTCTGGCGTCGATCAGGTATCCGAGACCGTCGTGGTGGCCGGCGAGATAAGCACCCGTTACGGACGGATCGACTACCGCCGATTCACCTGCCCGGTCGAGAAGTCTGATCGCATCGATGCCGGACTCCTGCGCCACGGCAAGGATGGCATCGGCATCGGCCAACGACACCCCCGCATCCGAGTCCGTCACTGCCAGTTCGAGTACGACGGTCATGGTGTGCTCCTGGTTTCGTCGAAGGCGAATCGCGTTCTCACACTGCACTCACTAGGGGACGAGTCGTCGACGTCGGTGCGGCAGGGAGACCGAGACCGAGATGACCCCGCAGGGTCGTGGTCTCGTACTCGGTTCGGAACAATCCACGGCGCTGCAGTTCGGGAACGAGATGATCGGCGAAATCATCGAATCCCGAGGGCAATACGTCGGGCATGACGTTGAAGCCATCCGCAGCCCCTCCGCGGAACCACCGCTCGATATCGTCGGCGATCTGCTCGGGAGTGCCGACGACGATCCGGTGTCCGCCTCCACCCGAGAGCTTCTTGAGCAGCTGCCTCACCGTGGGGTTCTCGCGGTCGATGATGTCGCGGACCACACGATAGAACGTCTGCGAACCGCCGGCGTGGTCCGGGTCGCGGAGCAGTTCGGCAGGGATCGGCTCGTCGTCCGGAAGACCGTCGAGGGAGAAACCGAGCTGACCGGACAGCCGTGCACGGGCGTAGGCGTCGGGTAGTAGTTCGTCGAGTTGCTCACGACGAGCGAGCGCCTCGGCTTCGGTACTACCGAGGACCGTCGAGAGCCCGGGAAGCACCACGATTTCCTCTGGATCGCGGCCGAATCGCACTGCACCCTGGCGTATTTCGGAACGGAACGCACGTGCCTTGTGGAGATCCTGTTCGGCGGAGAAGACCACCTCGGCCACGCGCGAGGCGAGTTGCTTGCCATCGCTCGACCCGCCGGCTTGGACTACCACGGGCCTGCCCTGGGGGGAGACCAGCTCGGCACGAGAACTCCATTGCGCAACAACGTGTTCCACCACATCGGCCGCTCTGCGGTATCGCAGCGCGTGCTCGGGCTCGCCGTCACGACCGAAGTTCGCGCCCGCTATCGGGCCGGCCGTGGTCACCACGTTCCAGCCGAACCGACCACCACTGACGTAGTCGAGATCACCGAGTCGACGGGCGATTTCACGGGGATCGTTGTAGGAGGACGAGAGGGTGGCAATGAGTCCGATGCGTTCGGTCTGCGCGGCCACTCGCGCCAGCACCGTGGTCGGCTCCAAATTGTTGCCGGGTCGGTGGCGTGTGCTCGGGTCGAACTGTGGTCCGTCGGCAAGGAACACCGCGTCGAGTGCGGCCTCCTCCGCCTTCTTCGCAATCGAGGTGTAGTGGTCGATCGAGTAGCTCGCCAGTCCGTCGGTTTCGGGAAACCGCCAGGAGCCGCCGAAGACACCGGCATTGAGGATGTTGACATTGAGATGTAGCCGACGCGTCATCGCTGACTCTCCGATTCTCCGTAGTAGCCCGAGACCGGGCGAGTTCCGTTGACGAGGTTGTCCCCGATCACTCTCGGCTTGTAGATCAGCGGATTGTGTGAGGCCAGAGTCCTCGCGTTACGCCAATGACGATCGAGTCCCACCCGGGCGCGAACTGTGGACGATCCGCCGGCGTCGAAAGCGCTCGAGGCCAGGTCCAGGACAGCATCGGCCACGCCGATCTGCGCTGCGGAGGTTTCGACGTACGCGTCGGCGAAAGCCGCTTCGTCATCGAGTTCGTGCGCCGAGTGCAGCTGCTCTGCAGCGTGTTTCAGCAACGTCTCTGCGGTGAGTGATCGGGAGTACAGGGTACCGATCACCGCGAGCACATCGGGGTCGGACGCAGCGTCCTGGGTTGTCGCGTGGCGACCGGTCCGTGTTCGAGTGCGCACGATGTCGACGGTCTCGGCCACCGCGCTACGAGCGATACCGACGAGATTTGCCAGGTGGACGATCTGCACGAAGGAGTCTAGACCGCGCAGTGCGTCCTTGTCCACGCCCACGTCACCGTGTGGCTCGACGGGTACGGCGGTGAAAATCGTTGTTCCACTTCCGGTCTGACGTTGACCCACGCCGTCCCAGTCGTCGATGTGCTGAACTCCTGGGTGGTCGGCAGGGAGAACCACGAATCCTCGGCGGTCGTTCTCGTCCAGCACGGCGGCACGGATGAACTGCGCGAAGCGCGATCCGGTCGAGTAGAACTTGGTACCCGACACCACCCTGCTTCCTGCATCGTCGACACCGACCCGAGCGGTGATGGCACCGTGCCCGCCCACTGTCTCGAGTCCCACGACCGAAGCCGAGGGTTCCGATTGAGCATTACCGAACACGGCCCCGTCGGATATCTTTCGCGACCAGTGCTCGGCTACCACGGGATCTGTTTCGCGTCTGAGTATCTCGGTCGTGGTGAAGTGACCGCGCCAGATCTGCGGAATGTTGGAATCGGCCTGCCCGGCCTCGGCGAGCAGTGAGAACAGCGTCGGCAGATCGACGTCGAAGCCGCCGAACTCTTGGTGGACGCGTAGCTTTCCGAAGCCTGCACGAGCCAGCTGCTGCACCAGCTCGTACGGATGCTCTCCCGAACGGTCGCGTTCGGCAGCACCCTTAGCCAATTCGGCGAACACCGTGCGGAACTGCGCCACTGCAGCGTCGAGATCGTTCGTCGATGCGCTCATGCTGAACCTCGTGTGCCGATGGAGTCGCGGCCTGCGATCGCCTCGAGCAGTTTCACGGTGTAGTCGCTGGTGGGGTTGTCGAATACCGTACTCACGGGACCTTGCTCGACGATTCGGCCGCGTTGCATCACCGCAACCCTGTCCGAAATGGCCTCCACGACAGCCAGATCGTGCGAGATGAACACGTAGGTCAGCCCGTGTTCGCTCTGCAGCCGCTGCAGCAGCTCCAGGATTTGGGCCGCAACCGACACGTCCAACGCCGAGATCGGTTCGTCGAGCACCAGGACCTTCGGCTCGAGGATCAACGCCCGGGCGATCGCGACGCGCTGCCGCTGTCCGCCGGACAGCTCGCGCGGATGGCGAGCAGCGAAATCAGCAGGAAGCGCTGCTGATTCGAGCGCAGCCGCCACCTCGTCGACGTTCTTGCGACGACGCCCCCACCGCGGTTCCTGGAACGATCGGAGTGGCTCCTCCACCACGTCGAACACACTGAATCGTGGGTCGAACGACGAATACGGATTCTGGTAGACGATCTGCACGTCGCGGCGAAGCGGCCGAAAATCCCTGCTGCTCAGCGTCGTCGTCTCTGTGCCCAGGATCGTCACCGCTCCGGAGGTCGCGTTGGTCAGCCCGGTCAAGATGCGCGCCGTGGTGGATTTACCACTTCCGGACTCGCCTACGATCGAGAATGTCTCCCCTGCGCGCACCGAGAACGAAATTCCCTCCACAGCAGGCTTGTCGCCGTATGTCTTGTGGAGTTCGGCGACCTCGATGACCGTCGCCTTCTCAGCGGACACAGCGGCTTTTATCGGCCGAGAGGCACGACGCGACGGCACACTGTCGAGAAGATGTCGGGTGTAACTGTCTTGCGGGTTGGCCAGCACGTCGGCCGTTGCGCCCAGTTCCACCAGATGCCCGCCCCGCATGACACCGATGAGATCGGACCGGTCGGCGGCGACACCGAGATCGTGGGTGACCAGAACGAGACTCGTCGACGACCGGGTTCGCAGGTCGTCCACGAGATCGAGGACCTGTTTCTGCACGGTCGCGTCCAGGCCGGATGTGGGCTCGTCCGCAATGATGAGGTCCGGTTCCGAAGCTACTGCGGCAGCAACCAATACACGCTGCTGCATGCCGCCCGACAATTCGTGCGGGTACTGCTGGTATCTGCGTTCCACGTCGTCGAATCCGACCAGACCGAACAGATCGAGTACTCGTGCCCGCCGCGCGTCCGCGTCGAGATCGGTGTGCAGCCTGAACACGTCCTCGACCTGATGCCCCACCCGTCGCACCGGATCGAGCGAGACCGACGGGTCCTGCGGGATCAGGCCGATCGCACTGCCGCGGACCTGCCGCCATTCTCTGGGTGTGAAGGTGTTGAGATCCCGACCGCGGAAGGTGATCGTGCCGCCGAGTACGTGGCCGTTCGCGGGTAGCAACCCCAAGATTGCCTGCCCGGTGGTTGTCTTGCCCGACCCGGACTCCCCGACGAGCGCCAGAACCTGACCTGGACCGACGTCGAACCCGACCCCGTGTACCACCGGTCGTAGATCCCTGCCGGTTCGATATCCGACGGTGAGGCTGTCGACGGACAGTACTGGTGTGCCGGTCATCGGGCGTTCCGTTTCTGGAGGTGGCGAGAAATGATGTTGGTCGACATCACTACTGCGATGATGGTCAGTGCGGGGTAGAGGGTGAGCCAACCCCTGGTTGCGATGAACTGCCTACCGTCGGCCACCAGCAGCCCCCACTCGGGGTCCGGCGGCTGCGCACCCAACCCGAGGAAACTGAGGGACGCAATCCAGATGATGGCAATTCCGAGCTGAACCGCGATCAGTGAAATGGTGGGTGCCAGCGAGTTCGGCACCACGTGACGGCGCAGAATCGTGAACGTCGTTGCGCCGCTCGTAACTGCGGCCTCCACATAGCTGCTCGTCCGCACCTTCAGCACTTCGGAGCGAATCAGCCGAGCGAATTTCGCGGACGACGTGACCCCGACAGCCAGTGCGGCCGGAATCAATCCAGCGCGGCCGGTGCTGGCGGAGTACAACACGACGATGGAGATGGCCAGAAGGAACTCGGGAATGGAGAGCACCACATCGATAACGCGCATGACGACACTGTCCAGGGCACCTCCGAACCATCCGGCGACGGAACCGAGCAGGGAGCCGGCGACGACCGCAACGGCAACGGCAAGGCCTGCGCCGAGCAATGAGGCACGCGCTCCATAGACGATGCGAGAGAACAGATCTCGACCGAGTAGATCGGTTCCGAACCAGTGCTCTCCCGACGGCGGCAGCAACTTACGAGTGTTGTCGATGGCGATGGGATCGAAGGCTGTGAACAGCGACGGCGCGACGGCCCACGCGGCCGCGATCGAGAAGATTGTCACTGCTACTGCCAGCACGGCATGACCACGCAACCAGCGAAGTACTGTGCCGATCGATCGTGCATTGTGGGACGGTTGTACTGCGGTGTCGTCCTGTGGCGCAGCGGAGTCCAGGGTCGTCATGGCATCGACACCTCCGCTGGGAGTCCACGACCGACCGACACCGCGCCGATGCCGTCGAGCCGGGAATCGCCGAGCAGGGTCTTCGCCGGTGCCCGTAGTCCGGCTCCGGCCCTTCGTGTCCGACCTGTCGCCACCAGTATTCGTGGGTCGAGGAACGGGTAGGCAATATCGACGACGAAGTTGACCACCACGAACGCCGATGCGGCGATGAGCACGACCCCCTGCAGAACCGGAAGGTCCTGGGTACCTACAGCATTGACGGTCACCTGTCCGATTCCGGAGCGAGCGAACACGGCTTCGGTCACCACCGAACCAGCGATGAGCTCGCCGCAGACCAGCCCCAGGAGCGTCAGCACCGGAAGCGACGAATTTCGCAGTACGCCGCGACGGAAGCTGTACCCTTCGCCGGCTCCCCTGGCCCGCAGTACGTGGACGAACGGCAGATCGCGAGTCGTGGCGATCGAGATGGCCAGCACCTGTGCCAGTGGTGCCGTGATGAAGATCGCCAAGGTCACCGCAGGTGCAAGAAGCGCAAGGAAGGTGCCGTCGTCGGTGGAGGGGATCAAACCCAACTCGAAGGACAGGAACTGCAGAGCGAGGATGCCCACGACGAATGTGGGCACCGAACCGAACAGCGCCGGAATCGCCCCGAGCAACTCGCGCACCGGCTTCCACGGCGCGTAGTTGGCACCCGTCGCCAACAGAGCCGCGAAGATCAATCCGAACACCAACGCCAGACCGGTCAGCTGCAGCGTACTCGGCAAAGCCTGGGCCAGAAGACTTCCCACAGTGGTGCCGTTGGTCAGAGAGAATCCGAGATCACCGTGCAGCACCGACCCAAGCCCGCTGAAGTACTGCACCACCAGGGGTCGGTCCAGGCCGTAGTAGGCAATCAGCGCCTGCGCGGACTCCGGTGACAGTTGGGCCTCCGGGTTCTGGATCCGGTTGCTGACCGCGTCGCCGGGCAGTGCATTGAGGAGCAGGAAGGACAACGTGTACGCGGCCCACAGAACAAGCACTGCCTGCCCAGCCCGCTTCAGGATGTAGGTACTCATTCCGCGCCTACTCCGACAGCCAGGTGTCGTAGAACCAGGAGCGACCGGTGGATTCGGTCGTGAAGCCCTGCACCTCGGGAGCAAGTCCGAAGACCTGCGTCTCGTCGTAGAGAGGAATCGAGTAACCCTCAGTGAAGATATGGTCCTCGACCGCCTGGATCGCTGTCTCTCTTGCTACCGGGTCGAATTCGGCAGACTGTGCCTCGAGTAGCCGGTCCAGCTCGGCATCCGGGACGGCATTCTTCGTCACGTTCTGCCGATCACTGCCATAGGAGGTACGCAGCACACTCGGTTCCGCAGTCGAGGTCTGGCCCTGGGTGAAATACCAGTCGGGGGCACTCGCCAGCTGCGATTCGTACTCGGTCAGCGACGGACGGGTCAGGTTCACCTCGACACCTGCTTTGCGCCACTGCGATTGAACGACTTCGATTACGGACTGTGATACCTGGTAATACGGCGCGACGCGGAGGTTGAACGACAGACGCTTGCCGTCCTTCTCGCGTACTCCGTCGGCTCCCACTGTCCAGCCGGCGTCGTCGAGCAAGGATGTCGCCTTGTCCAAGTCGTAGGCGAGGTAGCTGCTCGACTCACCCCGTAGTGGGGTCCCCTGCACCAAGGCGCTGGTCGGAATCGGATAGTTGGGCGACAGAACGGACTTGTTGATCTCGTCCCGATCGGTAGCCGCTTGCAGAGCCAGCCGCACCTGCTTGTCCTGGATCGGCGCTGTGGGGTCGCTGAGATCCACCGTCAGATCGTTGGTCTCGCCCTGGACCGGGATGGCCACAAGAATTCCGCCACCGGCAGTGACCGTCTCCTCGTCGTACGGCGCAATGTTACGAGCGATCTGCGCTTCCCCTGATTGCAAAGCGCCGACGCGTGTTCCACCCTCCGGAACAGTCTTGAACACGATCCTGTCGAGATATGCCTTGCCGCTGTGCCCGGACCCTTCGGGTGCCCAGTCGTAGTCCTGGCGGCTCGTCAACGTCACACCCGTCGTTCCGTCGACGGATTCGACGACGAACGGACCGGTACCCACCCAGTTACGCAGATCGCTCTGACCGTTGAGGTCTCGATCCAGAAACGACTGCGCCAATATCGAGCTCGCGCGGTAGTTCGACAGAATCTGGATGAACCCGGCGTTGGGCTCGGACAGCTTCACTGCGACCGTCCGGTCGTCGATCGCATCGGTACCGGCGTAGTCGGTCCAGAACGGATCCTTGGTGATTCCGCGAGCCTCGTCGCCGTTGCCGTGCTGATCGAAGTTCGCCTTGACGACCTCGGCTGTGAGCGCGGTGCCGTCACTGAACGTGACGCCCGGCTTCAGCACGAACGTGTAGGTGAGGTTGTCGTCGCTGATCCGATACGACTCGGCCAACCACGGTCGGTATTCACCGGTTTCGGGGTCCTGCCAGATCAGACGCTCGGCAAGATTGTCCGAGACTTGACTGTTGGACCAGATCGAGTTGGTGGGCTTCCACGCGTTGTACTCGACCGGATCGTAGAACGTGAGCGTGCCACCGGACACCGGTGATCCCACGTCGGCCTGCGCGGCGGGACCGCTGCTGCACGCTGCCAATGCAAAGACAGCGGAGGCAGAAACAATGACGGATGCGACGGTGCGTTGAGACTTCTTGGTGAACACGTAGTTCGCCTTTCTACAGAGATCTGTCCCGACAGACAATATGAATACATCCAGGCGACCCACGCTTCGAGCGCGGACTCGATCGACGATTGAGGACAGTCAACGGCACTCGCGGAATTCGGTCACGAGTTCTATTCATCGTGATTACAAGGTGGGTGAAACCCACTCGACCGCAGTAGCTTTGTGCACACTGCAGAGCGGGGGACGTATGAGCCGAATGGAGAAACGAACGCATGACGCCTAGCTCGTTCCGCGTAACCCCGTCCACGCAATTGATTACCGGAGAAAAAGAAATTCCGTTCCTCGATCGCGTACTCGAGTACGCCGAACGCGCGCTGCGGCCGTCTGCCCTGCAGACCGACAAGCACGGAGTAACCCATGAGCGAATCGAACAATTCTCGGAACTGAAGCTGCTCAATCACCTTGCCCCTCCGGAATTCGGCGGTGCTGCAGTCGATCGAACAACCGATCGTCGACTTCACGAGGCAATCGCAGGGGCGTGCCTCAATACGTGGCTCGTCTGGGCCCAACATGGACCGATGGTCGGCAGACTCGCCGAAGCACACGCCGCAGGTAGAGAGTTGCCCGAGTTGGGTTACGAAATTCTGCGTGGACGTGTGCTCGTCGGGGCGGCGGTCAGCGACGTTCGAAAGTTTCCCGATCACTTCATCGAAGCGGTCCACAATCGCGGCAGTTGGACGTTCTCGGGAACGGTCTCCTGGGTCAGCGGTTGGGGCCTCAACACGGTGTTGACCGTCGCCGCGGTCGAACGCGCGACGCGCACGGTGGTCACTGCGCTGGTACCCGTCACCTCCGAAATCCGTCCAGTGGGACTGGGCCTGAGCGCAGTTCACGGGAGCCGCACCGAGCGGGTGAAGCTGGCGGACGTAGTGGTGCCCGACGAATACGTCATCGACAGGGTGCCGCTCGCCACCTATCGCACGAAGGACTTCGGTGTTGCAAGCGATGCGCGTCCACATCACTTCGGGTTGGCCGAGACGGTGCTTGCCGAACTCGACGTGTCCACACCGGCAGCCCGACAGGTTGCCCAGGCGTGGCGACCTCGCATCGCACAGCTGCGTGCCGATGCCTACGGCCTCAGTGACGCCGCGAAGCAGTCCGGCGACGACCGGCACCGTGCAGGAGATCGCCTGCGCATCAAAGCTGAGGTCGGAGAAGCATTGTCGACGCTGACGCGGGCTCTGCTGATCTCACGCGCAGGCCGCGGCATTCAATCCGACGACACTGCACAACTCCACGCACGTTCGGCATTGTTTCTCCTCGTGCAGGGCCAAACCTCGGATGTACGTGAGGTGCAGCTGAACAGAATCGCCCTCGAAGGGACAGAAGAGAGAACATGACCAACGAATTCCTCTGGTACATACCCAATCAGGTCGATCCCGGCCACCGCGGCGACGACGCCGTCGAGGGCCACAACAGCCTGGAGAACCTGACCGGTCAAGCCATTGCGCTCGAGCAGAACGGCTGGGCGGGCGCATTGATCGGTGCCGGATGGGGCCGTCCCGACACATTCACGGTTGCAACAGCCTTGGCGGCTCGAACCACCACGTTCGAGCCGCTCATCGCAGTCCGTCCCGGATACTGGGCTCCCGCCCACTTCGCCGCCTCGGCAGCAGCTTTGGATCATCTCACCGGAGGTCGGGTACGGGTCAATATCGTCTCCGGCAAAGACGATCTCGGTGCCTACGGCGACGTCGACAGCGATCAGTCGCGCCGTTACGAACGAACAGCAGAGTTCATCGCACTGGTACGCAAGCTGTGGACCGAGGAAAACGTGACCTATCGAGGTGAGCATTTCCAGGTGGAGAATTCGACCGTGTCCCCGCCGATCGTCGGACGCCCTGGCCGTCCGCACCCCAAGCTCTACTTCGGGGGTGCCTCGGAGGCAGCCGAGCGAGTGTCGGCCGCTCATGCGGACGTTCAGTTGTTCTGGGGTGAGACGCTCGACGGAGTTGCCGAACGAATCGATCGGCTGAAAAACTTTAGCGAGGATGTCGACCGGCAACATCGACCGCTCGAATTCGGCTTGCGCGTCACCACTTTCGTCCGCGAGACCACCGATCAAGCGTGGACCGATGCGGAAGCCAAGGTGGCCGAACTCGCAGGTTCGCAATCCGACGCATTCCGAAATCCGCACCGTCGAGTCGCCGTCGGGCAACAGCGTCTGCTCGACCTGGCATCACGTGGAGATGTGTTGGACGACAACCTCTACACGGCCCCCGGACGCGTGGGCGGCGGCGGTGCCGGCACCACCTGGCTCGTCGGGTCGGCGCACGACGTAGCCAAGTCACTGCGCAAGTACCAGGATCTCGGGATCACCCATTTCGTCCTGTCGGATACGCCCTACCTTCGTGAGATCGAGCGCCAAGGCACCACCTTGCTGCCGCTGCTGCGCGAATGACACTCGCGGCCACCGACTCGCTACTGCTGTCACCGAAGTCGAAGCAACGCTTGGTTGCCGTGTTCGCACTGACGAACTCGATCGGTTACATCGCCATGGTGCAGACCCTGCCGGTTGTGCTGATTCCCATGGCCGACGACCTAGGAACATCGCGAACCGCAATCGCGGCGGCGACAACGGTCTCGACCTTGATGGGGGCCTTCGCTGCACTACCGGTAGGGCGGGTCCTGGACCGAGTCGGTGGCCGCGCCCTCATGGCGACCGGGTCCGGGTTGGGCGCGGCGTCGGTACTTCTCTGGTCACAGGCCCAGAGCCTCCTGCTGTTGTACGGCGCGTTCGCCCTGATCGGTTTGGCGTTGTCCATGTCGACCTACGAAGCGTCCTTCGCGGTACTGGCCGTATCTGTCGAGCCCCCGCAGCGAAACCAGTCGATCCTGACGGTGACGATGGTCGTCGGCCTGGCGACCTATCTTGTCTACCCCCTCGTAGGGTGGCTGAACATCCAGTTCGGTTGGCGGACAACCGTCATTGCTCTGGCAGCGACTTTGGCCGTCACCGCCGTACCGGCTCATGTTGTCTCGGTGCCTTCGCGAACAACACACCGCAGCCGAATTATCGGGCGCTCCGGCGCTCCGCTCGGCACTGTGCTGCGGCAGAGCCGGTTCTGGCTGCTGACGGTCGCATTCGTCGCGCAGGCAGCGTCGTCGGCCGCATTCTTGCTGCTCGGAATCACCTACCTGATCGATAGAGGGCATTCGGTGCCCGTCGCCACCTCTGTCCTGATCTCAGTCGGGGTACTGCAGATCGTCGCCAGACTCATTCTGACGGTGGCGGGCAGTCGCTTGTCTTTCACGGTGGCAGCCGCCGTATCCTTCGCAATCCAGGGCATCGGGCTTTTGTTGTTGCCGTTGGTCGGGCTATCGATTCCGTTGACACTGCTGTGTGTGGCGGCGGTGGGCCTCGGCCAAGGCGTGGCCGTCGTCGCGAAGCCGGCGGTCCTGGCCAACACGTTTGGGGTACTGCATTTCGCAAGTGTGCTCGCGGTCATCACCGTTCCGACAGCACTCGCGCGAGCCGGATCGCCCCTGCTCGCAGCCTGGTTGGGTGATTGGCGATTTCTCGTCGGATGCGGTGGGTTGTCTCTGATCGCTGCACTCGCGTTGCTCCCGCTGCTGCTGAGATCATCTCGGAACACCGACGAATCCTCGGCTGCGGGTCGTGACAGGGATTCGACAGGAACGGTTCAGTCCGCTACCTGCGCGCGTACACGCTGATGTGCCGCTCGCTCGAGGCGGTGAAGGGCTCGCCGTTCCAACCACCCCACCGGCTCCGCAACTGCAATCCGGCGATTCTCGCCATCAGATCCATCTCGGCCGGCCAGATGAGTCGGCACGAGATCGGGTCCAGCCGAATCCCGCTATCGGTGAACGAGACGTGGTTCTCGTCGAGGATCTGTGTGACCGGGTCATAGCGATTGACATCGAGAATGACCTCACCGGCAGTAAGTCTTTCGACGTTGACGAACTGGTTCCCGCGCAACCATGCCGACGGCACACCGGCTTCGACGACGAAGACTCCGGTTGCCGTCAGGTGCGAAGCCGCGTTCTCGAAGCAACGCACCTGACCGTCCTGAGTCAGCAGGTTGTAGATCGTGTTGTAGACGAGGTAGACGAGCGAATATTCGTCCGCTGGGCCGGTCGCGCTCGACATGTCGCCGATCGTCACATCGATTTCGTTGCCGCCCGGCTTCTCACGCAACCGAGCGACCATATCCGGCGACAGCTCGATACCGTCGACTCGAATGCCCCGGTGTGCAAGCGAAATCGCGATACGCCCGGTACCGACAGCAAACTCGAGTGCGGATCCGTCGGCGGCCAGACCGGCGAGAAAGCGAACGGTGTCGTCCTCATCGCCACGCACGGATCTGTCGTATCGCCGTGACACCTCCGGTCCAAAACTGGTCGCGGGGTCGAATCCTTCCATGCGAATGATGTTGTCAACCGGGCGCACAACCATCAACCGATTTATCCAGCGCAGCCGAACCAGTCGCCGCGGCTCCTGTCATCCCCTCCAGGAAGCGAAAGTGAATGTCCTGCTCGACGGACCGCCGGGGTCGTCGCGTCGACGGTTTCCGCGGCTTGCGACTCGGTGCGCGATTCTCCAGCCACGGTGGGTGTGCACCAGCGTGTCCTGGTAGTCGCCGCTGCCCGCGGTGCCGTCGGTTCGAACGATGACGAACTTGCTCCACGCCCGGATGGTTCCATCCGGGCGGCGGGTGAGGATGGTATTGGACGTGTGGTGTGGGTGATAGGGCCGAACGTTCTCGACCATCTCTTGCACCGCCGAAATACCCTGCCGAGCAGCCTCTCCGGCCCCGAAGACCACATCGTCGGTGAACACTGTGTGGACCTGATCCCAGTCCCGGTTGTCTATCACCTGGGCGTAGCGGGAGAGAACGTCCAGGATCTCGGCCGCAGTGTCGGAATCGACGCGAACTTCCGCGGTCACGACCGAGCCCAGCTCGCGAACGATTCCGCCTCGTGTTGAGCAATGTCCGGTCGATTGCGAACGGTGATGCGCCTCCTCGAGATTCGGGCACCGTCTCCGGTCGCGATCACCTGATCGACGTAATCACCGGTCAGAGAGGTGGCGTCGAACTCGACCACGATGAACCGACTCCACACCCGCGCTATATCACCGTCGATATCGGTGATGGTGTTGAGCGTGTGATGAGATCGCTTCGGATCGAACGACTCCAGATACCCCCGGATACCGTCGAGTCCGATGATCAGGTTTTTCTCTGCCTCCAGGGTTGCATCGGGAGTGAAGACCGACGCCAACTCTTCCCACTCCTGATTGTCCACCACGTGCGCGTAGCGCGCGAGTACCTCCGCGACAGCCCAGTTGTTCAGCACGTCAACTTCTTCCGTCACGGAATCAACACGAACTTTCCGCGCGGGTGATCCCTTTTCAGTTCCAAGTGCGCTGTGGCTACATCGGCCAACGGGAACGTCTTCGCGACGACGACCTCGAAATCACCCTCACCTGCTTGTCGCACGAGTGACAGGGCTGCCTTCTTACGCCGTTCCGCGCTCTGCGGGTTACCGCCACCCACCGAAGGGAAACCCTCGTTGGCGGCCCGCTCGAAGGCAGCGATCGTGACCAAACGGGCTTTGTCCGTCAACAATTCGAGGGATACATCCACGGCCTCGTCGGTGCCGACCGTGTCGATGGCCGCATCGATGCCGTCGGGTGCCACGGCCCGCACACGATCGAGCAATCCCTCGCCGTACTCGATCGGCACCGCACCGTATTTCCGCAGAGCGTCATGGTTCTCCGCACGCGCTGTGGCGATCACGGTCGCACCACGGGCCTTTGCCAACTGCACGACTATGGATCCGACTCCGCCGGCCCCGCCGTGTACGAGCACGGTGTCGCCGGTCGACACAGCGACCGTTTCGAGCGTGTCGTATGCGGTACCGGCGACGACGAGCAGGCCGGCAGCGACATTCCAGTCCAGAGAGGCGGGCTTCGGCAGTACCGCATCCGCAGGAACGAGAATCTTCTCGGCGTATGCCCCCTTCGCACCGGACACGATCACCTCGTTGCCGACCGAGATCGGCCCGCCCGCACCTTCGGCCGCGTTACCGACAGCAACGACGACGCCGGCCGCTTCGCTACCGAGCGGGAGCGGAAGCGACGACTCGTCGGTGCCGAACGCGCCGCTGTAGAGCTTGTAATCGATCGGATTGACCCCGATGGCCCTCACCTCTACCAGAACCTGCCCTGCTGCAGGCTTGGGCAGAGCCCGATCGACGATCTCGACGACCTCTGGCCCACCGAATGATGTTGCTACCGCTACTCGAGTCATGCCGCCCTCAACTGTTCTCTCACATCGTTTGTTCCCGACTACACGCGTAATCGCGGTAGTCCCCATTCCTTACCGAGCAGTTCGTACGAGAGCAACCGGTCGGCGTGGTCGTGGGTCATCGAGGTGACAACCAATTCGTCTGCGCCGGTGGCCTTCTGCAAACCATCGAGCTTCTCGCACACCGTCGCCGCCGAGCCGGTGAATTGGGTGTCTACGCGATCGGCCACCAGTGAGTACTGCTCGTCGGACAGCGGTGTGAGACTCCTGGGATCCGGATACTCGACGGCACCGTGACCGCTCCGAATGCTGTACACCCACTGAGGGAACGACGCCGCCAACTCGTGCGCGCTGGAATCCGAATCTCCCACAACCACATCAGCTGACACTGCAACATACGGATGGGACAACGTTTCCGACGGCAAGAATGCACTCCGGTACTCGTCGATCGCGTCGAGTGTCGTTCCAGGACTGACGTGGTAATTCGCGACAAACGGTAGTCCTCGAGCACCCGCTTCACGGGCGCTTGGCCCTGCACTGCTTCCGAACAACCACACTTGCACCTGGGCACCCGCACCGGGACGGGCCGACAAGGGCACACCGTTTCGCTCATAGGTATCGGACAGCAGCGCCGCGATATCGTCGAGCTGATCACCGAAGTCCGGTGAGATCGCCTCGGGCTGCTGGAGGGCACCCAGCGATGCTGCCAGTCGGGCCGACTTCAGCAGTGCAACAGGTGAATACGGAGCTGGAAACAGCACCCCGTCGATCGTTCGCGCATCGCGAGGCTGCTCGGGTACCGGGTCACCGGACAGCGCTTCGGCACGCCGCTGCCCGGATCGACCCACACCAAGATCGATACGACCCGGATACAACGCGTCCACCGTTCCGAAGGACTCCACAACGGCGGCAGCTGTGGTGAAACCGAGCTGGACCGCAGCCGATCCGACGCGAATCCTGTTGGTAGCAGCGGCGATCAGACCGATCAGCACGGCGGGTGACGAACTCGCGACTGCCACGAAGTGGTGCTCGGCCACCCAATAGCGCTCGTAACCCCACTCTTCGGTCTGGCGCGCCAGATCCAGGGTGTTTCGCAGCGTTTGCTGGATGGTCGACCCCTCGCTGATCGGGGACAGATCGAGAACGGACAACGGAACTCGCGTCATCTCGGGTTCTTCTCCCCGGCCTCGACGTCGACGGTCAGCCTGTTCTCAGCAGGCGCGACGGGGCACGTCGCGTAGTCGGTGAACGCACACGGAAGGTTGGATGCCCGGTTGAAATCCAGCACAACGGAACCGTTCTCGGGTGCCGCAATGGAGAGAATCCGTGCAGCCGGATAGGTCGTCACCCCGCTCGTGGCATCGGTGAACAGGACCTTCAGACCGTTGCCGGTGCCGCCGAACGCAATCAGTTGCGCAGCGGTACCGGCCAACTCGAAGTCGAGAGTGCCCACGGCCGAGTGATGGTGTTCGAGTCCTTCCACCACGGCTCCGGTCGTGACGGTCACCGGCGAGTCGTACGGGGTGAACGTCCCGGTGGCAACGAACTTCTCGCTCGGCTCGTAGGCCGGGATACCGCTGTAGGACTGGAGGGTCTGCGCTTTCGGGTCGTGTACCCGCAGCGCGACAGAACCGGTCCGACGGATCACCTCGATCCGCCGACCTCCGTCCTCGACCAGGATGCCCGGTGCGCCCTCCACCGGATTCAGAGTCGTCACGCCGTCGAACCCTTCGACAGTCACCGAATCGGCGTCCGCCTTCCACCGGCCGGGAAGATCGGCGACGGTCTCGAATTCATCTGTCAGCCAGTACAAACCGGTCAAGGAGACCCAACCCAGAGGATCACCGTAGGACGCCTCTCGGTCTGCATGCCATTGCTTCCAGTCCTGTTCGAAATCGCTCATGATGCTCGCACTCCTTGACGCTGTTCGTACGGGTGACGCAGACCGAGATGGTCGCGCAAGGTGGTTCCGGCGTATTCGGTGCGGAAGCTGCCGCGGTCCTGAAGTTCCGGAATCACCTTGTCGACGAATTCATCGAGGCCGGCTGGGGTGATGTGCGGGACGAGGATGAAGCCGTCGCTCGCGTTGTTCTGCACGTAACTGTCGATTTCCTCGGCCACCTGCGCAGGGGTTCCGACGAACTGCTGCCGCGTCGTCATCGCGATTATCAGTTCACGAATGCTCAGGTTGTCTGCTTCGGCGCGCTCGCGATACTGCTGGGCAATGGTTCTGGGGTCTCCGTGTCGCGCACGGCCACGGGTGATGGACACCTCGCCGCTGGGTTCGATGTCGGGCAAAGGCCCGTCCGGGTCGTACGCGGACAGGTCCTGTCCCCACACCTGTTCGAGGAACGAGATAGCCGTCTTACCGCTGACCTGCTGATGCCGGATGTGGTGCGCCCTCTCGGCAGCATCCTGCGCAGAGTCGCCGAGCACGAAGGTCGCCGCGGGCAGCACCTTCAGGTCGTCGTGTTCGCGGCCGTACTTGGCGAGCCGACCCTTGACGTCGGAGTAGAACTTCTGTCCGTCCTCGAGCGTGCCGTGGATGGTGAAGATGGCGTCGGCCTTGGCGGCGCCGAACTCGCGGCCCTCGTCGGAATCGCCCGCTTGCAACAGAACCGGATGCCCCTGCGGACTGCGCGGCAGCGTGAAGCGACCCTGCACATCGAATTGCGGACCTGAATGCGAGACTGCGCGGATTTCGGACTCGCGACCGAAGATTCCCCGCTCGCGGTCGACGACCAATGCGTCGGACTGCCAGGAGTCCCAGAGCTTTCGCGCGACGTCGATGATCTCGTTGGCGCGCACGTACCTATCCGCCCGATCGAGATAGCCGCCCCGCCGAAAATTCTCGCCGGTGAACGCGTCCGAGGACGTCACCATGTTCCATGCCGCCCTACCGTCGGACAGGTGGTCCAGCGACGAGAACTGTTTGGCGAGCTCGAACGGTTCGTTGAACGTGGTGTTGATCGTCCCGGCCAGTCCGAGCTTGGTCGTCACCGATGCGAGAGCGTTGAGGACGGTGAGCGTATCCGGTCGACCGACCACGTCGAGATCGTGAATCTTGTTGCGATGCTCTCGCAGTCGCAATCCTTCGGCGAGGAAGAAGAAGTCGAACAGGCCGCGTTCGGCCGATTCGGCGAGATGTACGAACGAGTCGAACTCGATCTGGCTCTTCGATTCCGGATCGGCCCAGACGGTGGTGTTGTTGACGCCAGGGAAATGGGCACCTAGATGTATCTGCTTCTTCGTCACAGGCTCTTCCCTTCGAGTGCGTAGCGATTGACGGGACGCGTCAGGCCGAGACGATCACGCAGAGTCGATCCGCTGCGGGTGTCGGTGGCCGGTAATGATCGGATTCCCGACGGCAACGCGAGCGGTACCAGAGTCACACCGTCCAGGCCGGCCGCTTCGATGGAACCGAGCAGGAGATGCAAGCCTGCCAAGTCGCCGATATGCGACACGCCCTCAGCGGCCCTGACGTGCCCCGCCCAGTTGTCGAGCTGAGCGAGTTCCTCAGCAGCAGAATCGGATACCAAGGTCTCCACGTCCAGCAGAACGAACACCTCGGCCGGGTCACGGCCTTCGGCAACGACGGCCCGTCGAACGCGGCCGGCGGTCGTCGCCGCGTCCTCGACCGTGTCGGCGACGATGCGGACGATGTCGGCACGCGCAGCGGCCACCGACACGGACTCCGTGGAGTCACCGCGAATCACGACCAGCGACTGTCCTTGAGGAGACCTCGGAGTGATCGACGGACCCTTGACCGAGAAGTTCTCACCCTCGAAGTCGATGTAGTGCAGCTTGTCTCGGTCGATGAACCGCCCCGACTCGACATCGCGGATCTCCGCGTCGTCCTCCCAGCTGTCCCAGAGCCTGGTGACGACCTCGATTGCCTCGTCCGCCTCGCGCCACAGGCTGCCGTTGTCCTGCTCCGCTTTCCGACCGAACAGCGCTGCTTGCTCGGCACCCGGACTCACCTCGACCTGCCATCCGGCCCGGCCGTGGGAAGCGAAGTCGAGGCTCGCGATCTGCTTCGAGATGTGGAACGGCTCGGTGTGCGTGACGGTGATCGTGGGCACCAGCCCGATCTTCTCGGTGAGGGCAGCTGCCCGGGCCGCGATGGCTGCGGCCTCGAGCGTCCGACTGGCAATCGAATCGCCCAGGAACGCGAGATCGATACCCGCTCGGTCTGCAGTCTGGAGCTGGTCGATCCAGAACCCTGCGGTGAACGCCTCGTCCGCGCGAGAATCGGGACGACGCCAGGCCTGCGGATGTGCGCCGGTGCCTTTCAGCTCTATCGCGGTCAGGAACAGCTTGTCAGACACTGGTGCTCGCTTTCTCGTGTGCGCTTCCGGGAATTGCCCCGAGTAGCTCGCGGGTGTAATCCTGCTGTGGACTGTCGAACAATGCTGCGGTGTCGCCGTATTCCACGATGACGCCGGATTGCATGACGGCCACGGTGTCACTGATCTGACGGACCACGGCCAGATCGTGCGAGATGAAGAGGTAGCTCAGGCCCAGCTCCGACTGGAGGTCGTCGAGCAGCGTCAGGATCTGCGCCTGCACAGACACATCCAGGGCCGAGACCGGCTCGTCGAGCACCACCAGTTCCGGCGCGAGAGCCAACGCTCGGGCGATGGCGACGCGCTGGCGCTGCCCACCCGAGAGCTCGGCCGGCCGTCGGGCCAGGTAGTCGCTGGTGAGTGCTACCTGATCCAGCAGCGTTCGGGCACGCTCGGAACGCTCACGCGAGGAACCGACCTTGAACGCGTCCAGCGGTTCTCGCACGATCTCGCCGACGCGCAGCTTTGGGTTCAGTGACGCGTACGGGTTCTGATAGACGATCTGAACACGCCGCCGCAGTTCACGCCTGGCCTTGCCACGCAGACCTGTGATGTCCACGCCGTCGAACGTGACCGAACCCGACGACGCGGTCTCCAGGCCGATCGCGATGCGCGCCAACGTGGACTTACCGGACCCGGACTCGCCGACGAGCGAGACCGTCCGCCCGCGTTCGACGGTCAACGTGGCTCCCTTGACCGCATCGAGGTGGATGCCGCGGCCTATGGTGAACCGCTTCGAGACGTTGCTGACCGTGAGGATCGGTTCGGCTGCCGTGGTGCGCGCGGGTCGTACGGTCGTATTCAGCGACGGCGCAGCGGCCAACAGTTGACGTGTGTACGCGTGCGTCGGGTTCGCCAGTACCTCTGCGGTGGGGCCGGTTTGCACAATCCGACCCGCGCTCATGACGATCAGGCGATCGGCTCTGTCCGCAGCCACGCCCAAGTCATGAGTGATCAGCAGGACAGCGGCACCGGTCTCGGCGATCCTGGCGTCGAGATGATCGAGGATGCGTCGCTGCACGGTGACGTCCAGGGCGCTGGTCGGCTCGTCGGCGATCACCAGTTCCGGGCGGCACGCGAGAGCGATTCCGATCAGTACGCGCTGACGCTGCCCACCGGACAGGTCCTGCGGATACTGCCGCGCCCGCACCTCGGGGTTGTCCAGACCCGCTTCGGTGAGGATGCGAATTGCCTCGACCTTCGCGGACCGGCGATCTGCGAGACCGTGCACCCGCAGCACCTCGGCAACCTGGTCGCCGACGCGAACCACCGGGTTCAGCGAGGTGGTCGGATCCTGCGGGACGAGCCCGATATGACGGCCGCGCAACCGGTTCAACGTCTTGTCCGAGGCTGTGTCGAGCCGCTGCCCGACGAACGTTACCGATCCGCCCACGATGCGGCCGGAACCCGAGAGCAGACCGATGAGGGCGTGGGCAGTCGTCGACTTCCCGGAGCCCGATTCACCGACCACGGCCACCACTTCACCGCGGTCGACGGTGAACCCGATGCCGGAGACGGCGGTCGTCTCACCGTAATTGACGTGCAGATTCTCTACTTCGAGAATGGGGCTCATTGTGATCGCCTCTCAAGTGCGTGCCCTAGGCGGTGCGCGGACACGACGACGGCCACGATCACCAATCCCGGCAATGTGGTCATCCACCAGGCGGTGGCCAGGAAGTTGCGGCCCTCGGAAATCAGCGATCCCCACTCCGGGGTGGGCGGAGCAGCGCCGAAGCCGAGGAAGCTCAGCGCCGATACCGCGAGAACTGCCATACCGAATTCGACTGCAGCGAGCGCGATCACAGGGCCGTACGAGTTTCTGAGGATGTGCCTGCGGAAGACATCGAACCACCGCACACCCGAGGCGTAAGCCGCTTCGACATACAGTGATCTGCGTACCCGCAGCACCTCCGAGCGCATCACTCTGGCGAAATTGGCAATCAGCGTGACGCCGACGGCGATAGCGACGTTCACGGTGCCGAAGCCTAGAGCGGTCACCAGCGCCAGCGAGAGCAACAGCGTCGGAATCGACAGCAACACATCGACGATTCGCATCAGCACCGCGTCGACTAATCCGCCGACGGCACCCGAAACCAGACCGATGATCGAGCCGACCACCAGGGCGATACCGACTGCCAACAGCGTTGCCGTCAGAGACAGTCCGGAACCGTGGACCACTCGGGTGAAGACGTCACGGCCGATGTTGTCGGTGCCGAACCAATGCGACGCGCTGGGCGCCTGGAGCTTGTCCGCCGGTGTACCCACCAGCGGGTCGCCGCTTGCGAAAACGGACGGGAACAGCGCGAACCCGAGAGCCAGCAACAGCACGACCACGGAGGCACCGAGCCAGATGTGCTTCAGCACGTCTCGGGGACCCCGGCGCCGCGCGGGTGCCGGTGCTTCTTCGACTACCGGGGGAACTGCCGAATGGACGGCGGCCTCGCGAATCAGGATGTCAGACATGAGCTTTCTCCGGTTCTGCACTGGCCTGCACGGGCCGGTATTCGCGCACGATGCGCGGATCGATCAGCGGATAGAGCAGGTCGACTGCGAGATTGACCAGGACGAAGACAAGCGAGGTCAGAACGACAATGCCTTGCACCACTGGAATATCCTGGGCCAGCACCGATGTCTGGGTCAGCCGTCCGACTCCGGCGCGCGAGAACACCGTCTCGACCACCACCGATCCGGCCAGCAGGGTGCCCACCAAGACTCCGGCAATCGTGAAGGCCGGGATCGAGGACAGTCTCAGAACGTGTCGCGTCTGCACCCGAATGCGTGAGACCCCCTTGGCCCGAGCCACATCCACGAACGGCTGCTTCCACGTGGTCGCCATGCTGGTAGCCAGGACCTGCGCGATGACAGCACCGGTCGGCAATGCCAGTGTCACCGCAGGCAACACCAACGACGCCGCGCCTGCGTCACCGAACGCCGGAAACCAGCGCAGTCGGAACGAGAACAGTTGCAGCAGCAGTAGTCCTACCCAGAACGTCGGCACCGCCACCCCGAGCGGTGGGAGCGCTAGCAGCAGGTTCTTCAGCCAGACGATCTGGGTGTACGTGGCGGCGTAGGCCACCGCGGATCCGAACACGACCGCCAGCACCAGGGCCGTCCCCGCCAAGCCGAGTGTGCTGGGCACCGCGTCGAGAATGGCCGTCGTCACCGGCTGGCCGGTGGCGATGGACAGTCCGAAGTCGCCCTGCACGGCCCCGACCAGCGAGTGCCAGTACTGCACCAGCACCGGCTGATCGAGACCGTAGCGGGCCTGCAGTTCGGCGATGGCCGCAGCGTCGGCCGGGGTGCCCGAGCCGGCCGAGTCCACGGCAAGACTGACCGGATCCGAGGGAAGGAGGAAGAGCACGATGAACGAGATCGTGAACGCAGCCCACAGCACTGCCAGTGCCTGCAGTACTCGCTGTCCGATGTAGCGGGTCATAGCTCTACTGCCCGCTCAGCCAAGTGTCGAAGAACTGCAGGCGAGCGGAGGCCTCGAATTTGAGATCCTGCACTTTCGACGCCGCGCCGACTGCCTGCGACAGCTCGATCGTGGGAATCCACAATCCGTTGTCGAGCACCTGCTGCTGCGCGGTTGCGAGGATCTCGTTGCGGGCCCCCACGTCGGTGGTCGAGAGCTGCTCCGTCAACAATGCATCCAAATCCGGAATCGGGCCGCGCGCGTTCAAGTTCCGACCGTCCACGGCAAACGAGGTGCGCAGAATGTCACCGTCGGCGCGGGTGCTGTTGTAGTACGTCGCGTCGTAGTCCTTTGTGCCTTGCCGTGCCGTCGCCTCCGAAGTGGAGACCAGCTCGAGCTGTAGGTCGACACCCACCGCGCGCAATTGCTGCTGGGTCAGCTCCAGAATCGCCTGGTTGCCGGCAAACACCGCTGAATACATGACCTTGAAACTCAGCCTCTGCCCGTCCTTTTCACGGATGCCGTCCCCACCGGGAACCCATCCAGCCGCGTCGAGCAGCGACTTCGCCTTCTCGGGATCGTAGGTGACATCGGCGAGTTCGACGTACCCCGGCGTGGCGCTGGCCAACGTGCTTGTCGCCGTTCGGAAGTCCGGTCCCAAGACCGTATCGACGAGTTCCTGACGGTTGATCGCCGGCACCAAGGCCGTCCGGACGGCGGGGTCCTGTAGCGCACCGCGAGTGACGTTGGGCTGAATGCCGAACGGAACGCCCGGATTGGATGCCGTCAGGATCCGGCCACCGGTCGCCTCGATCTGTGGAGCGTCCTGCGGTAGTGCATCGCTGACGGCGTCGAGCTGGTCGGAGGACAGGCTTCCGGTACGGACACCCGATTCGGGCACGATGGTGAACTCGATGCGGTCCAGGTAGGCCTCGCCCTCGTGACCGAATACCGCAGAGCCCCAGTTGTATCCGCTTCGCTTGGCCAGAGTGACGGAACGGTCCTGTTGATAGTCCGCGTAGGTGAACGGTCCCGATCCGACGTTGGTACCCAAGCACCGCGACTCAGCCGACTGCGCCGAGGTCGCGATGGATTGAATTCCGAGTTGAGGCGTCGAACTCGCCTGCAGGAACTGCGCATTGGGTGCCGAGAAGTCGATGCGAATGGTGAGGGGGTCAACGACAGTGGCACCTTGATATCCGGTCAGGTAACTGGCAGCAAGCGGAGCCTTGGCAGCACCGAGGGTGCCGGTGATGGCGTCGAAATTGTCCTTCACGGCGGTGGCGTCGAGCGGGGTGCCGTCACTGAACGTCACACCGTCCTTCAGCTGGAAGGTGAAGGACTTCGCGTCGGCACCGACCTCCCAACTCTCGGCCAACCATGGCTCGACTTCTCCGGTTTCAGGGTTCTGGTCGGTAAGCGAATCGACCACCTGCCGGGTGACGTAGATGGTTTGATTCGTACCCGCCTGAGCCGGGTCGGAGCAGGTAGGAGCCCCGGACAGTCCGTAACGCAGCGTCCCTCCGGACTGCGGTGGGCCCGCGTCGGCGGCCGAGGTGTTGGCGCTACCTGCGCACCCGGCGAGCAGTGTGGCGGTGGCGGCGATTACTCCGGCCACCAGAAGAACAGGGCGAGTGGACACGTGGGTGTCTCCGGTATCTGGTCGATCGCACGAGAACTCCGGCGTCCGAGCCACGTGTGCCCAGGAAGGAGTACGTGCAGATGATGAGGTGTGGTGTCGAAAAGTACGGTGCCGAAATGTCAGCTAAGACAGGTCGAACCGTTCAGACGGCACAAATCGAGATGGAGCCGGCGACAACCGGTGACGAAGCCTGCAGCTACTCGGGTATTCACGTGCGTTTCCTCCATCGGTCCCGGCGGTAGCACCCTCACCCGACAAGCGGGGGGTTGCTGCGACGTCATAGAGCCAGGTCTCTCGGTCGCTCTGGATGGTCCTACGTGTTCGATACTACGAGAGGGTCCGCGCAGTTGCCAACTTGGGTGAAGATCGGGGCGGTTTCCCGCCTGCACTCCTACATCGACATGAGAACGTAGAAGCATGAAGTACGAGACGGAAATGCCGTTGTCGGGAGGCAACAGCACCGTCGTTCATCGGGTCGCCGAGACGGTGCGTCGAGTAACGGGAGACCACTCGTCTGCCGTACACAGTCTCCTAAAGGAGTTGGAGCGCAAGGGCTATCCCTACGCTCCGCGATTTCTGGGGGTGGATGGCCAGGGTCGAGAAATACTCACGTATCGACATGGGACTGCCGGGAACTACCCGATGCCGGCCGCCATTCGCAGCGTCGAAGCTCTGGAGAGCGCTGTCCGGATCTTACGTCGATTACACGACCTCACCATCGGTGTGCAGTTGCCCGACGGCCATGCGCGACACCTACCCGACGGCGTCGACCCCGAGGTGATCTGCCACTGGGATGCAGCTCCGTACAACTTCGTCTTCGAGGGATCCACAGCCGTCGCGTTGATCGATTTCGACGAAGCTGGACCGGGCCGTCGCATCGACGACCTGGCCTACTTCGCCTATCGATTCGCGCCACTCTGCAGTGCCGACAACTTCTCCGACGGAGGATGGTCCCCGGACACCGATCGATGGGACAGGCTGCGCCGAATCTTCACGATCTATCCCGACCCTCGGACTGCCGAACTCCCAGACATCGTCATCGCCAGACTCGCGGCAATGAAGAACGCAACCAGCGGAGGGCTCGCGCACGCGCATGGTGCCCTCTATACGCGAGATCAACTGTTCATCGATCAGAACCGAAACAACATTGCCGAAGCCGTCTGCTCCGCGAAGAAAGCTGTCGCAGGTTACGACGGCACAGCATCACTCTCGGACTGAGCGATCGATCTCCTGCGGAGGGCATTTCGTCCCTATCGCAGTCGACATTCACTCGAGAAATCAAGCAACCATGGGACTATCCCCACTAGTCAGACGGCCACTGTCAGCTCAGAGTTCTCGTCGGCAATTGAGACCGAATCAGGCTGCTGCTCAGCAATATTCGATACCCGAGCGTTCACACGATGCACCCAGTACCCAACCGTTTCGCCGGCCGAGGCAAACCGATCCAGCACGTCCATGCACAGCCAGGTCGCAACCGAGAAGTCCTGTTCCACCCCGTCGAGGCCCATGAGTGCCAACTCGTGGCCCACGGCGATGAGAGCGCGATCGACACCGGAACTACCGCGCTCGAGCCATCCCAACGCCCGCCGGAGATACTCCCAGTCAGCCGCGGGCACAGACTCGGTGGCCGATTGCCTGCACAACTCCGCCGTCGCAACGAGCGCGTCCACAACCGCTCGCGACGGTGCACCGTCGAGTTCGACGAGCATGCCTCGATCGGAATCGATCAGATCGGCCATACAGCGCCAACGGGTCGGAAGGGCGACGTCCTCTGGCCACAAGTCCGTCGTACCGAACTGAAGTCGAGTGATCAGTTCCTTCGGTGAACTGCACGAAGCGGCGAAACTAAATGCGTCGTTCATGTCGATCGTCCCCACTGGGTCAACACACAACATTGGACACCGACCCGACAGTCGAGTTCGGAGGTACTGACAAGCAGCGGCTTTCGTCACCGAAACAAGCAACGC
Organism: Rhodococcoides fascians A25f; assembly: GCF_000760935.2. Lineage (NCBI taxonomy): Bacteria > Bacillati > Actinomycetota > Actinomycetes > Mycobacteriales > Nocardiaceae > Rhodococcoides > Rhodococcoides fascians. The sequence continues at coordinate 1,139,782 of NZ_CP049744.1, read as the reverse complement.
TGCTGAGGTCGTTACGTCCGCCTTGGGAAGTATTGAACCCCGCCACCAGCATCTACGCGACTCGTCGTTACGCGAGATCGACAATGTCACACTTTCGATCGATGTGTAATCCCCCACATAGTTCGATGCTCCACTCCACCGTTTCAACAGCCAAGTACGACCGGGAACGTGTGTTCGAAAGTGTGTCGGTGGGTCGCGATAGATTCTGATCATGCTTTCGGGGGACGGCGGATCAGGGGTGGACGGCATCGAGACGGTGCCGCCTCCCCCTGTCGTGTCCGATCCCGCACTGTCGATACTTGTGGACCGTGTCGAGTCCGCGGTCGCCGAGTTGGCCGGGCAGGGGTCGGTGTCGTGGACCAATGCCGACCGGCGTGCGGTGATCCAACGCATGGAAACGCTCACCCGATCCGTGACGGCGTACTCGTACACCTGGCTCAACGAGTTGATCACCCAACACGGCCTCGATGTGTATCCGGGGTCCGTGCCGTGCTCGGTGGCCTGGATGCTGCGGATCACCCCACGAACCGCCGGGGCGCGAGTGCGTCTCGCTGCGGAGTTGGGCGATCGCACCGCACTGTCCGGTGAAGCCCTGCCCCCGTTGTTGCCGCACACCGCGACAGCGTTGCGGGCGGGGTTGCTCGATGCCAAGCATGTGCAGATGATCCGCGAATTCTTCAAACACTTGCCGACGAGTGTCGATCCGCAGACCCGCGATCTCGCCGAACAGCAGTTGGTGGGGTACGCCTCGACCCGGCGACCCGACGACTTCGCACCGTTGGTGGCGCACCTGGACTCGATCCTCAACCCCGACGGCGACTACGACGAGGACGAGGACGGTAAGCCCAAGCCACGCAAACGACGCGATGCGTTCTTCTACCTCGGTGAGCAGGGTGCCGACGGGATGTCGGAAGGCAACTTCTGCGTCGATTCCGAACTACGCGCCTATCTCGAGGCTTTGTTCTCCAAAGCTGCGAAACCGGGCGTGAACAATCCGGCCGACCCGACATCGGTCGTCCACGACGAAACCAGCGACCACGACGATCAGACCAGCGGCGGCGGGAGCGGCAGTGCCACTGCGCCGACGCCCGAGCCGACGTCCGGTGATGCCGGGTCGAGCGATGCAGGCCTGTGGGATGAGACGACCTGCAACGAGGCCAGCGACTGCAGTAACGACGACTGCTGCAAAGGCGACTGCGGAGTCGGTGCCGACTGTGGTTGCCGCACAGAGTTCGACGACACGCTCGACTCCGACGGATACGACGGCTCCGACGACACTGCAGACACTGCTGAACCCGGCGGCCACTCCGCATCCGACGCCGGCGGTGACCATCACCTTGACGATGACGCACCGGACACCGCAGTGCGCGACGCTGCCGCCGCGCGTGATCGACGCACCCAGAACGAACGTCGTCACGACGCCCTGAAACTGGCACTCCGGCACACACTCGCCTCCGGCACCCTCGGCACTCACCGCGGCCTCCCCGTCACCGCCATCGTCACCATGACCCTCAAAGACCTGAACGCCGGCTGCGGCTACGCCATGACCGCCACCGGATCCCGCGTGTCCATCCGCGACGCCATCCGCATGGCATCCCACGCCCACCACTACCTGACCATCTTCGACGACCACGGCCGAGCCCTCTACCTCGGCCGATCCAAACGCATCGCCTCCGCCGACCAACGCATCGTCCTCATCGCCCGCGACCGCGGCTGCAGCTTCCCCTCCTGCACCCGACCCGCGACCTGGTGCCAAGCCCACCACCTCGACGACTGGACCGACGGCGGACCCACCGACATCGACTCCCTGACCTTCGCCTGCGACATGCACCACGCACTCGTCGGCACCGGACCAGGAAAATGGGCAACCACCAAAACCACAGCAGCACATCGATATCCGGGCCGCACCCTGTGGCACCCCCCCACAGGAATGGACCCCAAGCGCCGCGGGCTGATCAACCACGCACACCACCCCGAAGAAGTCCTCTACCCACCCGACCACCACGGCGAGACCGGAGATGCAGGTGACGAGGAACCACGACAACCCGCATGACGACCTACACCAGCATCACGGCACAGCTCTGCTTGCTGCACAGACATGCGCTGAAGCCAACGGCATGCCACACGGCGAGTGATCCACTCTTGCGCCCACTACCGATCAGGTCTTCGATGGGGGCAACGACCATCGAAGGGGCGCAAGCACATGGCGTACGACGAGCTTCTTGCAGATCGCATCCGCGACATCCTCTCCGATCAGGAAAGTCTGCGCGAGCAGAAGATGTTCGGCGGTCTGGCCTTCATGGTGCGAGACAAGATGGTGGTGTGCGTCGGCACCGGGAATCGTGCTCTGCTGGTTCGGGTGGAGGGAGTTCGCGAACCCGAATACCTCCAGCGCGACGGAACAGACCATGCCGTGATGGGCAAAGATCGGTCGATGGGCGCAGGGTGGATCACCGTCGACGCGAATGCACTGACAACCGAAAAGGCACTGGATTTCTGGGTCGCCGCCGCGCTCGCACACAACGCGAACACTGCAGGCCGGACACCCTGATCGCTACTCACGAAGTGAGACACCTACCCTACTGATTGCCGTGTTGCTGCGCCCAACGGCGCATTCCTGCCGGACCCGTTCCCTCTGCGTATCTACGGAACAGCCTCCGCGATTCGTCACGACGAATCCCGCCGAGCACCTCGCGTGGCTTGACGAAGTGCGGAGACCGGACCGGTGGTTGCCGAACACGCAATAGTTCGGCCGCTCCGTCGTCCGGCGACTCGAGGGCAAACCACACTCGGCTCACGCCGAGCGCGACAGCAGCGCCCACGCACACAAGACACGGCTCGACGGTCACCGCAAGAGTCGGGTCCCCCGACGCCGGACGGAACCCGAGCGCCTTGTCTGCCTGTTCCAGGGCGAGCAGATCAGCGTGTACGAGACGTCGCCCCTGCGCTCGCTCCTGTGTGTACGCACTTCCGAGCACCTGTTCGGCATCGAAGACCACTGCCCCGATCGGCAATTCGCCCCGGTCCAGACCCGCGACGGCAACCTCGATCGCGGCACCGATTGCCGAGTCAGTTGCGTGCCCACCCGGCGGGACGTTGCCGTTCTCCACATCCGCTCCGGTCACGACTTCAGGCCTTCGAGGCCTCGTCTGCGGCGACGCGCGTCGGCGATGGCGAACACGAGGGACAGCAACAGCATCGCGAGACACACTCCCAGTCCGGCGGCGACGGCCCGGCCGTAACCACCCGCCGAGGACCCGAGTATTCCGAGATAGATCCCCGATACCGCCGCCAGCGAAATTGTTGCCGAGAGTCGTTGTGACAGTTGCAGGAATGCAGCTGCCACGCCACTCGCTCCGGCCGGGGCGTACTCGAGGGTCAAACCACGATTGGGTGCGTCCACCAGACCGCTCGCGACCCCCGACACGGCTGCGAGTACTACGAAGACGATCACCACATGTTCTCGCGGAACGGTATTGACCGTACCGATGTACCCGGCGACCACTGCGATTTCGACGACAACCGCCCCCACTACCGCCGAACGTCCGAACCTCGACACCAGCCGCCAACCGAAGGCCGAGGTGACCGCCATCATGAGCGAACTCCCGGCCATGACCAACGCCGCGCGCAGAGCACTGAAGCCGAGCCCCTCGATCAGATAGAGGCTGAGCACCGCGTTGAGAGCCAGCACCGCACCGAACCAGAACATCGCCACCAACGTGCCCAAGACGTAACCGCGTCGAGCCAGGAGTGCAGGCAACAGAACGGGCACTCCCCCGTGCGCTGCAAAACGGCGCTCCCACAACCAGAACCCGACCAGCATTGCGCCCGACGCAGCCACCGACAACATCGAGAATACGAACGCCATCGACGACACCAACGGAAGCAACAGCAGCAGCGTCGCCGTACCGAGCGCGAGCAACCCCACGGAATCGACGCGGACACCCTGCCGGGCAATGCGATCCGGTCGCAGATACACCACAGCGAGGATCAGCGTCACCACCGCGAACGGTACGTTCAGCATCAACAACACCCGCCAGCCGACATCCGGATCGAGCCAGCCGAGCAATGCGCCACCGAGCACGGGACCACACAGCCCGGCCACACCGCCCGCCGTGCTGTACGCACCCAACGCCCGTGCTCGTTCCCGACCGGAGAACCGATCGGTGATGATGCCGAGCACCTGAGAAGACACCACTCCGGCACCCACACCCTGGCCGAGTCGAGCAGCCACAACCATCCACGGGTCGGCAGCCATCGCGCCGAGTAGCCCCATGACCGAGAACAATGCGAGCCCGCACAGGAACAACCGGCGACGACCGATCACGTCCCCGAGCCGTCCTGCTGGGACCAGCGCCAACCCGAACGTCAGCGAGTAGCTCGCCAGAATCCATTGGACCTCTGCGGTACCGGCCCCGAGCGAACCGCGAATCGCTGGTATGCCGATGCCGAGGACAGCCGAATCGAGCAGAGTGGTGAACCCTGCTGCGGCGCAGACGAATACCTCTCCGGTAGTACCCGTGGTTCTGGTATCGAGCTGCGTCCCGGGCGGGGAACTCACTGCAGCGATCTCATTCGAGACTCTTCTCGAAGGGATGCGATCCGACAGTCTTGGACGGCAAGCTCCGGTCGAACAATGGGGTGTATCCGGCTGACAGGTACAGGGCCACGGCCTCGGGCTGATTCCAGCCGGTCGTCAGATACACCCGGCGATATCCGCGATCGCGTGCGCTGCGTTCCAGCTCGGCCACAACGAGTTTGCCGAACCCCCTGCCACGGTGCGCCTTCGAGGTCCAAATACGCTTGAGCTCGGCGGTAGTCGAGTCGTATTGCCGGTACGCGCCGCCGGCAACCGGAACACCGTCGTCCAACGCCATCACCAGCACACCGCCCGGAGGGGCGAACTCTCGAGCGGGATAGGACTTCAATTCTTGATATTGAACGCCGGGACTGCGGCCGTACCTGGACGCATACTCCGCCGCCAGCTCCTGCAGCAGAGGTGCCGCAAGCGGATCGTTCTGATCGACTTCGACGAAGTTCAGCCGTACTCGACCGGTGTCGCCAGTGCGAGGGTTCAGATCGAACGTTGCGCTCATGTGCCTCCTGTCTCGATTATCCGTCGACCAGATCTGCGACCAGTTCCCCGATCGCGGGGGCGAACTTGAATCCGTGGCCCGAGAATCCTGCAGCGACAACGGTGTTGCCACTGCGTCCGACGGCGAAGTTGGAATCGGGAGTACTGGTGTACAGACACGTCAGCGGTTCGGCTGTATCGGCGTTCACTCCCGGCAGCCACGTGCGCGCGTACTCGATCAGGCGATCGACTCCCGCGGGATCGGCCGCGAAGTCGCGGGTGTGCGGATCGACGACCGGTCCGGTGGCATGCTCGCCGATCTTGACGCCGTCGGGCGACGACAACCCGTAGATGCCGGCAGTATCGAGAAGTGCACCGGGGTGGTGGATGAAGCTCGGCCACAATTCGTCGGAAAGCAACGGCGCGAAATGCGCCGGCTGCTCCTGCGTGGTGACCAACGGCGGAGTGGCACCGTACGGCGCGAACTCGGCCGTCCATGCTCCCGCCGCGAGAACGACGACATCGGCCACGTAGGTGCGGGTGTCCGTCACCACGTCGGAGCCGGAGATCTCACGCACCGGACTCTCGTATTCGACCGTCGCACCGCGTGAGCGAGCTGCCGCTACAGCTGCGGCGACGCTGTGATCGGCGTGAAGTCGCCCGGCCGCAGCATGGAACAGCACTGTGGTGTCGAATCGAAGACCTGGCCACCGTCGCTGCGCAGCAATGGGTTCCAACACCTCGAACTCCAGACCTGCCCGCTCCAGTGCACCGATCCTCGGATTCACCGTCTTCGGATCTCCATGATCGACGGCTCCTGTGATGTCCAACAGCTCTGTGTCGGTAGCGGTTTCGAGCTCACGCCAAATTCCGTGTGCCCGGGCGGCCAGTGCCACGTAGTTGTCGTCGGCATATGCGTGCCGAAAAATTCGCGAGCTGCCGTGCGAGGCACCGTTCTTGTGCCCCGGCCCGAACTGCTCGAGCAGAGTGACGTCATGACCGCGTCGCGCAATCTGCCACGCCGACGACGCGCCCATGATGCCGCCGCCGACGACTACTACTACTTTCACCGCGCTCCTACGCTGCGGGCTTGCGAGGCAACCCGGGCGGGTTGATGACGGACTCGGACACGGCCTCGGACTGCAGACCCCAGCGATCGATCACCTTCTGGTAACTGCCATCGTCGATGGCATGTTGCAGTGCCTCACGGACGGCCTCGATGAGACCGTTGTCCTTCTTCGTCAGCACCGCGATCTCACCCTGCAACGCATCGCCGGCACCGGAGAACGTCCCGACAACCTTCGATTCCCCACTGGTTGCCGCGTGGTAGACGGCAGAGGGGTTCGGCCCGAGATAACCGTCGATGCGCTTGGATCCCAATGCCAAGTAGTAGTCGGAGGTGTTCTGGTAATACGCCAGCTCGGCCGGCGCGAGACCCTCGGCCACATTCGCCTCGTTCCAGTCCACCAACAGCTGTTCCTGGTTGGTGCCGGACCCGACGCCGATCTTCTTGCCGGCGATGTCCTGACGCTTCTCCACCTTCCAGTCGGTGTCCTTCTGGGTCTCGAAGGCGAGATTGTCGAGCCGGTAGGTGGCGAAGTCGTACTTGTCTTTTCGCTCCTCGGTGACCGTGACATTGGAGATGAACACATCGTTCTCGCCGGAATCGATCTTGACGAAGTTCTGCGACCAGTCCGCAACCTGCAGATCGACGTCCAGCCCGAGAATATCTCCGACGAGGTAAGAGAAGTCGACCTCGGATCCGACGATGGAGGTGTCGTCGGTGGCGTAGAAGCGCAGCGGCGGCGCAGTTCCGCCCGCGCCGGTGACGATCAGCGTGCCTCGATCTCGAATGGCCTGTGGCACTTTTGCGGCGATCTCGTCGACCTTGTCGACTCGGACTCTTTCGGTCTGCTCGGGTGTGAGGTCGAAGCTTTGCCCGTCCTCGGTCACGACCTGCGACTCGGCCTCGGGTTCGCTGCAGGCGGTCGCGGTGAGCGCCACGATGGCCAATGCTGCGGCCATGACCGTCAGCCTGCGTGATGGTTTCGACATGAGTGTTGTCCGTCTTTCGCTGAAGTGAGGTGGTCTACAGAACGTGAGAGAGGAAAGATTTGGTCCGCTCGTACTGCGGGGAGTCGAGAAGCGCTGCAGGAGTGCCCTGTTCGACGATGACGCCGGCGTCCATGAACACGATGGTGTCGGCGATGTCGCGTGCGAAGGCGACTTCGTGCGTGACGATCACCAGCGTGGCACCACCGCGGGCAAGTCCGCGGATGACTTCCAGTACCTCGCCGACGAGCTCCGGATCGAGAGCCGAGGTGGGCTCGTCGAACAGAATTACTTTGGGACGCAACGCCAGTGCTCGCGCGATGGCAACTCGCTGCTGCTGGCCCCCGGAAAGCCGACGCGGGTAGTCGTGCGCTTTCGCGCCGACACCCACCCGCTCGAGCAGCGCGAGCGCCTCGGGCTCGACGTCGACGCGCTTACGCTTCTGCGCCGAGATGGGAGCCTCGACGACGTTCTCGAGCACGGTCAGGTGCGGAAACAGATTGAAGTTCTGGAACACGAACCCGATCTGCGAACGCTGACGCAGAATCTCACGGTTGCTCAGCTCGTGCAGCTTGGCACCCTTGCGTTCGTAGCCGACCAGATCGCCGTCTACCCGGACAGTCCCCTGGTCGACTTTCTCGAGGTGGTTGATGATGCGCAGCAGGGTCGATTTACCGGATCCGGACGGGCCGATGACTGCGGTGACCTCCCCGGGCCGGACGACGAGGTCGACGCCTTTGAGCACTTCGAGGGAACCGTAGGACTTGTGTACGCCGCGCACCTCGACGGCATAGGTCTTCGCGGTCGTCGTGGCATCGAGTGTGGTCATCGTGTCGCTCCTCGCGGGGCGAGAGTGATCTCGGCCAACTTCGTTCGCAGCTTCTGGATCGGCGTCAGCTCGACGGTGCGGACAGCTCCCTTGGCGTAGTGCCGCTCCACGTAGTACTGCACCACCGACAGAATCGAGGTGAGAATGATGTACCAGACGGTGGCCACCATCAGCAGCGGTACCACTCGGCCGCTTCGTCCGTAGATGACTTGAACCTGGTAGAACAGCTCGGCGATGGCCATGACGGAGACGATCGAGGTGCCCTTGAACAGGCTGATCACCTCGTTGGCCGCGTTGGGGAGAATGCCTCGCATCGCCTGCGGAAGAATGATCTTGAAGAACTCTCGCCTTTTCGGAATACCCAGTGCTGCAGACGCTTCCAGCTGTCCCTGATCTACGGAGATGATACCGGCGCGGACGATCTCAGCGGAATATGCAGCCTGATGGAGAGCGAGTCCGACGATCGCAGCCGTCGACCCGCTGATGACGTTGTTGACGTCGAACTCGAAGAAGCTGGGTCCGAACGGAATTCCCACCGACAGGGTTTGGTAGAGATACGCGATGTTGAACCAGAACAGCAGCTGCACGATCAGAGGAATGGATCGGAACGCCCAGATGTAGAACCATGCAATCACCTGTAGGACAGGATTGTTCGACAATCGCGCGACCGCCAAGGCGATGCCGAGCGCGAAGCCGATCAGGGTGCCCCAGAACGTGAGCTGGATGGTGAGCCACAGGGCCGAGAGCACCGATTGCGCGGTGAAGTACTGGGCGAACGTGCCCCAGTCCCAACCCGGATTGGTGGCGAAGCCGTGCAGGAACTGGGCAACCACGACCAGGGTGGCGATGCTGATCACCCAACGCCACGGATGCCATTTCCTGGCCAGCACGAGTTGCTCGTCGGGGACCTGTGCGTCGTCACCGGGGTTCGAGGCCGCAGGTCGAGCTTGTAGTTGAGTCACCGGAACCGCCGGGCCGGATGGGCAGCGATCATCGCTGTGTGCCTTTCGAGGAATTCGAGCTGTGAGTACGCGAATCGTCAAGCGTGCGTACAGGTACAGATGCTCATCAGCAGTGCCTCCATCGGTCCTGGCGGTAGCACCCACACCTTCGGCGAGGAAGGGGGTTGCTGCGACGTCATCGAGCCAAGGTCTCTCGGTCGCTCTGGATGGTGACAGGAATGTATAGAACGTGGGATTGAAAAGTCAAGTGCGAGTGTCACTTCGGGTTGAAATCACGATGATTTCAACCCTTGCCGTCAGAGCGATCGGCCGAATGCTCCCCGAAAGCGGGCGGCGGGATGCGCGTCGGGCAGGCGATCGACACCGGTCAGCTTGCGCCTGACGGTGCCGGTCTCGTATTCACGCTTGGCCAACCCCCGCTGCTGCAGGACCGGCAGTACGTGTTCCACGAACTCGACGTAGCTTCCGGGAAGGGTGGAGTTGATGACGTTGATCCCGTCGACACCGGCGTCGCGCCACTGTTCGAGACGATCGGCGATGGACTCGGGCGTTCCCACCACCCGGCCGCTCCGAGTCCGCATGTGCGCGAGATCGCGAACGGTGGGTTCTCTGTCGGTGATCGCTTCGCGAAGCCACGCCAACGTGCTCTGCGACCCCTCCCCCTGCACTTCGCCGATCGGGGTGTCCAGATCGTAGAAGCCGAGATCGATGCCGATTCCGCCGGCGGCATGCGCGATCATCGCCTCGTCGTCGACGAACTCGTCCAGCTCCGCTTCCTTCCGCCGCGCCTCGTCATCGGTGCTCCCGATGACGAATGACAGCCCCTGGTAGAACTCGAGATCGTGTGCCGCTCTGCCATTGTCGACCACCAGCCGCCGTGTGTCGGCAATCAGCGCCTGGGCGGCCTCGGGTGACGGGGACGCGATGAACTGCGCTTCGGCATTTCGGGCCGCGAAGCGTCGACCCGTCGGCGAGGAACCTGCCTGAAACAGCACCGGCGTGCGCTGCGGCGACGGCGCAGACAGATGCGGCCCTTCGACGCGGTAGCGCTTGCCCACGTGATCGATCGTGTGCACTTTGGAGAAGTCCGCGTGCACCCCGGTCTCCTTGTCCTGCACCAGAGCTCCGTCGTCCCAGGAACCTTCCCATAGCTTGTAGACCACCTCGACGTACTCGTCCGCCCAGGCGTATCGGTCCTCGTGCAGGGCCAGATCGCCGAAGCCGAAGTTGCGCCACGCGTTGGCCGACATACTCGTCACGATGTTCCAGGCAATCCGACCCTGCGACGCGTGATCGAGGGTGGACATCTTGCGAGCGAAGTTGAAGGGATGCTCCTGCAGGATCGACGACGTGATCGCAATGCCCAGATGTTCTGTCGCATAAGCGATCGCCGACGCAACTACGGATGGATCGTGGCTCGGGATCTGCAATCCGGACTCGACGAACTTGCGCGACGAGCCTCGGTGGTCGTTGTACAGGCCGACGACGTCAGCGAAGAAGATGAAGTCGAACTTCCCCTGCTCGAGCAGTCGGGCCAGTGAGACCCAGTGTTCGAGGGACGCGAAATTCGTCTGCTCTGCTTCCGGCCTACGCCACGCACCGTGCACGATGTGAGACGTGGTGTTCATGACGAATGCGGAAAACCTGAGCGGCCGAGTCATACCGCCACCATGCCACGAAGACACATGCCGGAACACCGCGCAGACGTCGGCAGCGCACCGAGCACAGCCCCTCGAATCAGCCTGATTTCAACCATTGCGTCGCGCCAACGACGCGGCGAGCCTTTTCGGTAGCGAATCGTTCTGTGTGGGCTGGGTCTCGCACAGCATCGACGAAAGGAATGGGTCGCCACGATGCCGAACAGCTCTGCCACGTCGAAGAACACCGCAATCGCCATGATCGAACGCAGAATCTCCTCCACCACCGAATCCTGGGACTGGCAGATCGACGCACTGTGCCGAGGCCAGGACTCGGAGATCTTCTTCTCCCCGTCGGGTGAGGGGCGAACGGCACGTCGCCAACGCGAGGATCGCGCCAAGCAGGTGTGCGCCGGCTGCGGAGTGCTCGACGCATGCAAACGGTTCGCGCTGGCAGCCAACGAACCGTTCGGAGTGTGGGGCGGAACGACTGCCCGCGAGCGACAACAGCACCGAGCCAACTCCCGACGTGCCGACGAACGGCAGGCGAGCTAGTAGCAGGAGTGAAGCCGGCGGAACGACCCGATAGTTCGGCAGTCGACCTTGCGGCTCGACCCGGTAGTTCACAATGGAAGGGTGAGCGAAACCGAGAAGCCCCAGCAGTGGACGTATCTGATGGACATGGACGGTGTCCTCGTGCACGAGGATCACCTGATCCCCGGTGCCGACACGTTCCTCGCCGAGCTGCAGGCCAACGAGATTCCGTTCATCGTGCTGACCAACAATTCGATTCGTACCCCCCGTGACCTGCGCGCACGTCTCGCGTTCACCGGTCTGGACATTCCGGAGAAGTCGATCTGGACCTCCGCTCTCGCCACCGCGACGTTCCTCGGCAATCAGCGGCCCGGCGGCAGCGCGTACGTCGTCGGCGAGTCGGGTCTGACCACCGCGCTGCACGACATCGGCTACACCCTCACCGACTCGAGCCCGGATTACGTGGTGCTCGGCGAGACCCGGACGTACTCGTTCGAGGCCATCACCACCGCCATTCGTCTCGTCGAGAAGGGTTCGCGCTTCATCGCCACCAACCCCGACGCCACCGGACCGTCCCGTGAGGGCTCGCTGCCGGCGACCGGTTCGGTGGCCGCGCTCATCACCAAGGCCACCGGTAAAGAGCCCTACTACGTGGGCAAGCCCAACGCGTTGATGATGCGGTCAGCTCTGCGTGCGATCGGAGGGCATTCCGAGAACACGCTGATGATCGGCGACCGGATGGACACCGACGTGCTCTCCGGTCTCGAAGCCGGGCTGCAGACCATCCTGGTCCTCACCGGTATCTCGACGATCCAATCCGTCGAGCAATATCCGTACCGACCGACCAAGGTCCTCGATTCCGTCGCAGACCTGGTGGGCCGCACTCAGAACCCGTTCTGATGACACTCGAATTCGTACTCTCCCGGCAGGATCACCACGTCGTCGGACTGGGCGTCCGGCACGCTTTTCCCGATGTCGCCGACGCGGTGGCCGCGGTGCGGGAGGGCCGAAACGTCGTCGGCGCAATCCCTTTCGACATGTCCGACGCCACCGCCCTCATCGAGCCGGATGAGTTCTACCGACTCGACGGGCCTTGGTCGACGGTCGATGCTCAACCGCCGTTACCGGCCGTGACCGTCACGCGCCAGATTCCCGATCCGGAAGTCCATGTGCAGCGAGTGCGCGATGTCGTCGAGCAGCTGAAAGCCGGTGTGGCCGAGAAGATCGTGCTCGCTCGGGCCATCGAAGTGACCGCAGATGCACCGATCGATCCCGCCTCCGTGTTGAGCGCACTGGTCACCCGAGATCCGATGGGCAACGGCTTTCTGGCGGATCTGTCGCCCGCAGGTAAGACCGGCACGCACATCGTCGGCGCGAGCCCGGAACTGTTGGTTCGCAAGCGCGGCAACGTCGTCACCTGCCATCCGTTTGCCGGAACGGCTGCGCGTTCCACCGATCCCGACGAAGAAGCACGTATCTCCGCGGCGTTGGCGGCCAGCGCCAAGGATCAGGCCGAGCACCGATTTGTCGTCGACGAGATCCGTGCTGCGTTGGAGCCGTATTGCGAGACGCTCGATGTGCCCGAGTCACCCCAACTCAGCAGCACTCCACAGCTGTGGCACCTGTCCACGCCCATCGTCGGCACCTTGGCCGATCCCGCGACCTCGGCGCTCGATCTCGCGCTGGCACTTCATCCCACCGCTGCCGTCGCGGGCGTTCCCCGAGCCGCGGCCATGGCTGCGATCGCGGACTTCGAGGGCTCCCGCGGCTTCTACGCCGGAGCCGTCGGGTGGACCGACGGCAGCGGCGACGGCGAATGGATGGTCACGATCCGCTGCATCGAACTCGCTGCCGACGGACTTTCTGGAACGGCCACAGCGGGCGGCGGCATCGTCGCAGATTCCGACCCCGACGCCGAACTGAACGAAACCACGGCCAAGTTCCGAACGGTACTCAGCGTTTTCGAGCACTGACGTCGCTTTCGGACACCGCTACCGATCGCCCGTCGCGTTGAGATCACGGTGAATCGAACTGTGTACATCGACGATCGACAATGGTCAGCTTGTTGAATTCCACACTGCACCGGCGCAATTCGGGCAGTTCTTCAACCAGCGAAAGGTACCGACATGTCGGTGGACACTCTTGTCGAGAATGACACAGCTCTGCGTGCAATCAAGATCGGCGGCAATCTCGGTGCCCGCATCGAGGGAGTACGACTCGGTGGCCACCTCGATGCGAACACCGTCGAGTTCGTTCGGCGCGCTCTGCTCGAACACAAGGTGATCTTCTTCAGCGGCCAGCACCACCTCGACGACGAAAGCCAGTATGCGTTCGCGGAACTACTCGGATCGCCGACCACTCCGCACCCCACGGTCACTTCTCGCGGCACCAGAACGCTGTCCATCGACTCCGATTACGGCAAGGCCAACAGCTGGCACTCGGATGTGACCTTCGTCGACCGCATCCCGAAGGCCTCGATCCTGCGTGCGGTCAGCCTCCCGGAATACGGCGGGAACACCACGTGGGCGTCACAGACTGCCGCCTACGCGCAGCTGCCGGATTCGTTGAAGGCGTTGGTCGACAACCTCTGGGCCACCCACTCGAACACCTACGACTATGCGGCGACAGCGGCAGAGAAAATTCAGAACTCCAAGACCGAGGAGTACCGGAAGGAATTCCAGTCCACCTACTTCGAGACCGAGCATCCGGTGGTGCGAGTACACCCCGAGACCGGTGAGAAGACTCTGGTTCTGGGCCACTTCGTGAAGAACTTCATCGGATTGTCGACCAAGGAGTCGCAGACGCTGTTCGATCTCCTACAGAATCGAGTGACAAAGCTGGAGAACACTGTTCGCTGGACATGGAGCCTCGGCGACGTCGCAATCTGGGACAACCGCGCCACCCAGCACTACGCCGTCGCAGACTGGGACGATCAGTACCGCCGCCTCGAACGCATCACCCTGGCGGGCGACGTGCCGGTACACCCCAACGGAGAGAAGAGCCGAGTGGTCGCAGGCGATGCCGCGCACTACTCCCTCATCGACAAGCCGGTACCGGTGACACTCTGACCCCGCTACTTCAGCGCCTGATCCAGGTCTCCGATCAGGTCCTCGGTGTCTTCGAGCCCGATCGAGATGCGCACGACGCCGTCGGTGATGCCCACTGCCGCACGACCTTCCGGCCCCATCGCACGGTGCGTGGTGGTGGCCGGGTGCGTGATGAGCGACTTCGAATCGCCCAAGTTGTTGGAGATGTCGACGATACGCAACGCGTCGAGCACCTCGAAGGCGCGCTTCTTGCCCTCTCCCTCGGGAGCATCGAGCTCGAAGGTCACGACGGTTCCGCCGCCCGACATCTGCGACTTCGCCAGCTCGTACTGCGGATGTGATTGCAGGAAAGGATATTTCACCCAGCGCACCGCCGGGTGAGCTTCGAGGAACTCGGCGATCTGCAGCGCGGAGTTCACCGAATGCCGCACCCGCACCGGCATCGTCTCGAGCCCCTTCAGCAGTGTCCAGGCGTTGAACGGGCTCAGTGCAGGTCCGGTGTGCCGCATCAGAGTCTGCACCGGGCCTTCGATGTACTCCTTCGAGCCCAGGATCGCCCCGCCGAGTACCCGGCCCTGGCCGTCGATGTGTTTGGTGCCCGAGTACACGACCACGTCGGCCCCGAGTTCGAGGCTGCGCTGCAGCAGTGGCGTCGCGAACACATTGTCCAACACCACCGTTGCGCCGGCAGCATGCGCCAGCTCGGAGACGCGCCGGACATCGACCAACGACTGCATCGGGTTGGACGGGGTCTCGAAGAACACCGCCGTCGTCGGCACCGACAGCGCCTGCTCCCACTGCTCGAGGTCTTCGCCGTCGACGAAGACGGTCTCGACGCCCCAGCGCGGCAGAATCTCGTTGCAGACCACGAAACACGACCCGAAAAGGCTACGCGCAGCGACCAATCGGTCGCCGGCCTTCAGCAGCGCACCGAGCGCGGTGAACACCGCGGACATGCCGCTGGACGTCCCGAAGCATGCCTCGGCACCCTCGATCAACCGCAGTCGCTCCTCGAACATCTTCACTGTCGGGTTGCCGTACCGCGAGTACACGAAATGATCGATGTCGCCGGTGAAGGCCTGCTCGGCCGCGCCGGCACTCTCGTACACGAAACCCGAAGAGAGATACAGCGCTTCGGCGTTCTCGTCGAACCCGGATCGCATCAGACCGCCGCGAACTCCCAGCGTTCCCTGACCGACACCTTCGGGTAGCGGCTTCTCGAAACCCCCACCTTTGGGAATGTTCGTCACGACTGCCTCCAGGGCAACCCGACTGCACGCCAACCCGTGGCTCCGCGGTGGCCGTCGGCGTCGGTGGCACCCTCGAAACCGTCGAGCACGTTGTAGGACGGGCCGATGCCCGCTGCCGTCGCGGCTTCCGCGGCACCGATGGACCGCTGACCGGAGCGGCACAGGAAGACCACCGGCCGATCGCCGTCCACCCCTGCGGCTTTCAGGTCATCGACAAAATCGGTGTTGCGCGCACCGTCGGGGTAGCTGACCCACTCGATCAGGTGCGTCGGACGGTCGATACCGGAGGTGTCCGGAACACCGACGTACTGCCACTCGGCGCGCGTACGAACATCCACGAGCACAGCCTCGGGGTTGCTCTGCAACAACTCCCAAGCCGCTTCCGGGGTTATGTCACCTGCGTAGGTCACTGGATCAGCCTTCCGTCACTTGCCGTTACATCACACATACCGAGATCAGACATTGCAGACCAGCCACTTGTCGTCGACGCGGACGAACTTCCACTCGTCGTCGGTCTGCACTCCGGATTTCTCTTCCTTCAGCGGGACGGTCACCCTGCCGCGGTCGCCGTTGACCTCGTACTCCGACGGCACCCCGTCGATCGACGTCTCGCCGTTGCGCTCGACCTCGCCTGCTCGATCGGTTCGGTACTGCGCATCGTCGCCGGGGACGAGCACGGCGACCTGATCGAAGCAGGTGTTCTCACGCAGGAGATCTGCGTCGCCGGAGTTCTGTGCCTCGAGGAATCCGTCGACGGCGTCGGTCAGTAGCTGCGCCTGCGTCACGTTGTTCTCCGCGGGAGCGAACTTCGAAGCCGCGAAGATACCGACGAGCAGAACGACGACGATGCCCGCGGCGATGATGAACGGCCACGCGTTGGGCGGACGCTGCTCACCGGAGTCGGCGGCCGCTTCGGAAGCGTTGTTGCGCGCTTCCTCACGACTGTCGACCCACTGCTGCCTACGTTCACTCCACGACGCCATGTAGGCAATCTTCCTCGATCCAACGGGCCCGGAACTACCGGGGTCCGACGGGAATGTCTCCGCGCAATGTGATGCGATGCATCTTGCGGTGCTCGGTGCCGTAGTCGCGGTTGGCGTAGTGCGAGGTGCTCCGGTTGTCCCACAGCACCAGATCGCCGAGACGCCAGCGGTGCCGCACGACGTGCTCGGGCTTGGTGAGGTGCGCGTAGAGCAAGTCCAGAATTCCGCGGCTCTCCGCCTCCGACACGCCCACGATGTGGGAGGTGAAACCGGGGTTGACGAACAGCCCCTTGCGGCCGGTTTCCGGATGAACCCGCACGACGGGATGTTCGACGGGGACCAGCGCGGTGACTTCCTTGCCGTCCCACACGTTGCCCTTACCGCCGCGCTTCTGCGCGAGGTAGTAGCCGAATTCGCGGTTGCCGTCGTGAATCGCGGTGAGCCCGTCGATCATTCGCCGTACCGGTGCCGAGAGGGACTCATAGGCGAGCTGGCTGTCGGCCCAGTTGGTGTCGCCACCGTGTGGGGGCAGGACGACGGGACGCAGGATCGACCCCATCGGCGGACGTTCCATGAAGGTGACGTCGGTGTGCCAGACGTCGGCGAACCCGTTGTCCTGACTGTCGAGCGCATACACCTCGGGGGCGACGTGGCCACTGTCGTGTACCGGGTGACCGGCGGTGAGGTCACCGAGACGGCGGCCGAATTCGACGTGTGCCGCGTCGTCCAACGTTTGCCCGCGCAGCACCAGAACCTTGTATTCGACGAGGGCTCGGCGCACGGCGTGGATCTGCGCATCGGACGCCGACGCGACGTCGAGGCCGATGACCTCGGCACCGAACGACGGGCCGAGCTTGTCGAGTGTGAGGGTGGCGGTCTGTTCCAGGGTGGTCATGTGTCCTCGAATCTGTGCACGGCGAGAGGGCTGGTTCAGGCAGCGCTGCCGTCGAGAGAGGGATCCCGTCCTGTTCAGGAAGGGGAAGGGCGTCGGGTCAGGTCACCGACAACACATGTTGGTGCAGGTACGACAGAAGTCGACGGTGAACCGTCGGACCAGGTATGTCGTCTGCACAGAGCAATTCCTACCGGAAACCGGGAAATCCGGCAAGTTGCCCACTGCCCCAGCTCAGGTTGTCCTTAATTTATGCTGGGGTGTCCGCACTTCCCTCGAAGAAGGTAGCTCGCTGCACATGACTGATCAGACTCGTCCACTCCGCGTCGCCATCGTCGGTGCCGGACCGGCCGGCATCTATGCCGCCGACGCGCTCATGAAGTCCGACCACAATGTCAGCGGACCGG
Source organism: Rhodococcoides fascians A25f (assembly GCF_000760935.2). NCBI lineage: Bacteria > Bacillati > Actinomycetota > Actinomycetes > Mycobacteriales > Nocardiaceae > Rhodococcoides > Rhodococcoides fascians. Next base: position 1,122,115 of record NZ_CP049744.1, on the reverse strand, counting down.
GCGTGAGCATCGACCTCTTCGAGCGGATGCCTGCACCGTTCGGGCTCATTCGCTACGGCGTTGCCCCCGACCACCCGCGCATCAAGGGCATCATCACCGCCCTGCACAAGGTCCTCGACAAGCCACAGGTTCGCCTGCTCGGCAACATCGATTACGGCACCGATATCAATCTCGACGATCTGCGCCGCTTCTACGACGCCGTCATCTTCTCCACCGGAGCCAACGCGGACCGCGCACTGAACATCCCCGGCATCGACCTCGACGGCAGCTACGGCGCCGCAGACTTCGTCTCCTGGTACGACGGCCACCCGGATGTGCCGCGCACCTGGCCGCTCGAGGCCGAGAAGGTCGCCGTCCTCGGCGTCGGAAACGTCGCCCTGGACGTCGCACGCGTCCTCGCCAAGACCGGCGACGAACTGCTCCCCACCGAGATCCCGGCCAACGTCTACGAAGGACTCAAGGCCAACAAAGCCCTCGAGGTGCATGTCTTCGGACGTCGCGGACCGGCTCAGGCCAAGTTCACCCCGTTGGAGCTGCGCGAGCTCGACCACTCGCCGAACATCGAGGTCATCGTCGCCCCCGAGGACATCGACTACGACGAAGGCTCCGAGCAGGCCCGCCGCAACTCCAAGCAGGTCGACATGGTCGCCAACACCCTGCAGGACTGGGCCATCCGCGACGTCGGCAACCGCCCGCACAAGCTGTTCCTGCACTTCTTCGAGTCGCCCAGCGAGGTTCTCGGTGAGGACGGCAAGGTGGTCGGTCTGCGTACCGAACGCACCGAACTCGACGGCACCGGCAACGTCAAGGGCACCGGCAAGTACAACGACTGGGATGTCCAGGCCGTCTACCGCGCCGTCGGCTACCTCAGCCAGAACATCAGCCAGCTCCCGTTCGACGAGCAGGCAGGCACCATCCCCAACGAGGCCGGACGCGTCGTCGAGTCACCGCACTCCACCACTCCCGTCCCCGCCACGTACGTCACGGGCTGGATCAAGCGCGGACCCGTCGGCCTCATCGGTCACACCAAGGGCGACGCCAACGAAACCGTCGCGAACCTGCTCGAGGATGCGCCGAACTTCGCCGGTGCGGCCGAGCCGGATCTCGATGCCGTCACGTCGTTCCTCGAAGGCAAGCAGGTGCCCTTCACCACCTGGGACGGCTGGTACCGCCTCGACGCCCACGAGCGTTCACTCGGTGAGCCCGAGGGCCGCGAGCGCGTGAAGGTCGTCGAGCGTGAGGACATGCTGAAGGCCTCCGAGCCCGACAAGGCCTGAGCGGCTGCGCCGCATGTGAGCGTGGAGCCTGCGGGTCGTTCCGCAGGCTCCACTCCTGCCTCGTAGCCCACTACGAATTTCCGCTCACATGCGCGAAGCGCCTACACCCGAACCGCCAGCAGCTTTCCCTCCGTCTCGATCTTGCGCTGATGCTCGTTGAAATCCGGTGCAGCGCAGACGAACAGCGTGCGGCCGTCGGATCCGCCGAGTCCGCAGGCGAAGACCCCGAGGTCGAAGTCGAGCTGATCGAGCACCTCTCCACCCTGCGCGACGTGCAGCACCCGCTGACCCAGCGCATCGGCGATCCACATCGTGCCGTCGGTGTCGATGCAACATCCGTCGGCAGCCACTTTCACCTCGCCCAGAGCCGTTGCCATGTCCGTCGACGACGGCAGCTCACCGAACGTCGCCCAGTCACGCCGCTCCCCCAGTGACCCGTCCTCGGCGATGTCGAACGCACTGACCCGGTTACCGACCGTCTCGTCGACCAGCAGCTCACCCGAACCCGTGAACGCCATCCCGTTGGGGAAGTACAGATCCGATGCCACGACGTGTGCAGAACCGTCCGGGTCGACGCGAATCAGATCGGCCGTCTCGACGGGAGCGAAGTTCATCAGGTCGAACCCGAAATTCCCGATGTAGGCGCGGCCCTGCGCGTCCACGAGCATATCGTTGAGGTTCGCCGTCACGTACGTCGACAGGTCGGCGTGGACGGTCAGCGAACCGTCGTGCTCGCGCAGCAGCAGTTTGTAGTCGCGCATCGACACGATCAGCAACCGGCCGTCCGGCAACCACCCCAGGCCCGACGGCTGATTGGGCACCTCGGCTTCGACTCGCACGTCGGAGCCGTCCTCGAGGGCAGAGACGACCCGGTGCGAATAGAAGTCCGATACCCAGATCCTCCCTTCGTGCCAGCGCGGACATTCGAAATAGGTGTAGCCGTCGAGAACGACAGTGGTCTCCGGTTTCATGTTTCGCATTCAAACACCGCGACACCGGGCCGCGACGGCGAATCAGCGAGCTGGCATGCTGAGACCCGTGTTCGACGCCCACTTGCACATCATCGACCCCCGTTTTCCGCTGATCGAGAACCACGGGTTCTTGCCCGATCCCTACACGGTCTCGAATTATCTGTACGACGTGGACGGGCTCGGCATCACCGGCGGTGCGGTGATCTCGGGATCGTTTCAGGGCACCGACCAGAGCTACCTGCTCGCTGCTCTGGAGACCCTCGGGCGCGGCTGGGTGGGCGTCACCCAGATCGATCCGGACTGCTCCGACGAGGACATCGTCGCGCTCGACGACGCGGGCGTGCGCGGTATGCGCTTCAACCTCAAACGCGGCGAGACGGATGTCGAGATGCTCACCACCCAGGCACGTCGCGTGCACGAACTGGTCGGGTGGCATGCCGAGCTGTACGTCGATGCGTCCCTGCTGCTCTCGCTCGAACCCATCCTCGCGAAGTTGCCGGCGGTGAGCATCGATCACCTGGGCTTGTCCACTCAGGGTCTGCCGTACCTCCTGAACCTCGTCGACCGCGGGGTACGCGTCAAGGCAACCGGATTCGGCCGAGTGGATCTCGACATCGCCGACACACTGCAGCAGATCCATCGAGTCAACCCCGCGGCGTTGATGTTCGGCACCGATCTGCCGGGCACCCGTGCCCCACGCCCGTTCTCGGAGAACGACATCGACATCATCACCCACGCCGTCGGCGGCGACCTACCCGCCGTGCTCGACGGTAATGCCCGGGCTTGGTATCGGGTCCCTTAGGCCCTCAGACGAGTACGGCTCCCCCGAGCCACACCGCTGAGGCGAGCAACGCGCCGAACAGTTCCACCAGGATCGACAACCCCGCGGCCTTGGTGGCGTGCACGGTCGATCGCCAGGCCTCGGAATGGCTGCGGTGCCTGGGCACTTCGGCCACGTAGACGCCTGCGATGAAACCGATGAAGAGCCCGACGACGGGGATGACGAAAAATCCGACGATGCCGAGCAGGCCGCCGACCACCAGCGATCGCATCGGCACGCCCGCCTCCCGCATGCGACGGCCCGGCCAGGTGTATTTCACGACGCCGCTCAGCACCAGCAATAGCGTCACGATCGCGAACACCGTCCATGCGGCCGCTCCGCCGGTGAGCCACGCCCACACCGCGACCGCCGCGAAGATCAAGATTGTGCCGGGCAGAATCGGGACGACGATGCCGACGAGGCCGACCAGAATCACCAGGCCGACCAGGACTTCTCCGAGCGCGCTCATGAGCTCAGTGTGCCCTGTGCCGGGTCAGACGACAGGACGAACCTTGCCTGCCGCCTCGCGGGCCCGGCTCCGCGCCGTCTCGATGTCCGACGCGGTCGACACCGCGACACCCATCCGGCGCCGGACGAAACTCGTCGGCTTGCCGAACAGGCGCAGGTCGGTCTCGGGAACCGACAACGCATCGGCGACGCCTTCGAAGGAAATGCCGTCCGCATCGACACCGCCATAGATCACGGCCGACGCGCCGGGCGAGAGCAGCGTCGTGTCGATCGGCAGACCGAGCACGGCGCGGGCATGCAGCTCGAACTCCGAGAACCGTTGCGTCCGAAGCGTTACCAGACCCGTATCGTGCGGCCTGGGGCTGACCTCGGAGAAGTACACGGTGTCGCCCTGAACGAACAACTCGACACCGAACAGCCCGCGCCCACCGAGCGCCGTCGTGATGCGCTCGGCGACGTCGCGGGCACCGGCGAGGGCCGCGTCGGACATCGGCTGCGGCTGCCAGGATTCGATGTAGTCGCCGGATTCCTGCAGGTGGCCGATAGGCTCGCAGAAGAAAGTTCCGTCGACGGCTCGCACGGTGAGAAGTGTTATCTCGTAATCGAAGTCGACGAATCCCTCGACGATGACGCGGCCGAGGTCGACGCGACCACCCTTCAGTGCGTACTCCCAGGCCGCCTCGACATCGGCTTCACTGCGAACAACGGACTGACCCTTGCCCGACGACGACATGACCGGCTTGATGACGGCCGGAAAACCTATGGTGGACAGCGCTTGTCGAACGTCGTCCAGCGAATCGGCGAATGCGTAAGGCGAGGTCGGCAGCCCGAGTTCCTCGGCTGCCAATCGCCTGATGCCCTCGCGGTTCATCGTCAACTGCGTCGCCCGAGCCGTGGGAATCACCACGCTTCGGCCTCGGGCTTCCACCTCGGCGAGGGCGTCGGTGGCAATGGCCTCGATCTCCGGAACCACGAAGTCGGGCTGCTGCGAATCGATCAGCGCCAGAAGCTCTTCCGGATCGCTCATGTCGATGGTGAATGCGTGGTGGGCCACCTGATGGCCGGGAGCATTGTCGTAGCGATCGACGGCGATCACCTCGACACCGAGGCGTTGGAACGCGATGATGACTTCTTTGCCCAGCTCACCTGAGCCGAGCAGCATGACCCGGGTCGCGCCGGGAGTCAGTGGAGTACCGATGCGGACGGGATCTGGGGCAGTCACAGCCCTATTATCCACACCCACATTACTTGGACGACCTAGTACAAGTTAGTCTCCATTCACAATTGCAGCGCACAACGTCGGAACGAGGCAATCAACGTGTCGAACACTGGTGGACCGCTCGCGGGGCTCCGCGTCGTCGAACTCGCAGGAATCGGGCCCGGCCCGCACGCGGCACTGCTGCTGGCAGACCTCGGCGCAGACGTCGTGCGCGTGCAACGCGCCGGACAGGTCTCTCCCCACGACCACCAGCTGCGCAGCCGCACCATCGTCGAGGCGAACCTCAAGGACCCGGCCGACATCGAGAAGGTTCTCGGCCTCGTCGAGCGCGCCGACGTGCTGATCGAGGGATTCCGCCCCGGTGTCACCGAACGCCTCGGCCTCGGACCCGACGACGCCCTTGCCCGCAACCCGCGCCTGGTCTACGGCCGCATGACCGGCTGGGGTCAGGAAGGCCCCTGGGCCCAGACCGCAGGCCACGACATCAACTACATCTCCGTCACCGGGGTGCTCAACGCGATCGGCCGTGCGGGCGAACGCCCGGTGCCGCCGCTGAACATGGTCGGCGACTTCGGCGGCGGCTCGATGTTCCTCGTCTTCGGCATCATGGCGGCGCTCTACGAGCGACAGAACTCCGGGCAGGGCCAGGTGGTGGACGCCGCCATGGTCGACGGCACCGCCGCACTCTCGCACATGATCTGGTCGTGGCGCGGAGTCGGAGCCTGGAGCGACGACCGCGGCACCAACCTTCTCGATACCGGCGCACCGTTCTACGACACCTACGAGACCTCCGACGGCCAGTACATGGCAGTCGGCTCGCTCGAGCCGCAGTTCTACGCTCAGCTCCTCACCGGATTGGGCCTCTCCGATGCAGACCTGCCGTCGCAGATGGACAAGTCGCGCTGGCCGGAACTGCGCGAGAAGTTCACCTCGACGTTCCTGACCAAGACCCGTGACGAATGGGCCACGATCTTCGACGGCACCGACGCGTGCGTGTCGCCGGTCCTCACCTTCGCCGAGGCCCCGAACCACCCGCACATGAAGGATCGAGACTCACTCATCGACGTCGGCGGCGTCACGCAACACCGTCCGGCACCGCGGTTCTCCCGCACCGAGAACGGAGTCCCGACGCCACCGCCCGCCGCCGCTACCGACATCGCGTCGGTCTGGGCGTAACCGTCTGCGCCGAACTCGAAGTTGTGGACAATTTTCGGGTGATTTCCATCCATAACTTCGAGTTCGCGGTCAGAACACCAGCCGCTCAGAACACCAGCCGCTCAGAACACCAGGGCCGGCTGCTCCGCTTCGGCGCTCGGGGCCAAGGCTCGATATGCCGCGGCCGTCGCCGCAACAGCGGCCCGAAGTTCTTGCGGCTCACGGGTGTACGGCAGCCTGAGGTAGCGCTCGAAGGCACCCTCCACGCCGAATCGTGGTCCCGCTGCCAACACCGCTCCGAATGCGGGAGCCGTGGCGGCCAACGCACTCGATACCGGAGCGGGCAGCTGCAACCAGAGCGACATGCCACCCTCGGAACGGCGATAGCGCCAGTCCGGAACATGTTCGGCCAGAGCATCTTCGAGAATGTCCCGACGCTCACGCAGTTGGGACCGACGCAGATCGAGGGCCGGTTCCGCGTCCTGAAGCAGAAACGACGACGCCAACTGGTCCATGATCGACGTACCAAGGTCGTGTGCTGCCCGGGAGCCCGCGAGCTGTGAGACCAGGGACGGGTGTGCCCTGATCCACCCGATGCGCAGGCCACCCCAGAACGACTTGGACGCCGAACCGATCGTGACGATATCCGAACCGGAGACCCGCCCGAACGATGCGACCGGCGGTGGCGGCGGCGCGTCGAGCCACAGGTCCACCATGGTCTCGTCGACGATGAGCGTCATTCGGGTGTCGCGGGTGATGCGCGCGAGTTCGGCCCTGCCCTCGGCACTGAGCACCTGCCCGGTCGGGTTGTGGAAGTCCGGAATCAGATATGCCACCTTGGCTGCCGTTTGTCTTGCCGCGCTGCGAATTCCGTCGAGATCCCAGTCGCCGTCCGCGGGGCGCACCGGCACCGGCACGGGTCGCGCACCCACTCGCCTGATGGCCTCGAGCGCGTTGGGATACGTGGGGTGATCGATCAGGACGCGATCGCCGGGCGAGGTCAGCGTGCCCAGCAGAAGCCGAACTGCCTGCTGCGCACCGGAGGTGACCATGATCTGATCCGCGGTTGTTGGCAGTCCACGTTCGACGAAGCGCTGTGCGATGGCCTCCCGCAACACCGCCAGACCGATGGGCTCCATACCGTGCGTCGGCAGATACGCCGGAAGTGCTTGCAGCGCAGACTCGTACGCGGCCGTCATAGTGCCGTCCGCGGCCGACATCGCCGCGTGAGACATGTCCACCACCGGACCCGACGGCGACGTCGATTGAATCAGTAGCCCGTTCGGGCTGGGGGCAGAGGGCAGAGCGACCGTACTGCGTGAGCCCTGCTTGCTGATGAGATACCCCTCGTCACGCAGCACGGAATACGAGGAGGTGATCGTCGTGCGGCTCAGGTCGAGAGCAGCAGACAGATCGCGTTCGCTCGGCAGCCCTACGCCGAGCGGAATCCGGCCGTCGTGAATCAGCAGACGCACGCCGTCTGCCAACGCGCGATACGTCGGACGCGAGGCCTTGCGCTTGCCGGATCCATCCGCGGAGGCGTCGGCGCGCCAGCTACCGAGATCGCGGGCCAGTGACGTTGCATTGAGAACTCTCGAGGCCATGCTCCCCAGTATTCGCGCACTGGCATCGAACATTCAAGTCCATTCGCCGATCAACTGGACTGCTCCGGGGCGACGGGTGGATACTGGATCCATGCCGAGCAGCACGCTCTTCGACACCGCCATCGGACGCTGCGGTATCGCGTGGACCGAGGACGGAATAGTCGCCGTTGCGTTGCCCGAACCGTCGGACGAGGCAATGGAGGAGTACCTGGCCGGCTTCGGCGCTGCGCACGGGCAGGTAGATGCACTTGCGGCCGATGCAATCCACCGAATTGTCGGCCTGCTGGGCGGACGTACCGTCGATATGAGGCCGATTCCGCTGGTTCTCGACGTCTCCGAGTTCGACGCCTCGGTGTACACCGTGTGCAGCGAGATTCCCCGGGGCTCGACCCTCACCTACGGCGACATAGCCCGCCGACTCGGCCATCCCGGTGCGGCCCAAGCGGTAGGCGGAGCACTCGGCCGCAATCCCGTGCCGATCATCGTCCCGTGCCATCGAGTACTCGGCGCGGGCACGGAAGTCGGAGGCTTTTCGGCACCGGGCGGAGCGAACACCAAACAACGAATTCTCGGCATCGAGGGAGTACCGGGGTTCGACGAGCCGACACTGTTTTGAATTATCGCGGTGGTAATTCAGACTCCACGACCGGATAAATGGCTCGAAACAGGGAAGAGGAATAGTTTTCAGGCAGAAACTTCCAGCGAAGAAAGAGGGCCGTCGACTGCCGATACCAATACAGCGTCCGGTCCGGGGCTGACGTCCGATTCATCCGATCGACCACCGATGGTGAACGCACCCACTTCCGGCAACCAGCCGATGGCCCCACGCTGAAAAAGGTTGTATCTACCGGAACCGGTGGGTGTCGGACGCTCGTTGCTGATCGGATAGCCAAGTGCGCCATAGGGTCCCCCATGTCCCAGGTACCAGTCCAGGATGGGACCGTGCACCTCGTGCGCGCCACCTTCGGGTAGCGCGAACACGGTGGCGTGCGTGAAATCGAGCATTCCCCCACCTTCGGGCCCGAGCATGAATTCACCGGTCTGCGCACCGATCCAGGGATGTTCGTAAGCGAACCGATCGAATTGGTAGCCGAAAACTTCCAATCCGTTGTAATTTTCAGTCATCGCCCGACCTTCCTTCGCCCAACCTGGTCGCAATTATCCACGCCGATGAGTGGCGGCGCCCTCCAATTTCGACATATATGTGAATGAGCGCTATTCGAGTGCGCTCGGGAAAGAAGAAGACCCCGAGGCGTTGCGCCTCGGGGCCTGTCATTTCACCGAAATGTCTACCGCAGAATGTCCCGGCGAACGATGGTTTCGTCGCGGCCCGGTCCGACGCCGATGCACGACATGTACGCACCCGACAGCTCTTCGAGACGCAGGACGTAGTTCTGCGCGTTGATCGGCAGTTCCTCGAACGTACGGGCACCGGAGATGTCTTCCCACCAACCGGGCATCTCTTCGTAGATCGGCTTCGCGTGATGGAAGCCGGTCTGCGTCATCGGCATTTCGTCGTGCCGCACACCGTCCACGTCGTACGCAACGCAGATCGGCACCGTGTCCAGGCTGGACAGCACGTCGAGCTTGGTCAGGAAGTAGTCGGTGATGCCGTTGACGCGGGTGGCGTATCGCGCGATGACGGCATCGAACCAACCGGTGCGCCTGGCGCGACCGGTGGTGACGCCCACCTCGCCGCCCTGCTTGGCCAGGTACTCGCCGTGATTGTCGAACAACTCCGTCGGGAACGGACCCGAGCCGACACGCGTCGTGTAGGCCTTCAGGATGCCGAGCACGGTCCCGATCTTGTTGGGGCCGATGCCGGAGCCGACCGATGCGCCTCCCGCCGTCGGATTCGAGGACGTGACGTAGGGGTACGTGCCGTGATCGACGTCGAGCAGCGTGCCCTGCGAGCCTTCGAGCAGAATGGTCTCGCCGCGCTCGAGCGCCAGGTTCAGCTGCAGCCTGGTGTCGGTGATGCGGTGCTTGAAGCCCTCTGCCTGCTCGAGCACCTCGTCGACAACCTGCTGTGAATCCAACGCCCGCCGGTTGTAGATCTTCGAGAGCACCTGGTTCTTGAATTCGAGTGCGGCCTCGACCTTCTGGGTCAGAATCTTCTCGTCGAGCACATCGGCCGCTCGGACTCCGACGCGGGCGATCTTGTCCTGGTAGCAGGGCCCGATACCGCGCCCGGTGGTACCGATCTTCTTGGCACCGAGGAAACGCTCGGTCACCTTGTCGATGGCCACGTGGTACGGCATGATCAGGTGCGCATCGGCGCTGAGCAGCAGGTTCGAGGTGTCGACGTCGCGCTTTTCCAGCCCGTCGAGCTCGGTCAGCAACACACCGGGATCGACGACGACGCCGTTGCCGATGACGTTCTTCACGCCCGGCGTGAGGATTCCCGACGGGATCAGATGGAGCGCGAACTTGTCGCCGTTCGGAAGCACAACGGTGTGCCCGGCGTTGTTTCCGCCCTGGTAACGAACGACCCATTGAAGGCGTTCGCCGAAAAGGTCGGTGGCTTTGCCTTTGCCCTCGTCGCCCCACTGGGCGCCGATCAGGACTATCGCCGGCATGTGCTCTCCTACGTTGCTTTCGTGCGAGGACGTGCTGCAGATTTGCTCGAACGAATGCAGCAGTCACCATTTGTCGCAGGCGCGACAGTGGCCGGGAGAACAGTCTAGCCGAGCCGGTGAGCTGGCCCGCATGCCGCTACGGTGGAACCGAAACGAGGGCACTATGGTCGTGACGAGGTTCGACCGAAGACCGAGGAGCGCCGTGACACCGTTCGTTCTGCACTGCGGAAGTCCGCTGCTGCCGATCGCGCTGACCGACGTCCCGCTGCGTAGCGCCGATGCCGTACCGACCGACGACGACTGCAGCGCTCTCTTCTCGGACATCGAATCCGCTCCCGCACCCCGCATCATCGTCCTGGGCGACGACGCTTCCCTGGCCGCAGTACTGACCCGACTGATGCGTACCGACCGCCTGCACGTCGAAGTCGCCTTCGTACCGGAGACCGCGACCAACGCAGCCCACATCTACAAGCTCGGTACCGGATCGCGCGCCGCCAAAGTGGCGCTCACCGGGACGGCGTCGAGCACACCCCTGATTCGCGACGACGCGGGCAAAGCCGTCGTCGGTCGGGCGCTCCTCGGCGGTGCCGACGGAGCGGAACTCGAGGGCGAGGCCTACGTCGACGACACTCGCCTGTTCTCCGGCGTCGTACCCGGCGTCGAGGTGGCACCCACCCCGGAGCTGCCGGGTCTACGCGCGCGAGTGATCGGCCGTCGACGTCTGCTGCCCCGCCGCTGGGTGAGCGGGCGCGCGATGCAACTCGGCTCCCCCGCAGCTCAACTGATGCGCGACGGCATCGGCGGCGACAGAACGGTGAAGAGATCCACGTTCTACCGCCACGATCAGGAGTGGTTGCTGGTCCGATGACCGTCCCGCTGATCCGATGACCGTCCCACTACGGCGCAGTCCCGTTCTGCCGAGTCCGGTGTTCGTTGCCGTTCTGGCTGTCGCAGGAGTGGGCGGCGCGCTGGCCTGGACGGCCGAGGACGTCACGTCGTTCACGGCGCGGCTCGGGGTGTTCGTTCTGGTCCTTGCCGGCTGGATCGCCTCGGTCTGCCTGCACGAGTTCGGCCACGCCTTCACCGCATTTCGCGCCGGCGATCGCGAAGTCGAGCTCCGCGGCTATCTGACGCTCAACCCGCTGAAGTACACCCACCCGTTGCTCTCGATCGTCCTGCCGGTGGTGTTCATCGCGATCGGCGGAATCGGACTACCAGGCGGTGCCGTGTACCTGCGCACCGGCCAGTTCTCGGCGTCGACGCAACGGCGGATCGCCCTGGCCGGCCCGTTCGCCAATGCCGTTGTCGCCGTGGCACTTCTGGTCGTCATCAGACTGTTCGGCTCGGACGGCACTCACCCCGCGTTCTGGTACGGGCTCAGCTTCCTGGCGTTCCTGCAGATCATGGCCACCATCCTCAACCTGATTCCGGTACCGGGACTCGACGGATACGCCGCGCTGGAGCCCTCGCTCTCACCCGCCACGAGGGCAGCGCTGGCGCAGTTCAAGACGTACGGTCTGCTCGTACTCGTGGCCTTGCTGTTCGTGCCCTCGGTCAACTCTGCATTCTTCGGAGCGATCTACACCCTGTTCGGGCTGTCCGGTGTTCCCGAGTTCTTCGCCGGTAACGGCAACTACCTGATGCGATTCTGGGTGTAGCTCAACCGTTGTCGAGTGCGATGTTCGACGCGAGGTCGCGCAGAGATATACGCAGAGAGGTCGGCTCGAGCACCCGGACTCCCCCACCGAGCGCGATCAGCTGTCCGAGCGCCACCTCCTCGCTCTCGAGCATCAGGTCCACGGTGGTCCAGCCGTCGTCGTCGGGCGGCGCAGTTGCCGGCATCGCCGTGGCACCGATCACCCGAGGCAGAGCGCGAATTGCGGAGTCGGACAGACGAACACGACATGCATACGTCAGCAGCGACCGATCGAACTCCGCCATCGACGCGTTCCACCACTGCGCGAGGTCGAATCCCTCGGGCCGAACGACCGGAGTTTTCGACTCCGTGACGCTGCCGATCCGGTCGACCCGAAACGACAGGACGCGCTCGCCGCGCGTGGCCACCAGGTACCAGACCGACGCCTTCACCACGAGACCGAGCGGCCCTACGACCCGTCTCCCACCGCGGTAAGCCATCTCGATCTCCCGACCACCGAGCACCGCACGAGCCAGCACCGGCACGACATCGTTCGCGGCGGGCACGGTGAACCACCCGGGAACGTCCACATGCACACGCTCACGCCACAGTTGCGCGCTCGCCCGCAACGGAACCGGCAATGCGCCGAGAAGCTTGCTCTCGGCCGCAGCGGTGACATCGGACAGACCCAGGTCGGCAGCAATCGAGGGCATCCCGAGAAGCATCAGCGCCGACGTTTCGATCCCGGTCATACCGGTCAGTGCGGACTGCCACCCGTCGAGCAGCCGGATGCCGCCGCCGGGGCCGGTTTCGGTCCACAGAGGCACTCCGGCCGCACCGAGTGCGCCGATGTCGCGGTAGATGGTTCGGACGGATACCTCGACCTGGTCGGCCAGGGATTGCGCAGTCGCCGTTCGCCCCTGCTGGAGCAGCAGCATGATGCGGAGCAACCGCGCGGAACGCATGTCTCGATATTACTGACACAAGGTGTCAGTAATGGTGGCGAATACTCGTCACTATGACGACGTGGAACGAGTTCTCGACTGCAGCACCGAACCTGGCCTCGGCGGTGCGGGCCAGATTCACCGCTCACAAGCACCATGTTCTTGCGACGCTACGAGCAGACGGCTCGCCGCGCGTGAGCGGAACCGAGGTGGAATTCGACGCGAGCGGCGTAGTGCGCCTCGGGTCGATGCTCGGCGCGGTCAAGGCGCGCGACCTGCAACGTGACGGACGGTTCGCGCTGCACAGCAATCCTGGGCATCATTCGATGGACGGCGGGGATGCGAAGATCGGCGGAGTGGCCGTCGAGATCACCGATCCGGCTGTGCTGCAACCGATATTCGACGCCGCGCCGGGCGAACTGGTGCCGTACCACGTGTTCGACCTCGACATCACCGAGATCGTGCTGACGTCCCTGGTGGACGATCACATGCAGATCGACGTCTGGCGTCCGGGCACCGAGGTTCGTACCGTCACCAGGTGATCTCTTCCTTGCACGTTCGGCCGTGTGCCGCCGGCTCGACCTGCACCGTGGCGTGGTCGAGTCCATAGGTGGACAACAACGACTTGGCACGATCGAGCACCATCGACGACGAACCCTCGCACTCGAGATGCACTGTGGCCACATCCATTCCGGTGGTGAGCGTCCACACGTGCAGGTCGTGCACTCCGGTCACTCCGGGAAGTGCGCTCAGGTCACCCGTCAACGCGTCCACGTCGACGTCGGCCGGACTGGCCTGGGTGAGAATGCGTAGCGCAGAGCCGGCCAGCTTGATCGCTCGCGGAATCACCCACAGGGAAATCAGCACACCCACGACGATGTCCACCCAGGTCCACTGGAACAGCAGCATCAGCACGCCGCCGACGAGCACCCCCACGCTGCCGACCGCGTCGGCCAGGACTTCCATGTATGCGCCGCGGACCGCGAGCGAGTCCTTGGCGTCTCCGCGAATGAGCAGCATGACGACGATGTTGGCCGCGAGACCGGCGGCCGCAGTGAGAATGAGTGGTAGGCCGGGGATTTCGGGAGCGTCACCGATCCGCGATACTGCCTCGTACATGATGAAGGCCGCAACACCCAGCAGCAGAACAGCATTGGCGATGGCGGTCAACACCTCAGCGCGGTGCCAACCGAAAGTTCTTGCCGCGGCAGCGCTTCCCTTACGTGCCAGCAGAAGTGCAATCAAACCCATGGACATACCGAGGACGTCGGTGAGCATGTGGCCGGCGTCGGCGAGCAGTCCGAGCGAGCCGATCGCCAGCGCCACGGTTGCCTCGACGACGAGGAACACCACCAGAATGGCGAGAGCGACAACCATCTTGCGTACGCGGGACTTGGGTGGCCCTGCGGGCGAATGACCGCCCACACCGTGACTGTGCCCGTGACCGGCGCCCATGACTCCCCCTTGCGTGCCTGTATCTACTTCCGGCAGCCACCATATGCGTACATACGCATATATGCAATGGTGTCGTGCGGGGCGCAGGCTCCGGTTCACAACTCCGGCGGGACGTGCGGATGCTTCACCGTCGGCGGAAGCGTCGCCAACGCAGAAATGCGCTTGAGCCCGGCGACCTGCAGCAAGTCGACGATGATCGACCGCAACTGCGCCAACACCACCGTCGCCGACAGACCGGCATTCGAGATCAACTCAGGCTTGGCACCGGCCGCAACCGAACGCAACACCCGCGCAGCCTCCGCCGCATCCGGCTTCTGTCCCGGATCCGCCAGAATCATCTGGCGTAGAACTTCCACCGCGTGCGCCAGCTTCTCCACCTCGTCGACGACACGTGGATCGAGAATCTCGTCGTCTCGCACCAGCGTCAGCGACCGCCGAGCGAGCACCCGAATATTGCGGACGGCATTGTCGATGGGATCGGCCGTCGCCGCGAGCGCGGCCAGACGATTGCGGTGATTCCAGTACATCGGCGAGATCCGGGCAATTTCCCGGCCGCCTTTGAGATCGGTTCGGAGCGCATCGATACCCGACTGCGTTGCACGCGCCTTACGCAGCCCCTCCTCGATCGGTTTGGGATCGTTCGCCACCAAACCGTCGGCCACCTTCTGCAACACACTTGCAGCCGTAGCCAGGACGTTCGCGGCATCCTTGCGGGCCCGCCAGACCGGATGCGTCGGAATCAACGCCACGATCGCGATGCCGACCAGACCGCCGACCAACGCGTCGACCATGCGGTTGGGGCCACCCATGTTGCCCGGCGGGATCAGGGTCGCCACCAGCACGGCGGACGATCCGGCCTGCATCGCGATGATCGGACCACCGTCGAGGAACACCGCGGCCGACATCGCCAACACGACCACCAACGCGATCTGCCACGGCCCGCTGCCGATCAGCGAGATGAGCAGATCGCCGATGCCGATGCCCACCGTCACTCCGACGACGAGCTCGGCCGATCGGCGCAGGCGAGCGCCGAGCGAGACGCCCAGCGAGACGACAGCGGCGATCGGCGCGAAGAACGGGCTCTCGTGACCGACGATGTCCGTTGCGACGAACCACGCCACACCTGCGGCCAACGCGCACTGAATGATGGGCAGCAGCGACAACTTCAGCCGAGCACTGCCCGATTTCAGCCGGGTGCGCCCCCGCGAGCGGCTGGCGCGGGCTCGATCAGCCCAGGCCGAGCGCTTCTGCTGCCTTGGGGTCACAGTCTTCGAGGAGGTCGAGGCAGCGGGCGTACTCGTCGTTCTCGTTGATGTCGCGGGCGGCTTTGGCGAGGACTGCGACGCATCGGAGGAATCCGCGGTTGGGCTCATGGCTGTACGGGACCGGCCCGAATCCCTTCCATCCATTACGACGCAACTGGTCCAGACCTCGGTGATATCCGGTACGCGCATAGGCGTAGGCGGTGATGGTGGCACCCGATTCGAGCGCGCCCTCGGCAAGATATGCCCACGCGATGGACGCGGTCGGATGCGCAGCTGCGACCGTCTCGGGGGCCTCGTGATTCAGCAGTGCGGATTCGGCCTCGTCGTCGCCGGGCAACAGTGTGGGTTGGGGTCCGAGCAGATCACCGAAAGAAGTCATGGCGCTCATTGTGCCCCTACGTCACCGAATCGTGTCCGAACACCCCCGCATCGCTCGTGCCGGACCGCAGATGCGGTCGATAGGCTGCCAGCTGACGAAATTTCAGACATACCGCTCTTGCGAGAATTCGGTGAACGAGGGAGAACGCATGCCGGACGAGAAGAAGAATGCACCCTCCGAGGCCGACGCCGCCACCGAGAACGACGCCGCCACCGAGAAAATCGATCTGGGCAAGAAGAAGCTGGTCGACGAGCCCGCCGACACTCCGACCGAGAAGATCACCACTGATCCAGCCGAGGTACCGGCAGCCAAGCCTGTCGCAAAACCGACCGCGGCACCGCGTCGTATTCCGCCACGGGACGCCGCTGCTGGTTCCTCGAAAGCTGTTGCGGCAGAAAAGAAAGCACCGTCAGTGGTGCCGCAACCGGTCGGGCCCCGCAAGATCGAGCCGCAGCAGGCCGTTGCGAAACAGGTTGGTGCCGGTGCCAAACAGGCAGTTCCCCAGCGCGTCGGACCGCCGCCCGCGGAGCCGAAGAAGCCGAGCCACAAGAAGTGGTGGGCGGCACTGGTGTCCGCGGTGGTCGTGATCGCAGTGGTTGCCGCAGGGGCATACCTGCTGATCGACCGCACGAGCGAGGACAACTCACCGGAGGCACAGATCCGGTCGACCGTCGAATCGTTCACCAGGGCGCTGGCCGGCGGTGACCTGGCCACGCTTCGCAGCACCTCGTGCGGGGATCTGGCAACGTTCTACCGCGATATCCCGGACACCGAGTTCGCCGACGTCCACCGCGTCTCCGTGGAGCAGGGCAGCATTCCGACCGTCGACAGCATCGACGCCATTCAGGTCACCGACACCACCACCGCGATCGCGCAGGTGATCGCGCACACCGATGCCAATCCGAACGATCGGTCGCCGCGCACCTTCGACCTGAGCCTCGAAGGCGATCAGTGGAAGGTGTGCAGCTGACGCTGCATGTGCGCGGCGGAGCCTGCGGGTCGTTCCGCAGGCTCCACTCCTACCTCGTAGCAGGCTACGAGGTTCCGCTCACGTAGATCAGCCTGCGGATACGCTGCGGCCGGCGGACTTGAGGTCGTTGCACGCCTCGACGACACGGGCCGTCATGCCGGCCTCGGCCTTCTTGAGGTAGCTGCGCGGGTCGTAGGCCTTCTTGTTGCCGACCTCGCCGTCGATCTTGAGCACACCGTCGTAGTTGGAGAAGAAGTGTCCGGCGATGGGACGGCTGAACGCGTACTGGGTGTCGGTGTCGACGTTCATCTTCACGACGCCGTACTCGAGAGCCTCTTCGATCTCGCTCTTCGCCGAGCCCGATCCGCCGTGGAAGACGAAATCGAACGGCTTGGAACCCGAAGCCAGACCGAGCTTCTCCGTTGCGACCTTCTGGCCGTCGGCGAGCACGGAGGGCTTGAGCTTGACGTTGCCCGGCTTGTACACGCCGTGCACGTTGCCGAAGGTGGCCGCCAGCAGGTACCGCGAGCCCGCATCGCCTGCACCGAGCGCCTCGACGGTCTTGAGGAAGTCTTCGTTCGAGGTGTAGAGCTTGTCGTTGATCTCGGCCTCGACGCCGTCTTCCTCGCCGCCCACGACACCGATCTCGACCTCGAGAATGATGTTCGCTGCTGCAGCACGGGCGAGCAGATCCTTGGCGATCTCGAGGTTCTCGTCGATCGGGATGGCCGAGCCGTCCCACATGTGCGACTGGAACAGCGGGTTCTTGCCTGCGTCGACGCGCTCCTGCGAGATCGCGATCAGCGGACGCACGTACGTGTCCAGCTTGTCCTTGGGGCAGTGGTCGGTGTGCAGAGCGATGGTGACGTCGTACTTGGCGGCGATCACGTGCGCGAACTCCGCGAGCGCCACGGCACCGACGACCATGTCCTTGATACCGAGTCCGGAGCCGAACTCGGCACCACCGGTCGAGAACTGGATGATGCCGTCGCTACCAGCGTCGGCGAAGCCCTTGATAGCGGCGTTGATGGACTCGGAACCCACACAGTTGATTGCCGGAAAAGCGAACTTGTGTTCCTTCGCCCGGCCCAGCATCTCGGCGTAGACCTCGGGAGTTGCGATAGGCACGGCGTCATTCCTCCATTGAAAGTTCGATTGTGTCCCGTGCAGTATGGCAACTACCGGGCTCGGTGTCGTGCATACCCGCATCACCCCGGTCATTACGCAGGCTCCACTCCCGCTCACCGACTGTTCAGGAGTTACCAGTTTCGGCCGGTAGTGTGGGCGCGGTGAGTCTTCTAGCTGCCTCGGAATCGGTGACGACCAATCTGGCCCTGTTGCCCGGATTCCTCGACCCGGTGAACCTGCTCAACTCTTTCGGACACTGGGTGCTCATCGGGCTCCTGCTGGTGGTGTTCATCGAGTCGGGTCTGCTGTTCCCGCTGCTACCCGGCGATTCCTTGCTCTTCACGGCCGGGTTGATCGCAGCGTCGAAGTCCACCGAGATCGAGCCGTTCGCATCGATCTGGACGCTCGTGATCCTCATTCCGATCGCGGCGATTCTCGGCGACCAGGTCGGCTTCCTCATCGGAACCAAGGGCGGTGCCGCTCTCTTCAAGAGCAACGACGCTCGATTCTTCAAGAAGAAATACATCGACGAGTCGCACCTGTTCTTCGAGAAGCACGGTCCGATCACCATCATCCTCGCGCGCTTCGTTCCGATCGTGCGGACGTTCGCGCCGGTCGTCGCCGGTGCGTCGCACATGAAGTACTCGCTGTTCCTCACCTACAACGTCGTCGGCGGCATCCTCTGGGGCGCGGGCGTGACGGTGTTGGGGTACCTGCTCGGGCAGATCGCGTTCATCCGCGAGCACGTCGACATCATCTTCCTGATCATCGTGGCCGTCTCCGTACTGCCCATCGTGATCGAGGTCGGCAAGCGAATGATCAAGGCCCGTAAGACTCCGCTCGGCGAGGCAACCGACGCGATCGAAGCCGACGCCCCGGACACCAAGTCCTGATAGTGATCTTCCGAAAGTGATCGAGCCTGTGCATTCGATTACCACCGCTCTGAGCGCAACGGCGCTGCAGGACGTGTCCACGCAAGCAGCCGGTAGCTTCGGCCCACTGCAGACGGCGGGCCCCCTCGTCGTCTGGGTCGTCGTGATGACTTTCGTGTTCATCGAATGCGCGGTCATCATCGGCCTGTTCCTCCCCGGGGACTCGATGCTGATCACAGCAGGAATCGTGATGGCGACGCACGCGTCGGGCACCGGTCACATCTGGGCACTGTCGGTCGGTGCGATGGTCGCAGCTATCGCCGGTAATCAGGTGGGGTACATGATTGGCCACCGAACCGGCTCGACTTTGGTGGCCCGCAAGAACGGCAAATACCTCAACACCAAGAACCTGCACAAGGTGAATCTCCTGCTCGAGAAGCACGGATTCTGGGCGGTGCTCGTCGCGCGATGGATCCCCTGGGTGCGCACACTGTGCCCGCTCGTCGCAGGCGCGGCAAAGATGGATCACCGCCGCTACACCATCGCCAGCACCCTCGGCGCGATCATCTGGGCACCGGTGCTGTTGCTGATCGGTTTCTACTTCGGGTCGTTCCTGGAGAAGATCCCGTGGCTGCTGCCCGCGGTTCTCATCAGCATGATCGTGCTGCTCGTGGTCGGAACCGGTTTGGGAATCTGGCAGTACCGCAAGGAAATGGCACGGCCCGAGGAGACCATCGAGGTCGAAGAGGTCGTCGAGTAGGGACGGGCCACCGCACCTGAGTGTTCGGCATCGACGTTCGGGCGCGGCTTTCCGCCGATCGACTGCGATCGTGAACACTCAGGTCCGTTCTATCGAAACCTGCAGGAGTGGAGCCTGCGGAACGACCTAGAACCCTGCAGCCGAGACTCGGTAGGCGGCTTCCATCAGCATCCAGCCGCCGAGTTGGACCGACAGATCTCGCTCGGGTACGTCGGACGGTCGGACGGTGCCCTCGGCAAAAGTGGCGATGTGCAGTCCCTGGCCCGGGAATCGTGCTTCGCGGGTCCAGTCGGCTCCGAACAGCGGGTTGTCTTCCACTTCGAGTCGGTTTTCCCACGCGGCCTCGGCCGAGTGCAGCACGATTGCCGCGGCGAGTTCGCGGGCACGATCGTCGGCGTCGGAGTCTCCGGGCAGCTCGACCGCGACCACGGCCAGGTAACGCGCCAGGATGGAGTTGAACAGTCCGCCGTCTCCCCCGCCGCCGCCGGTGATGACGAGGTTACGGGTCAGGTGGTTCTCGACGGAGTCGACCAGTGTGTGGACTCGCTTCGCATGCCTGGGCTCGCCGAGTCGAACCGCGAGTTCGGTCTCGAGGCCGAGCGTGACTCCCTGGCAGTAGCTGTAGATCGCACGTTCCAGCTCGGGCTGTTCACCCGCGTCGACGATCGCGCGAGTGGAGTGCACTCCGTCGATGATCAAGCCGGTTCGCTGGTCCCGCAGAGTCCGATTCATCCAGTCCGACATCTCCTGGGCACGCCACAGTCGACCGGTGCGAGCGAGCATGATCGCGGCCGGACCGTTGGCCGGGGCGTTGTAGAAGTCGTCCTTCTTGCGCCACGGAATGCCGCCACCCTCGGCCGGAGCCCAGGCGTCGAACAGCTCCATCTCGATCTGCTGGATGCCACCGCGATTGCCGACGAAGTGCTGACGCTGCGCGCGTTCGAGTGCCAGCCCGAGCCAGGCCATGTCGTCGTAGTAGTTGTTGGTCCATCCGCTGATGTTGCGGGTGCGATGCGCTCGGGTGATCTTGTTCAGTCTGCGACGGCGCTTGGGAGTGAGTTCACGATCTGCGGCATCGACTGCGCAGTCGAGCAGATGGGCCTGCCACCAGTAGTGCCAACGCAGGAACAGCCGCTCACGGCGGACCGGAGGCCAGGCGACGACTCCGAGCGTCGTGCCCGGCAGCCCCCACAGCCGACACATGTGCCGCGCGACGACGGCCCCCTCCGCAGCGTCCGCACGCTGCGACCACAACTCCTGCATACCGAAGATCCTGCCACTACCGTTGCTGATTCGTTACATCCCGCCCCGGATCAGCGCGCTGTCACCAGGCAGTGTCGAGGTCGGCATGCTGCCGAATCCATGCATGCATGGCGATCCCAGCGGCGACACCTGCATTGATGCTGCGTGTGGAGCCGAACTGGGCGATCGATACCGTCATCGACGACGATTCGCGGGCCCCGTCGGTGACGCCCGGTCCCTCTTGGCCGAACAGCAGCAGGCACTCCCGCGGGAGCTCGGCCGTCTCGATCGGTACCGATCCCGGGGTGTTGTCGACGGCGACGACAACCAGGCCCTGCTCGGCGGCGAACGCCATCAACGCCTCCACCGAATCGTGGTGATGGAGATGCTGGTAGCGGTCGGTGACCATGGCACCGCGGCGATTCCATCGACGTCGTCCGACGATGTGCACAGCCTGGGCGGCGAAGGCGTTCGCAGTGCGCACCACCGTGCCGATGTTCGCGTCGTTGGTGAAGTTCTCGATAGCGACGTGCAGCGAGTGGCGTCGAGTGTCGATGTCTTCGACGATGGCCTCACGCCGCCAGTAGCGGTAGGCGTCGACGACGTTGCGGCGGTCACCACCGGCGAGAAGCTCTGGATCCAACCGTGGATCGTCGGGTGGCGGTTCGGAGTGGGAATCGGCCCAGGGGCCGACGCCGTTGGGGTTGTCGCCCCACTCGGTGGGGCCGATGTCCTCCGACGGAGTTGCGCTGTCGCCGCTCAAAAGACTTCGTTGCTGTCCGGTGCGATGCGGAATCCGTGGCCGGTTGCGTCGTCGACGCACGAGATGCCGTTCTCGGCCGATGTACAGGTGAAGCCGGCCTCGGCGATGGTCGCGCCCACAGCCAACGGTGGATCGATCGTTTCCCCGCCCGAGGTGTACACCACTCCACCCGAGCACATGAATGCCGCGGGACCCTCGTTGGTGACTCGAATTCCGTTGCCCCAGTTGATCATACAATCTTCAGGCCGGGGCGGAACCGGGTCGGTGGTGCCCTGACACCCGGCCTCGGTACGGCTGGACAACGGCACGATGCCGCATTGGAACAGACCGTCGGGAGAACTGAAGTAGTACGCACCACCGATGGCGGCGTACGTCGTCTGCGGTTCGGCGGTGGGCGGCGGTTCGACCGGCGGCGGAGGCGGAGGGAGCGGCACCTCGGTTGTCGTCACCGGAGCGACGGTGGTGGTGGGCGCGGTCGTCGTCGGGGCAGGCGTTGTGGTCGACGGCGGCGGTGGGGGCTGAGCGGCCGACTCACTGCTGCAACCGGAGAGAACGAGTGCCGTGGCCGCCCCGATCCCGACCAACCAACCTCGCACCGAACGAATTTTCCCGGCCTTGCTCGAACCCAACTTGCTCGAACCACACGTGCTCAGCATGAAAAAACCCCGACCCACCTTTCGACACCGATTGCTCGAAAGACCGACGATACCGGCGTGCCGCCGGCATCCTTCGGCGAGAAGTCCTAGGTGTGGCTCAGGCGCCGGTTGACCTCACGAGTGAGCCATGCGGGCGAGAAGCGTGACCCGAGCGAAAGCGCCTTGGACGGCAAACCGACCGGGAAATGCACCTTGTGCAACCGCCGCTTGACCGGACGGGTCGCGGCGAAGATCGCGTCGGACACGTCTTTCACGGTGAGCTTGATACCCAACGAGCTCGTGGTGCCCGTCGAGACACCCTGGGTCATCGCCGTCTGAACGAACAGCGGCCACATGGCCTTGACCGAGATGTCGTACTTGCTCCACTCGAGATCCAACGCCTCGGTGATGCCGCGCACCGCGAACTTGGACGCGCCGTAGGTCACCAACTCGGGCTGACCGTAGATGGCCGACGCGGAGCACAGGTTGACGACCTGCGCGCCCGGGGTGTCCTTGAGGTAGGGAAAGGCCGCGAGGGTGCCGTAGATGACCCCGTTGACGTTGATGTCGATCTGACGACGGTGCACCGACAGCGGCATGTCCTCGAAGGCACCCGCGGCAAGGATTCCGGCGTTGTTGATCAGAATGTCGAGTCGACCGTCGCCCTCCCCGACGAACTCCTTCAACCGGGTTTCCCACTGGTCGGAGTTGGTTACATCCAAGACGCCGGTGACTACACGGCCGCTGAGCGAGGCAGCTTCCTTGCCGAGTGATGCCAAGCCGGTCTCGTCGATGTCGTATGCACCGACGAGGTAGCCACTGGCCGCGAACTTGAGAGCAGTTGCGCGGCCGATACCTGCTGCCGCGCCTGAGATGAAGACAGTTGGTCGAGTCACATCGAACACCGTACATGTAACCCTACTTACCGGTAACCCCCTATCGTCGAATATCGAAGCACCGCTGCAGGCGGCCCAGGAGTGTCGAAGTGAACAACACGAGAATCGTGCGTGCCGTCGTCGTCGTGACGGTCGTGTACGCGGTCGTGCTGGCGATTTGGATCGGCTGGCTGAACCCTCGAACGCCGCCCGGAACGCTTCCGTATCAGCTCGCTGCCCTGGTCGCCGGATTCGGCGCGGCTCTCGGACTGGCGATGATGATCGCCGGCCGCCCGACGCGTGAGCAGAAGGAACTGATCGAGCACGGCGTCGAGGGCTGGGCGACGGTGGATGCCATCCGCCGGATCGACCACGACACGGCCGAGCTGGACCTGGAATTCACCGTGCCGGGCTCGAGCAGCTACTTCGGCAAGATCGTCTACGACATCCCTGAATCCGACACCGCCCGGTTCGAGCCGGGGACGGTGATCGCGGTGCGCGTCGACCCGGCCCATCGTGAACGGGTGCTGCTACTGCCCCGACCGCAGAGCCTCGACGAGTAGCACCTGCGCCGCCACGTACGTCGACAGGATGATCGCCTCCGCCGTCCTGCGTTGACGTTCCTCGGACAGAAACAGTCGCCGGAACACGATCAGCGCATCGGAGGCGGTGAACAGCGCGCCGCCGATCATCAGCCGTCGATCGCCGCCGCGCGCCCGGGAAACGGCAGAGAGCGTCGACGTGGTCGCCAGCACGGCTCCGTACGCCGACAGGGTCGACGCCACCGCCGGCTGGCGTCGGGCCAGCAGAGCCGCCGCGGCCGCCCATCCGGCGTACCTCGGAATCGCGTCGATCGGTGTCGGTCGTGCACCTCGGCGAAGAAGCAGACAGGCATAACTTCCCTGCATCACCGCGAATGCACGCGCGCCCCATTCCAGAGCGGAATCGTCGTCGGGATCGATCAACAGAACATCACCTGCCGTCGCCGCGGCGAGACCGGCCAACAGCACTCGGTCGCGAGCCGGATCGAGCGCGGTCGCCAGGGCAGGCACGATCAGCGGCTTGGCGATGCATTGCAACCGCGTCGAGCCGGTCCAGGCTCCGACCACCGTCACGGCTCCGGCAACCAGAGCAGCACCGCGGGCACGACGCACCCGGTCGACAGTCATTCCACTCCTTCCACCGAACCCATCACAACGGACATCACATGTGACGCTGACCCCTCCTGCTTGATACTCGCAGGTCGGCTCGTCATCGTGTAAAGGTCGGTCGGAATCATTTCGAAGTAGTGGGGACCATCATGCGCCGTAAACTCACCGGGCAGGCCCGCTCGGCACACACCGACTTCTCCGGCTACCCCAACCCGTTGCTCCGCGACTGCGACGTCCGTCAGGCCCGCATCAAGCACTGGGTCACCGCGTTGCTGATCGTCATGATTCCGGTGTCGCTGTGGCTCGGGCTGAGCGCCCACGCCGATCAGCAACAACGCCTCGAGACTCAGAGCAGCTCGATTCACCAGGTCACCGCAACCACGACGGCAACCGCCGAGACGACGTCCGTTGCCTCGACCGAGTTCGGCTCGTCCGGTGCCGCAGCTGCCACTGCCGTCGACTCACGCTGGGTCTACCGGGGCGTCGAGCACACCGGGCGCGTCAGCGTCGACACCGGTTCTCCGGCGGGCACCACCACCGAGATCTGGGTCGACAACAGCGGCAACCTGAGCTTGCGACCACTGACGTCGGCGGATGTCGTCGCCGCATCCATCTTCAACGCAGTCGGTAGCTGGGTGCTGGTCGCGGTGGTTCTCATCGGCTTCTACCACGTGATGTGCTTCCGGTACGACGGTCGACGCAATGCCGAGTGGGATCGCGACATCGCCGATCTCCTGAGCCGACACTGACTCGCCCCCTGGCTCCCCCGGTTATCCCCGGAGGTCGGCCCCGCGTTGCGATAGATAGTTAGTGTATGTAACAATAAATCGGTGAGCCACTCCGACGAAGACATCCGGGACCTCCTCTCGCAGCTGGTCACCAGTTCGTCACGCTTCGTCCGATTGGCCGCCCGGTTCGGCAGCGACGAATGGCCGCGAGCATGGATGCGGGCCCTGTCGTTGCTCGAGGAGTATCAGCCACTGCGCATTAGCACCTTCGCCGAGCTGGATCGATGCTCCCAACCATCGGCGACGGCGTTGCTCGCCAAGCTGAGCAACGCCGACCTCGTCACCAGACGATCCGACCCCGACGACTCGCGCGCCGTGCTCGTCGAGATGACCGAGGCCGGCCACCGTTGGCTGGCCGACGGTCGACGTCACCTCGTCGACGGACTGGTCCCGTACCTGTCCGACCTCGACCCAGAACAGATCCAAAAACTGACCGACGGCTTGGGTGAACTTCGCAGCATCCTCGAGCCCGTCGATCACGGAATGAGAGGAACTCTTTCGTGACCACCAGCACCTCCCCCGACAGCCTGCTGAAGCAGCCGCGCGCGGTATGGGCAGTCGCATTCGCCAGCGTCATCGCCTTCATGGGCATCGGCCTCGTCGATCCCATTCTCAAGCCCATCGGTGAGCAACTCGATGCCTCGCCGTCCCAGGTGTCACTGCTGTTCACCAGCTACATGCTCGTCACCGGCGTCGCGATGCTGATCACCGGAGTGGTGTCCAGCCGCTTCGGCCCGAAGCGCACATTGCTGGTCGGCCTGGCGATCATCGTCGTCTTCGCCGCGCTGGCCGGCACGTCCGGATCGGTCGGCGAGATCATCGGCTTCCGCGCCGGCTGGGGACTGGGCAACGCACTCTTCATCGCCACGGCGCTGTCGACCATCGTCGGTGCCGCGTCGGGCGGAGTTGCGCGCGCGATCATCCTCTACGAGGCCGCGCTGGGTATCGGCATCGCGACCGGTCCCCTCGTCGGCGGTGTCCTGGGTGGATTCAGCTGGCGTGGACCGTTCTTCGGCGTCGCGGCACTGATGGCCGTCGCGTTCATCCTGCTCATCGTCATGCTCCCGGACACCCCCAAGCCCGCGCACACCACATCGATCCTCGATCCGTTTCGTGCTCTTCGGCACCGCGGATTGTTGACCGTCGGGATCACTGCTCTGCTCTACAACTACGGCTTCTTCACCTTGCTGGCGTACACGCCGTTCCCGCTCGACATGGGCACCTACTCGATCGGATTCATCTTCTTCGGCTGGGGTCTGTGCCTGGCCGTGGCGTCGGTGTTCATCGCACCGAAGCTGCAGCGGGCCTTCGGAACGCTGAACATGATGATGCTCGCGCTACTGCTGTTCGCCGTCGACCTGGCCGTCATGGCGATGTTCACCGAAAACAAGACGGTCCTGATCGTGGGCACCGTCGTGGCCGGGTTGTTCCTCGGCGTCAACAACACCCTGATCACCGAGACGGTCATGATCTCGGCACCGGTCGAACGGTCGACGGCATCGGCTGCCTACAGCTTCGTTCGCTTCACCGGTGGAGCAGCGGCGCCGTACCTGGCAGGCAAGCTGGGCGAGTCCAACATGCACGTGCCGTTCTGGGTGGGTGCCGCGTGCACCGCGCTGGCGATCGTCGTCCTGGCCACCGGACGAAAGGTGCTCGCTCACGTCGACGACCACGAACCTGCACCTCACAGCATCGACGAAGCCCAGGCTGTGACGGTCGGCGACTGAATTACGTTCATCCGAAAGCCTTTTCGCGACGGTCGAGATCACGGATCTCGGCCGTCGCGTCGTATCTGCGGCCCCTTTCGTCACATGAGCCTCATCCGTAACACTTTCATAACCAAACCACTGGTAAAGCCCTTTTCTGTTTGCTGGACCGGACGGTTGGTTTACGGTTCCCCCATCACGGTTGTTCGTGTGACTCACCAACAACACTCGTTCCGCGTGGGAGGACGGGTGCGCGCAGCACGATGCTGCCACTGACCGAAGGGCCACAATCTCCATGTCGCAGAAGTCGATCGCCAGGTCCAAGAAGGCGCGCCTCGCCGCTGCCGGGGCCGCCATGGCACTGTCCCTCTCCATCGTTGCACCGGGAATTGCCAGTGCACAGGAGCCGACGACCCCGGAAAGCTCCGCCGTCGAGCAGCCGGCCACCGAGGGCGGCACCGAATCCGGGGCCCCCGCCGCCGGAGAAGGCGCAGGCGTGGACGGATCGGCCACAGCCTCCGTCGACGGGCAGCTCCAAGCCCCCGCCCCCGCTGTCACCCCCGAGGATGCAGCCGCGGCAGCCGCAGCCGCAGCCGCCGTTCCGGCCCCCGAGGCCCCGTCGGCCATCCGTCCACTGCCGCAGGTGACCGGCGGCGTCGTCTTCAACGACGACGGAACCGCGACCGTGAACCTCGACATCATTCCGCAGCTGTCCGACGCCGAGAAGCAGGCGATCACCGACGCCGAAGCTGCCAGCAAGGAAGCCGCAGCCGCTTCGGCTGCTGCCCAGGTGCGTCTCGAAACGGCCAAGGCCGCCGAGGCCAGCGCGAGCACCGACGCCACCAAGGCCGAGGTCCAAGCAGCCGAAGCCGACGTCAAGGCAAAAGCAGCAGCCGCAGAGGCCAAGGCTGCCGCAGTCGCCAGCAAGGCCGCGAGTGCAAACGTCACCGCAGCCAAGAACACCGCAGCTGAATTGAAGACCGAGGCCGACGAGACCAAGGCTGCAGCCGATCAGGCCGCAGCCGACGCCGCAGCAGCAGAGAAGATTGCCGCCGACCTCGAGGCAGCAGCGGTCTCGGGAGACCCCGAAGCCACCGCCGCCGCCGAGGCCGCCCGCGCCGACGCAAACGCAAAGGCCGAACTGGCTACCACCGCCAAGGCCGACGCCGACGCGTCGAACAAGGCAGTGGAAGACTCGGTCGCAGCGCTGCAGGAGTCGTTCAAGAACTTCAATCTCGCCAAGGTCGTTGCTGCCACCCGCGCCGCAGCGGCCACCGCCGCGAAATCCCTCGCTCTGCACGTCGAGGCTCAGACCGCGGCAGCCGTAGCCGCAATCGCCGAGCAGAACGCCAAGAATCTCGAAGCAGCAGCAGAGGCTGCCGCCGGTGAGGAAACCGAGTCGGAGAAGGCAGCGTCCGACGCCCGTGACACGGCAGACGCAGCCAAGGCCGATGCCGACGCCAAGGCCGCCGCTGCAACAGCAGCACAGGCAGCACTCGACGAAGCGCCGACCGATGCCGACATCGCTGCGTTGCAGGCCACGGCCGACGCAGCCGCCCAGGCCGTCGTGGATGCCGACGCCGCAGCTGCGGCCGCCGACGCAGATCTTGTGGCCAAGACCGATGCAGCCGCTGCCGCAAAGACCAAGGCCACGGAAGCCGCAGCCACCCTGAAAACCGCTCAGGATGCTGCAACGGCAGCCAAGACCGAGGCCGACGCCAAGGCGAAGGTCGAGGCCGACCTCAAGGCCGAGGCAGCCGAATTGGCCGCCAGCGGACCGAAGTTCAGCTGGACCATCAACCTGGGCAACACCGTCCGCGAGGATGTTCCGGTCACCGAGGTCGACGAGAACACCGTCGTCGTCGACAAGACCGGCGTCTCGCTGGTCGGCGTCAAGAACGAGGACGGATCGTTCACCGTCGCGGATTACTTCACCACCGACGAGAACGGTGTCGTCAGCGTGGCCGGCGATCTGCCGCCGGTCGATCTCGCACTCGGCGACTCCTCGAACGAGGCGTCGGGCGGATCGGACAGCTCGTCCAACACCCCGGTGATTCTCGCCGGAGTGGGCGTGGTCGTAGTAGCGGCAGCGGGTGGAGTGTTCTACCTGCGTCGCCGCAACTCTTCCGATGCCACCTCGTAGTACCCGCTGGCTGTGGACGGCGATCCTGACCTTCGTTCTACTCGTATCAGGTTGTGCGAGTGACGAAGTCGGGATCGCCGCACCCGATCGCTCGCCGGTGCAGTCACAGATTTCGGTGGCTGCGCCTGCGAGCGACGTCGCTCCTGCCCAGCCCGAGTACATCGAGCTCCGATCTTCGGACGGCACCACCTATCTGAGCAGCCCCATCCATCCCGATCCGCTCTATCGCGGCGGCGAGAGCGGCCAGGTGCTGAACCCAGTGGACGAACTACCGGCCTGGTGGGCCGAGAGCGGCATGCCGGGTACCTCGACCGAACAGACGGTAGTTGTTGCCGGACACAACTATTCGAAGCGGGACGCCCCGTTCAAGGCGTTGCGGGTGGTTGCTCCAGGCGACACCGTTGTGCTGCGAACCGCGAGCGGCACTCTGGAGTACGCCGTCGAATCGGTCGGCCCCCTACCCAAGGGATCCCTGTTGGCCGACAACGAACTCAGACGTTCGGTACCGGGACGATTGATCCTGGCCAACTGCGACGTCCAGGGCGGCGAACCGACCGACGACAACTTTGTGGTCGTCGCGCAATTGGTTCGCTAGCAAGCCGATTCGGGCCGGGGTTACAGGCCGAGGTCTGCCAAGCCGAGCAGGGATCGATATTCGAGCCCCTCTGCAGCAATGACCTCGTCCGCCCCGGTCGCCCGGTCCACCACCGTGGCCACCCCGACGACCGTCGCGCCCGCGTCCCGCAGAGCTTTGACGGCAGTGAGCGGCGAATTTCCGGTCGTCGTCGTATCTTCCACCACCAGAACGCGTTTGCCGACGATATCCGGTCCCTCGATCTGACGCTGCATGCCGTGCGCCTTCGCAGCCTTACGCACCACGAACGCGTCGATCGGACGACCCTGGGCATGCATAATCGACATCGCCACCGGATCTGCGCCCATGGTCAGCCCGCCGACCGACACGAAATCCCAATCGGAGACCAAGTCACGCATCAACGAGCCGATCAACGCGCCCGCCCGATGATGCAGCGTCGCCCGACGCAGATCCACGTAGTAATCGGCTTCCTTGCCGGAGGACAACGTGACCTTCCCGTGCACGACGGCAAGGTCTTTCACCAAATCGGCCAGTTCCTGCCGGTCCGAATTCGCGGCACTCTCGGCCATGTCGGGGTTCCTCTCGTCGCACCACGGATCTTCGAAGGTCGCTACGAACTTACCCACAACAAAGCGGGTCGTTCCTGGCGGCTCGCCACTCCGGCCGCTCCGCCCCTACGCAGCGACCTGGGCCGACAACTGCTCGTCGAGGACGTCCCTCGTCTCCACGAACGGTTCGGGCGCCGTCAGAGCACGAGACTTGGCGACGATGGACGACGGGAAGGTGCCGATCGCCTGCGACAGTCGGTAGGCGGTGTCGTTGTAGACCCGCACCGCCCCCGCAATTCGACGTTCGGTCACGGCCAGCTCCCCGGCCGGTCCTTGAAACGCCCAGTTGCCCAACACGTTCCGACCCGCGTCCGCCTCGGCGAGAACGGCGTGAAAGGCGGCGGACAACGCATTCTCGGCAGCCGCCTGTGCCGCCGGTCCCAGGTCGCGATCACGCACGGCCCTGGACCACGAGCGAGCACCGCCGAGCTGGCGCACTGCATCGGCGGACAACCCGGAAGCGTCGGCGGCCTCGATGAACGGCACCAATTGCTGGTGCCGCCGCTCGAGCTCTACGTCGACCAGCCGCAGACTCTGCTCGGTCTGCTCGCTGTACCGACCCAGCCGACGCACCGTGCTCGCGACGTAACCGACCAGCAACAGGACTACGACAACCACGATGGCCACAACCACAAAAACCGTCACGAGGTACGAATTTAGCTGCGTCCGAGCTCCCGAGCCCGTAAACACGCCCGAAAGAAATCAGGGCTGATTGCGCCGACGCTCGGAATCGAACGGAATCGGACGCGACGCAGGCGGACGCGGTACCGGGCGCGACGGACTCGCCGAACGTACGGCCTGCGGACCAGCCGCGTCGGGCCTGGGTGGACGAGGCCTGCGACCCGGTTCCTGAGGACGCGGCTCATGGTCGCGGGGTTCCTGAGGACGGGGCTCCTGGGGACGGGGCTCCTGGGGACGGGGCTCCTGGGGACGGGGCTCCTGGGGACGGGGCTCCTGCGGGCGAGGTTCCTGAGGACGGGATGTCTGGGGACGCGCTACCTGAGGACGAGCCACCTGGGGAGGTCGAACGCGTGGCTCGGATCTGGAGGGCTCGGCAACTCGCGGCTCCGACTGGGCCTGCTGGGGCTGTGGGCCGCGGGCCTGCTGGGGCTGTGGGCCGCGGGCCTGCTGGGGGCGAGCTTCCTTGACCAACGGCCGGCCCGGATCGCCTCGATCACGGCCGGGCTCGCCTGCGCGTGCGCCGTAGACCGCGCTACCGCGCACGGGGGGAAGCACGTGCAGCATGCCGGACAGTCGTGCGACTGCGTCGATGGCCGCGTCCCAATCACGGCCCGAGCTGCCCAGCGGCAGCGATCCCAGCGTCCAGTCCTTCTCGCTCCACAGCAACTGAAGATTTTCGGGAACGGATTCGGTGAAAGCAGCCATTCGCTGGTCGCAGACCCGGCGAGCGATATCGACATCGGTGGCGAACACCACGCGCGGGCCGATGGACCCGAGCAGTTCCATGTCCTCGTCGCGCGGCGGTGGCGTCGAGCGAGGCCGTAGGTCTATGTCGACGTCGGAACCGACCGAGCGCTGCACGGCCACGATGGTGCCCGTTTCCTCGACGTCGAAGAGAACGAACTCCTCACCCCGTCGGACACCGGTCACCACGCCGAGAGCGACGTCGAATTCGGGCTTGGACAGGGCCGCACGGGAGAACCGGGTGACCAGTTCTTCATCGTGCGGTCGATACTCGTATCCCTGCGCCTTGGCCCACATCTGCCGCAGCCGCCCGGATTGATCTCGCTTGGACCTGTCGATGTAGAGCAGGGCCACTGCACCTACCAGTGCAATCGCCGCCAGGCCGAACCACATTGCCGTCATCGCGAACCACCTTAATCGACATCCACGCCGTCACCGCCCACCACCGCCGGGTCCTGTGAACGATCCCTACGACAATGCCGGCTGCTAACCGCCGAGATTCGGGGTCTCGATGATGACGTTCGCGCGAATGGTCCCGTCCTCCACCGACTCGCCCTGCACCACGACGAAAGCGCCAACCTCAAGCGACGCCAGACTGGTGCCGGACAACGAGATTATCTGGGTCTGCGGCGTGGTCTGCACCGTGACCGGCGCACCATCGAGTCCGTCGATCGTCAGACTCGAACCGTCGTTGGCGCTGATCGTTCCCACTGACGAACCGAGTTGCCCGAGTATCTCCGGAATACCGCCCGGGATGAGTTCGGGCGTGGTCGTCGCACCCGATTCCGTGGAACGCGGCGTGGTCGTGGGCGTACTCGACGGCGAGGGCCGAATGGACGTCGACGGCGCAGCTGCAGTGGTGTTGGAGTCGTCCGATCCACCGCTCAGGAAGGAAATTCCGAAAACTACGACGATCGCGAGGACGACGAGACCGATCAGGGCCAGAACCCACGGACGAGGACCCTTGCCACCCGAATCGGCGGCGGGTTCCTCGGCGGGTGGCCCTCCGAACTGCTGGGGTTGGCCGAACTGCTGGGGTTGGCCGAACTGCTGAGTCTCGTAACCCGGCGCCTGGCCGTACTGCGGTTGGCCGTACTGCTGAGTCTGGCCGTACTGCTGAGTCTGGCCGTACTGCGGTTGGCCGTACTGCTGAGTCTGGCCGTAGGCCTGATTTGCTGCTGTCTGTTGATCGGGGTCGTACGGCGGCAGCGCCTGCGTGGGCTGATACCCCGGCGGATACGCCGGTGGGTCTTGGTTCTGCTGGGCCGGGTTCTGCTGGGCCGGGTCCTGGTACCCCGGGCTCTGGTACCCCGGACTTCCGGACGCCTGAGTCGGATACGCCTCGGTGGGATGAGCGTCGTCGGGTCGGTTGCGCTCTGCCGCATCCTGGTCGCGCTCCCGCGGTGACCGTGGGTCGTCCGGATTCGTCATTCCACGAGGGTACCTACCCGGCAGAACGCAGGTGGCGACACAGAACGGGCCCGCACGAGCAGTGCTCGTGCGGGCCCGTCTCGCAGACCTCCTAGCCCAGGATGAGGCGTTCGCCGTCCGGGCTTGCGTTGACCGACACCACGTCGCCGTCGTGGACGTCCCCGGCGAGCAGCAGCTTCGCCAGTTGATCGCCGATGGCCTGCTGGATGAGTCGCCGCAGCGGCCGAGCGCCGTAGAGCGGGTCGTAGCCTCTGGCCGCGAGCCACATCTTCGCCGGCGAAGACACCTCGAGCGTCAGACGACGAGCGGCAAGACGCTTGGTGAGGAAGCCGAGCTGGATGTCGACGATCGACTCGAGCTGGTCCTCGGACAAGGCGTCGAACACCACGACGTCGTCGAGTCGGTTGACGAACTCGGGCTTGAACGAGCGTCGCACCGCGTCCATGACCTGCTCCTTGGTACCGCCGGCACCGAGGTTGGAGGTGAGGATCAGGATCGTGTTGCGGAAGTCGACGGTCCGGCCCTGGCCGTCGGTGAGGCGGCCTTCGTCCAGTACGGCGAGCAGGATGTCGAACACATCGGGGTGCGCTTTTTCGACCTCGTCGAAGAGCACCACGGTGTACGGACGCCTGCGCACGGCCTCGGTGAGCTGTCCGCCGGCCTCGTAGCCCACGTAGCCCGGAGGCGCACCGACCAGGCGGGCGACGGCATGCTTCTCGCTGTACTCGCTCATGTCGATCCGCACCATCGCGCGTTCGTCGTCGAAGAGGAACTCCGCCAACGCTTTCGCGAGCTCGGTCTTACCCACACCGGTGGGCCCCAGGAACAGGAACGATCCCGTCGGACGGTTGGGGTCGGCCACACCTGCGCGCGCTCGACGGACGGCATCGGACACCGCCTGCACCGCATCCTTCTGTCCGACGACTCGCTTGCCGAGTTCGTCTTCCATGCGGAGCAGTTTGGCGGTCTCGCCCTCGAGCATCCGGCCTGCCGGGATTCCGGTCCAGGCCGCCACCACGTCGGCGACGTCGTCCGGACCCACCTCTTCCTTGAGCATCACGTCACCCTGCGCGGGCGACGCCTCGGTCTTGACGGCGAGTTCCTTCTCGAGCGTCGGGATGCGTCCGTATCGAAGCTCGGCTGCCTTGCCGAGATCGCCGTCGCGTTCGGCGCGGTCGGATTCGCCACGCAGATTCTCGAGCTCTTCCTTGAGCACCCGCACCGAGTCGATGGCGTTCTTCTCGTTCTGCCAACGGGTGCTGAGCCCGGCCAGCTTCTCCTGCAGGTCGGCGAGTTCCTGACGCAGCTTGTCCAGGCGAGCCTTCGACGCGTCGTCGGTCTCCTTGGCCAGCGCCATCTCCTCGATCTCGAGGCGACGCACGGCGCGTTCGACCTCGTCGATCTCGACGGGGCGCGAGTCGATCTCCATGCGCAGCCGCGATGCAGCCTCGTCGACGAGGTCGATCGCCTTGTCGGGCAGGAACCTGGCCGTGATGTACCGGTCACTCAGGGTTGCCGCGGCGACCAGGGCAGAGTCCGTGATCCGGACACCGTGATGCACCTCGTAGCGCTCCTTGAGCCCGCGCAGGATGCCGACGGTGTCCTCGACCGAGGGTTCACCGACGTAGACCTGCTGGAAGCGACGTTCGAGGGCAGCGTCCTTCTCGATGTACTTGCGGTACTCCTCGAGGGTCGTCGCACCGACGAGCCGCAGTTCGCCGCGGGCGAGCATCGGCTTGATCATGTTGCCGGCGTCCATCGCGGATTCGCCGGTCGAGCCTGCTCCGACGATGGTGTGCAGTTCGTCGATGAACGTGATGACCTGACCTGCGGAGTTCTTGATGTCGTCG
Organism: Rhodococcoides fascians A25f; assembly: GCF_000760935.2. NCBI lineage: Bacteria > Bacillati > Actinomycetota > Actinomycetes > Mycobacteriales > Nocardiaceae > Rhodococcoides > Rhodococcoides fascians. The sequence continues at coordinate 1,087,401 of NZ_CP049744.1, read as the reverse complement.
AGCACGGCCTTGAGCCGCTCCTCGAACTCACCGCGGAACTTCGCGCCCGCGACCATCGAACCGAGATCGAGCGAGACGACGGTCTTGCCGCGCAGGCTTTCCGGTACGTCGCCGGCGATGACGCGTTGCGCGAGTCCTTCGACGATGGCCGTCTTGCCGACGCCGGGTTCGCCGATGAGCACCGGGTTGTTCTTGGTTCGCCGGGACAGCACCTGGACGACGCGGCGGATCTCGGTGTCGCGTCCGATGACGGGATCGAGCTTGCCTTCTCGCGCGAGCGCCGTCAGGTCGGTGCTGTACTTCTCCAGCGCCTGATAGGTGTTCTCCGGATCCGCGCTGGTCACCCGAGCGCTGCCCCGTACGGCTTGAAACGCGTCGCGCAGCTCGTTGGCTCCGGCACCATGGCCGGAGAGGAGCTTGGCGACGTCGTCGTTTCCGGTCGCGAGACCCACCATGAGGTGTTCGGTGGAGACGAACTCGTCGTCGAGTTCGGTGGCCAGGTGCTGCGCTGCGGTGATCGCGGCGAGGGTTTCACGGCCGAGTTGCGGAGTGGTGGTCGAGCCGGATGCCGAGGGCAGGCGGTCGACGAGGTTCTGCGCTTCTCGACGCACCGTTGCAGGGTCGACGCCGACGGCCTTCAGCAGTGGAGTGGCGATGCCGTCGGTCTGATCGAGCAACGCCACCAACAAATGTGCCGGACGGATATCCGGGTTGCCGGCCGCGGATGCGGCCTGCAGAGCAGCAGAGAGCGCTGCCTGCGACTTCGTGGTGGGAGTGAAACTGTCCACCGGTCACCTTCTTTCTCGGATCGGTTCTTGCGTGTCGCTGGGTACAACCATAGACAAGTTGAGTCTGTTCCGCTCAACCTTGAATTTCTCGAGCGCCCTCTCGCGCGAAAGTCTCGATCGGTCTACTTTGGTGACGGTCGACAGTGGCTGTGTCATCGGCGGCGAACTCGGTGGCGAATCGGTGGGGTGGAGGTTGATCGATGCTCGACGCACGAACGATCTCCCTGGTCCGCACCGGTTTCAAAGCCGTCGTCGCGTCGCCGGACGGCCCTGCCCGGCTCTCCAGGTCCTTCTACGCACACCTCTTCGCCGAGTACCCGGACTTCCGATCCCTCTTTCCCGCCTCGATGGATTCGCTTCGCGAACACTTCGTACTGGCGCTCGGCTACGTCTTCGAGCATCTCGACAGCACCGACCGCGTCGAGCCGTTCCTCGAGCAACTCGGCCGAGATCACCGGAAGCACGGCATCTCGGGCGCGCACTTCCGCGCGGGTAGCTCGGCTCTGATCAGCGCGTTCCGCACGTTCGCCGGTACCGAGATGTGGACCGACGAGGTGGAGACGGCCTGGCACGACGCACTCACCGTGGTCAGCAACGCGATGGCCGCCGCCGCAGACAACGACGAACTGCCGCCGTACTGGAGTGCCACCGTCGTCGAACACCAACGGCTCCTCGACGACCTCGCGGTGGTGCGATTGAAGACCGACGGCGAGATCCCGTACTTTCCCGGGCAGTACGTGAGTGTGCAGATCCCGCAGCGGCCCAAGTTGTGGCGGTACCTGTCCCCGGCCATTCCGAGCAACCCGTACGGCGAGATCGAGTTCCATGTTCGACGCGTATCCGGCGGCTGGGTGTCTCCGGCCATGGTCACCGAGACCCGGGTCGGTGATCGCTGGTCCATCAGTCCACCACTGGGCGGGATGCACGTCGATCGCGCGATCCACGAGGACGTGTTGATGATCGCGGGAGGCACCGGCCTGGCTCCGTTGCGTGCCCAGGTCATGGAGATGGCTCAGCGCAGCAACAATCCGCGGGTGCATCTGTTCGTCAGCGGTACGTATCCGTGCGATCTCTACGATCTGGACACCCTGTGGCAGTTGTCGCTGTCCAATCCATGGCTGACGGTTGTTCCGGTAACCGAGGAGCTGGAGGATCCGTGGTGGTACTCCGGCCCGGCGCGCGAGCTGCCGTGGGGAATGCACCATCGACTGCACGGTGCGGTGGGCAAGGTCGTCACCCGATTCGGCTCCTGGGCCGATCGCCAGATTCAGATCTGTGGGTCGCCGTCGATGGTGCGCACCACGCTGTACGCACTACGCAAGGTCGGCACCCCGATGGAGCATGTTCAGCACGATCCGTTCTGATTGTGCCGCAACGCTTTTCAGCTGGACAACGATTTCGGCGGCACGTCCTCGACAACCCCGCCGACCACCAGACGTGGAGTCCAGGCCTCGGTGACGAGTCGGCCGTCTCCGGTGATGATGGCATCGGGATCGGGATCGATGAGGATGGGATATCCGGTATCCGGGGTAACTCCGACGTTCTGCACCAGCAGACCGTTCTCGATGGTGTAGTGCACGTGCACCGGCTGCAGATCACCGTCGAACGCCCACGGACGGCCGATGAAGATCACGGCGATGCCGACCTCGTCCAGTACCGACACCGAGCCATCGTGCTCGAGCCGCAGACTCCACAACGGCGGCATCGACGTCGTGAACTCGAATCTGTGCGGTGCCTGCGGGGCGAGAAGATGGATCATCAGCAGCGCGCCGTCGTGCGGATCTCGCTGCGGCACAATGACTTCGTACGATCCGCACTCGTAGAACCTGGATCCGAACGGCCCGGGAATGCCCGTGCCGAGATCGCCCGCAATGGCAAGTTCGAGCCGAATGAAGCCGGAGCCGTTCTCGGCTCGAAGGGTGATTCCCTCGGAAGGATGCGGCGTGGGCGACTCGTCCCGCGGCGCGTAGGACAGAACCGCGCGCAGCAGTGGTTCGACCACCTCCGCGTCACCGTCGCGTGAATCGAACGTTCGTCGTCGACGATCGGCCATCTCCACCCCCTTCGCCTGGCAATCCAGTGTGCCACCGAGGTGCCGATCGTGCGACGAATTCTGCTCGAAAACCATCTGTTCGATCGAGACGGTCCACTATCGAAGCCCGCCGGGGCTACCGATGTGCCCGCAAGGTCAGGAAACCGATCAGTACTATTTTCGGCTAAGTTTCTGCAGGTCAGCCATGGTCCAGCGGAACCATGGCACCGGCTACTATCAACCGGTTCGGTCCGCGGCGGATCGATCTGCCCGGTGGGCAGCGGCCGTGTCAGGAAGGCAAACACATCCCCGATGTCCGCTGATTTCGCCGCACGTCTGAACCATCTGTTCTCCACGATCCACCCTGCGGGACGCAAGCCACACACCAACGCGGAGGTGGCCGACGCTCTCGCCCTGCGCGGGCACCAGATCTCCAAGCCGTACATCTCGCAACTGCGATCGGGCCAACGCGCCAACCCGTCCGCCGACACCGTGACGGCACTGGCTGCCTTCTTCAAGGTCAAGCCCGATTACTTCTTCGACAACATCTACGCAGCCAAGGTCGATCACGACCTCGAATTGCTGGGCCGACTGCAGGGATACGGCCTACGTCGCCTGTCTGCCCGCGCGTTCGACCTGTCCGAGGAATCGCAGAACCTACTCAGCTCGATGGCCGAGAAACTGCGCGTGAGCGAGGGACTGCCGGCGGTGCCGCCGGACAGCACCCGCTAGGACGCGTATTCAGGCACCCGCCTTGGCGGCAATCCTCGCCTGCACTTCGGGACGCCGCAGAGGCGGCACCGTGGGAGGTGGCTGACGCCGGTCCGGCAGTGCATCGAGGAGCCGATGCGTCGTTGCTGTCACCTCGGCGACGGCCAGCTCGAAGGCGTCGCGCGTGGCGTCGGACGTCTTCTGTACGCCGCTGATCTTGCGGACGTACTGTCGCGCGGCGGCTTCGACTTCCTCGTCGGTTGCGTGTGGTTCCAACCCTCGAAGGGTGGTGATGTTTCGGCACATGTGTCGACGATAGCCCCGCAGCTCACCCCTCGAGAAGACCCGACAGCGCGCGAAGGCACAGCTCACGAACCTGCTCGCGATCGAGGGTTCTGCGCTCCACCCAATCCAGGCACACCGCTCGCACGAACGCGATCCAGCCGCGCAGCGCTGTTCGCACCATCTCGTCGTCGGCGAAGGTCGGGGGCAGCGCAGCGAGGATCCGCTCCTGCTGAACAGCGAACTCTCGCGTGAGGATGTCGTTGATCCGATGGTCACCGAGCAACGCGCCCCGGTTGACGGCACGGAGGCCGTGCGCGTGTTCGTCGGAGTAGGCGATGTAGGCGTCGAGACCGGCTGCGACCTGCTCGAGGACGGGCAGCGAGGTGTCCGGCGCGGTGACGTCGAGGTTGCGCTCGGATTCGGTGCGCACGATCTCGACGAAGAACTCCCGCTTGGACGGGAAGTAGTGGTACATCAACCCTCGGGACACTCCCGCGAGATCGGCGACCTCCTCGATCCACACATCCTCGTACGGCCGCTCGGCGAACAGTGCGGAACCGATCTCGAGCAATTGCGCGCGACGCTGCGCCGGCGTCATGCGCTTACGGGGTGTGGTCATGGGCTTCGGATCTTACTTGACACGAGTTCAACAGTGAGTACGGTCACTATTACACATCAGTTCAACAACATGCGGTTCGTCAACGAGGGAGCGGCAATGTCGACACAGTTCGCGGTGCGAAACGGCTCGCTACCGCATCCTCCCTACCGACTCCCCGTCCTCGGCGACGTCGTCGGCGTCGATCCCCGCACCCCGATTCAGGACTCCACCGTCTTGGCCGGCCGACTCGGCCCGATGTTCGAGCGCGAAATTCTCGGGCGGCGCTTCGTCTTCGCCTCCGGTGCCGACGTGGTGGGCGAGCTGTGCGACGAAAAACGCTTCGAGAAGTTTCTGCCCCCTGGAGTCGAGAATCTACGGGATATCGGGGCGGACGGATTGTTCACCGCCTACAACCACGAGCCGAATTGGCAACGCGCCCATGACCTTCTGCGTCCAGCCTTCACTGCGGGTGCCATGCGCGGGTACCACGAGATCATGGTCGACGTCGCCGATGACCTGATCGAGCACTGGGAGGGCCGCTCTCGTAGCGGTGCCGACACCGACGTGGCCTCGGACATGACAAAACTGACCCTCGAGACCATCGGACGCACCGGCTTCAGTTACAGCTTCGGCTCGTTCGCGCGCGCCGACCCGCATCCCTTCGTGGCCGCCATGGTCGGCGCACTGACGTACAACCAGCGGCGGTCGTTGTTGTCCATCCCCGCGTTCGCAAAGCCCTTGTTCGCCAAGTCCGATCGCAGATACGCACACAACAAGCAGTACTTGGCCGAGGTCCTCGCCGATGTCGTCAGAACCCGCCGCCGATCGAACGAGGACTTCAGCGACCTGCTGCAGATCATGATGGATGCGGCGAAAGATGCCGACAATCCGAATGCACTGAGCGAGGCCAACATCGGATACCAGATCCTGACGTTCCTGATCGCCGGCCACGAGACCACCTCGGGTGCACTGTCTTTCGCGCTGCACTACTTGGCGAACCACCCCGAGGTGTTCGAGCGCGCCCGCGCCGAGGTCGACGAGGTCTGGGGCACGGGCAAACCCCAGTTCGGCCAGGTTCCCAAACTGCGGTACGTCCGCCGAGTCCTCGACGAATCGCTGCGCCTGTGGCCGACGGTTCCCGCGTTCGGACGCGGCGCGCGGGCAGACACCGTCATCGGCGACGACTACCGCATGGCGGCCGGCGACTGGGCAGTCGTTCTGGTGACGGCCTTGCACCGCGATCCGGTGTGGGGTGACCGTCCGAGCGACTTCGATCCCGACAATTTTCTACCCGATCGCATCAAGGCACGCCCCGCGCACGTGTACAAACCCTTCGGTACCGGCGAACGTGCCTGCATCGGAAGACAATTCGCTATCCACGAAGCGGTTCTGGTACTCGGGACCATCCTGCAGCGCTTCGATCTGCAGGCCGACCCGTCGTACCGACTGAAGGTCCAGGAGCGACTGACCATGATGCCCGAGGGCTTTCGGGTTCGGCCCACAGTTCGCACGTAGTCAGTCCGGTAGCAGGGGGACCGAGATTCCCGGATCTCGGCCGAGCAGCACCCCACGCGTCAACGACGTGGAGCCGAACTTCTTGTGCACCCCGTCGAGCGCACGGTCGAGCGCCGATGCCTCCGGGGGCTTGCGCACCTGCGGTGCGTCGAACTGCAGTTCCAGTTGCTCCGCGCCGCCCTTGTCGATGCTCGAGACGGTGACACCGACGAGGGTGATGCCCTTCTCCGCGATCATCGGTGCCGCGTCGTGCAGCAATTCCAGCGCGGCGTCGAGAATGTCCCGGGTGTCGGCGGTGGCTCGATCGAGTGTGTGCGATCTGGTAGCGCGGGTGAAATCGGCAAAACGCAAGCGCAACATGACAGTTCGACCGGTTCGGTCCGCTGCGCGCATACGGTGTGTGACGCGATCGACGAGCCCGATCAACGATGCCTCCACCTCGGCTGCGTCGTGCCTGCCGCGTCCGAGTGCCCGCTGTGCGCCGATGGAACTACGCGACTTGCCGGGCTGGACGCGTCGGGGATCCCGGCCCATTGCCAGTGCATACAGATGCGCGCCCGCACCCTTGCCCAGCACCGAGGCCAACGACCGCTCGCCGTAGGCCGCGATGTCGCCGACGGTCCTGATGTCGAGAACGTGCAATTTCTCGGCGGTCACTTTCCCTACGCCCCAGAGTCTTTCGATGTTCAGCGGGTGCAGGAACTCGAGTTCGCCGCCGGGCGGTACGAGCAGCAGACCGTCCGGCTTCGCGAACGCACTGGCGACCTTCGCCAGGAACTTGGTGGTGGCGATCCCGACGGTGATGGGCAGCCCCACCTGCTCGGCCACCTCCTGCCGCAGACGCTGTCCGATCTCCGTTGCACTGCCCGCAATCTTCTGTAACCCACCGACGTCGAGAAAAGCCTCGTCGATGGAGATGCCCTCCACCAGCGGAGTGGTGTCGTGAAAGACGTCGAAGACGTCCTTGCTCGCCTGCGAGTACGCCTCCATACGCGGCGGCACCACGATGGCCTGCGGGCACACGGCCCTGGCCTGACCGCCGCTCATTGCGGTGCGCACCCCGAACGCTTTGGCCTCGTAGCTGGCGGCGAGCACCACTCCCCCTCCGACGATGACCGGCTTGCCGCGGAGCCGGGGGTCGTCGCGTTGCTCCACCGAGGCATAGAAGGAGTCGAGGTCGGCGTGCATGATGCTCGCCAAATTCGGATTGTTCGACTCCACGAGTCCATGCTCGCACGGGCTACCGACATACTCTTGATACACAAGCAGAGCAATCGAGACAGCCGAAGTGACCCAGATCACCGAGTGTGCCATTGTTGAGTCGTCGGATCGGCGTGAACGGCTGGAGAGAATCGTGACGGCCTGGTGGCGGTGGTACGCAGCCCTCGGCGTACTCGGCTGCCTCGCCTACTTCGCGGTTCCGAGCATCGCCGCGGCACAATCGATCTTCGTGCTCGTCGGTGCATCCGCTGTTGCGGCCACCGTGATCGGCACCAGGATGCACCGGCCGAGCAATCGCACTGCGTGGTTGACCATCGCGCTGGGCACCGGGCTCTGGGTCGTCGGCGACGTCGTGTTCGAGTGGATCGACGTCACGAGGGGCAGCGTTCCCGAACCCTCGCTCGCCGACGCGTTCTATCTGGTGGCCTACCCGATCTACGGGTTCGGCCTGTTTCTGCTGGTCCGACACAAATGGCGAGCGAGCGAGCGCGGTCACGTCGCCAACAGCGCCATCGTCATGGTCGCGTTCGGATTGCTCACCTGGGTGTTCGCCGTGCAGCCGACGCTCGGCAACGACGGCATTTCGGGGACAGCCGGCCTTGTCGACGTGGCGTACCCCGCCATGGACATCTTTCTACTCGGGTTGCTGGCCCACTTCGTCGGCTCACGACAATGGCGCACTCTGTCCTACCGTTTGCTGACGGCGGCAGTATTGCTGCTGGTCGTCACCGATATCGTCAACAATTTCTCGATCGTTTCGGAGCCGTCGTCGGAGCGCTCACTGATCGACGCCGGGTGGACCATGTCGTACGTCCTCATCGGCGTCGCCGCCCTGCATCCGTCCATGCGGCGAATAACGAGCCCGAACATCGAACCCGAAGCACACCTGATGGCATCGTTCACCACCCCTACGGTCGTCGTCTTGACCGCCGCTACCCTGACGGCTCCGACGGTCATGTTCATCGAGGTGATTCGCGACGAGCCGATCGCGCAGTGGGTCTGGGCAGTTCTGCTCTGCGCATCGGCGTTGGTGATTCTGGTGATATTCCGCATCACGGATCTGCTGCGCTTGCTCCACACCCAAACCGTGCGGCTCCGCGCCGCTGCCGACACCGACCACCTCACCGGTCTCGCCAACCTCCGCGCTCTTGAACACAGAATTTGGCAGAACGCGGGCGACACCACCTTGCTGACGGTCGACATCGACCGATTCAAGGAAATCAACGACACATTCGGACGCGGCCTGGGCGATCAGGTTCTCGTGGCGGTCGCCGACAGACTGCGGGGTGTCGTCGACGATTCGATCATGTTGGCGCGCTTGGCAGGTGACGAGTTCGCGCTGTGCGGGACGGCGGATTCGATGGACCCGACCGAACTGGCTCACGAGATTCAGCGGCGGTTCGCTGCCCCGTTCGATGTGGGCACCATGACGCTGCTGATCGAGGCGAGTGTGGGTGTGGCGTTCAGCCTTCCCATCGCCGAGGGCGAGGACGAGGCCACCCCGGATCGGCTGGTGCAGCGTGCCGATCTCGCCGTGCAGGCCGCGAAGGCGACGCAGTCGCGCGTCGCGTTCTACGACCGCTCCATGGACCGCGACACGAGCGCGCAACTGATCATGCTCGGCGAGTTGACCACGGCACTCGGGTCCGACCAGCTGGAACTGCTGTATCAACCCCAGGTCGATCTCGAGTCGATGACTGTCGTCGGCGTTGAGGCGTTGCTGCGGTGGCATCATCCGAACGGGATGCTGCTTGCGCCCAGCGCATTTCTACCCACCGCCGAACGGACCGGGCTGATTCGGCCGCTGACGAGCTACGTGCTCACCCGTGCGCTCGCCCAACGCAGTCTCTGGGCAATGGACGGACTGGATCTACAGATGGCCGTCAACATCTCGACCCGCAACCTGTTCGACGACACCCTGATCGCGCAAGTACGCACCGCGTTGAGGGAATTCAACTGCCCTGCAGAACGATTGACACTGGAAGTGACAGAGACCTCGGCAATGACCGACCCTGTGGGTGCAACCGAGATGCTGTCGATTCTGCATGCGATGGGCGTACAGGTCGCCATCGACGACTACGGCACGGGATACAGTTCGCTCGCCTACATCGAACGGTTACCGGTGCAGGAGCTCAAGATGGATCGAGCCTTCGTCGGCGGGATGGCCCACGATCCCGCACACGCCGCGATCGTACGATCGACCGTCGAGCTCGCCCGTACGCTGGGGTTGTCGGTGACTGCAGAGGGCGTGGAGGACGAGATGACGATGACCGCGCTACGCGAACTGCGATGCGGGCGTGCCCAGGGGTACCACCTCGGCAGACCCACCTCATCGGATCTACTGCCCGCCCTCGTCGCTGAACAGAACACTCGCTTGAAAACTGTTACAGGAGAACGGATAGCATGACCGAGGCAGCCCTGTCGGTGTACGCCGCGATTCGATCTCGACGCGATGTCCGTGCCGAGTTCGACGGAACCGTCGTCGGCGACGACACGCTGCGCCGCATCCTCGGTGCCGCGCATCAGGCCCCGAGCGTCGGCAACACCCAGCCCTGGGACTTCGTCGTGGTCCGCAAGCCCGACACGTTGAGCGCATTCGCCGCCCACGTCGCGGGCTGCCGACAGGATTTCGCCGACAAGCTCGATGCCGAACGCCGAAAGACGTTCGACCCCATTCGGATCGAGGGGATCGAAACAAGCGGGACCGGAGTGGTGGTCACTTACGATCCGAACCGTGGAGGACGGCACGTCCTGGGCCGCGACACCGTCGACGACACCGGATTGTTCTCTGCTGTGCTCGCGATCGAGAACCTATGGCTGGCAGCGATTGCCGAGAACGTCGGCGTCGGCTGGGTCTCGTTCTACGACGAGGCGTACCTCACCGAGTTGCTCGACATCCCCGCTCCGGTGCGTCCCATCGCTTGGCTGTGCGTCGGCCCGGTCGAGTCGTTCCAGGAGGTGCCGGATCTGGAGCGCTTCGGTTGGCGCTCTCGGCGTCCCCTCGACGACGCCCTCCACTTCGAGCAGTACCGCCGATGAGGGCGCGCCTGGTTGCGGTGGCAGTAGCCTGTGTGCTGGTGGCCGGATGCTCTGCCGCCGAATCCCCTACCGAACCGTCCGCTCCGGCAACGACTCCGGCGGCCGAGCCCGCACAGGCTCCGGATTCGGCCGACCCGATCGGCACCGTCGTCGCGCTACCGGGCGCTCCCGAAGGTGTTGTGGTCGGGACATCCGGGATCGCTGCCGCAGCGGTCCGAGAGCCCGACGGTGTGGTGCTGTTCGACTCGGCGACAGGTGTCGTGCGACAAATGGTCCAGACGACCGGAGCACCACGGCATCTCTCGCTCGCCGGCCCCGACGGCCCGGTGCTGGCACCGCTCGAAGGCAGCGACGAGCTGGTCGAGGTCTCACTCGACGACGGCGCGATCCTGTCGACCGCCACCGGTGTGGGCCGTCAGCCGCACGATGCCGTCTCGACCTCCGACGGCACGATCGTGGCCACCAACGAAATGGGTGGCGGAGTGATCTTTCTGCGCGACGGCTCGGTGCTGTCGGAGCTACCGCCGGGCCCCGTCCAACCCGGTGGAGTCGCAGCCGTCGGGCCGTACGCAGCCGTCGCAGACGTGCAGGGCAACGGCGTGTGGGTCTACGAAGGCGCGGCACAACGCGAGGTGGCGCAGGCCCCGATCGGCGTCAAGCTCACGCATGCAGAGACGGTGAACGAGACGACGGCCGGATTCGCCGACACCGACGGCGGAGCAGTCCTGCTCACATCGGTCGACGCCGCTGGGGCTATTCGTCAGATCGCGTCGATCGACGCACCCGGCAACCCGTACGGGCTCGCCGTGGACACCGACCGTCAGCTGCTGTTCGTGACCTTGACCGCGTCGAACCTACTGCGGGTGGTCGACGTGTCGGATCCCACTGCTCCGCGAATTCTGGGCGACGTCCCGACGGTGACACAGGCCAATTCCGTCGCGGTCGATCCGCGCACCGGGAACGTGCTGGTGACCGGCAGCGATCCCGGTGCGGCGAGCTCGATTCAGATCATCGCCCGCGCCCAATTGCCCGCGGAGTGAGGCGTCACCAGCCGTAGGAGCCCGGAATTCCCTTGAACGGGCCGACGACGTCGTCGGTGATCCAGCCCTCGTAGAAACCGCCTTCCTGCGGTCGGACCGCTTCTCCATCGATTTCGCACTGCAGACGGCTGGGCGAGAAGGCCAGGTAACCCGCGATCGCGGCGAACCGTGGCGTCGGGTTCTCGTAGCTCCATCCGGCTGCCTCTGCAACGGCGTCTCCGCCGTGCACGTCCCAGTACGTTGCCGCGCCTTTCCACTCGCAGTGCGTCGAGCGCGCTGCCGAAGGGGTCAACGCACCCGGAACGACGTCAGCCGGCGAGATGTACCAGGTGGGTGGATGGCTGGTCTCGAGTACGCGGTAGGCGGCGGTGGTGCGGGCGACCACCTCGCCTCCGAGTCGAACGACGAGCGAACGGTTCGAGGACTCGAGGCTCGGCGGACGGGGGTAATCCCAGACGGATTCCTGGCCGGGCTTCGGCTTCTCCGGAACTACGGATCTCGGCAATTGTGGACTCATCCTTCGATGGTGCCACCGGGTGTCACGGGGCGTCGACGGGATAGAGATCGTCCACCCGTTCTTCGTCGAGAATCCAGCGATCCACCTCGTCGAGAGGTTCGACGACGCGCACCGATGCCACCGCTGGTTCAGGCACGGGCTGCTCGATGCGGACTCGCTCGACGGGTTCGGTATTCGGGAGTGGGACCGGCATGGCGGGAGCCGGTGCGAGGAGTTCGGATTCCGCCGACTCAGCTCTCGAAACGGTGGCAACGTGTTCGTCGGTGTTCGGTTCCTCGGCGTCCGAGATGTCGATGGTCTTCGGCAGTTCTGCGGGGACGCGAACGAGAATGCCGAGCCCGTGCGTCGCGGCCAACAGACTCACCGGGGCGACGGTCGCGATGGCCGCCGACAGAGCGGGATGCAGCATGCCGGCATCGGATATGAAGGCGTGCATGGCATTTGCGCCGATACTGACCAGGGCCGCGGTGATCAACACACCCCAGAAGAAGCGTCGGCCACTGCGTTGATCCTCGAACTGGGCGAGCGCGATCACGGAGATGGTCGCTTGGAGAATGGTGCCGTCGACGATCACGGGCCACAGCCATGACAGCGAGCGCGGGACACCCGCCATCGTGGCGAGATCCCACAGTGCGGCGAAACTCAGCACGAACGACGCAATTCCGATGACGGTGGTGATGACGACCGCACTGACGAGCGTGGCACGCAGGACCTTGTTCATGGGTCGTCATGAAACACGAGACCACCGACAGGTTTCGGTGCAGCAGAATCAAGCGGTACGGACGGCTCCGCGGTAGACGTCGGCGCGGTCGTGTGCCGACATTCCGCCCCACACTCCATAGGGCTCGTTCGCTTCGAGTGCGTGCCTGCGGCATTGGTCGAGGACCGGGCAGCGACCGCAGACCTGCTTGGCGGCCTTTTCACGCGAGGAGCGGGCGCGGCCCCGTTCACCCTCGGGGTGGAAGAACACGGACGAGTCAAGTCCACGACACAGGCCGTCGAGTTGCCAGTCCCACACATCTGCGTTGGGGACGGGAAGTTGGACCGGCCTGGCGGGTGCGCCTCGCACCATGAGCTGTCTCCTCACTGAAAAAGTGAACAAGCTCACCTTCCCTCATTCGTCGTACTTTTACAAGCTCCTTCGTTCATTCGTAGTACTTAAAAGCAAGCGCGCTTGCTTGAAACCCGACCGTCAATGGCTCTCCGACATCCCTGCCCGCTTCTCGAGCTCGACGAGGACCTGTTCGGCGATCTTCGTCGGAGGCGGGCCGATGTCGACGACGATGGCGTTCTCGTCCTCACCGAGCGGCTCGAGTGTCGAGATCTGGGTATCGAGCAACGAGGACGGCATGAAGTGGTCCATCCGGGCATTGAGGCGCCCGCTGATCCGATCCTTGGTTCCGGCCAGATGAACGAAGATCACCTCCGCACCCTCCCTCGAAGCGGCACTGAGCACGTCCCGATACGACCGTTTGAGCGCCGAGCACGTCACGATCCCGGATCGGCCCGTCGTGGTGTGGTCGGTGATCCACTCCGCGATCACGTCGAGCCACGGCCACCTGTCCTCGTCGGTCAACGGCTGCCCCGACGCCATCTTCGCCACGTTGGCGTCCGGGTGCAGGTCGTCGCCCTCCTGTAGGTCCCATTTCAACGCCCCGGCGAGGATGCCCGCCACCGTGGACTTGCCCGATCCGGACACTCCCATCACCACGAGAACCGGATGATGCGCTCTGCCTGTCGTCTGCGATGCCATCCCTCGATACTGCTGCATCGAGCTCGTTCGGATCGGACAGACGCGAGAAACCGGGCCACCCGTGGGACGATCGATCGGACATGACCGAGACCAATGATTTCCGCCAACTGCACGATTCGGTTCTCGACGAGCTCGGTCGCGACATCGTCAGCGGCGCGATCCCGGGCGGAACCCGAATCTCGGCCGACGACGTCGCCGTGCGGTTCACCGTCTCGCGGACGGTCGTACGGGAAGTGGTCCGGGTTCTCGAGTCGCTGGGGTTGCTCACCGTGCGGCGGCGCGTCGGGATCACCGTGCAGGGTTCCGAGAACTGGAACTCACTGGATCCGGTGGTAATTCGCTGGCAGCTGGCCGGGCCCGCGCGCGCGGAACAACTGTTACTGCTCAGCGAATTACGTTCGGGCATCGAGCCTTTGGCAGCCAAGCTGGCAGCTCACCGAGCAACGCCCGAGCAGTGCGGCGCATTGACAGCCGCCGTCATCGGAATGTCGTCGACGTCCCGCGCGGCCGACTCCGAGGCGTATCTCGAACACGATTGCAACTTTCATCGGACGCTGCTCGCCGCGTCGGGCAATCCGATGTTGCGGTCGATGTCCGACATCGTGGTGGAAGTTCTCGCCGGACGCACCCGGCACGCCCTGATGTCGAGGCAGGCAGACCCGGAGGCGATCCGTCTGCACGGGGTGGTCGCCTCGTCGATCCAGTCCGGCGACGCCGACGCCGCACAGCGAGCCATGTTGGCCATCGTCACCAAGTCCGCCGCATCGATGTCGGCGGCCTCGGGTGTGACGCCGTCGCCCGGTCTGGTGCCCGACCAGCAGTGATACACAGAGCGCACAAAGCCAGGTACGCCGAGGCGGGGTTCATCGCCTAGATTCGACGGGTGACTGCTCTCGAATTGCCGCTCGAACTACGCCGCGCACTCGTTGGAGTAGCTCGGACTCCGCGTCTGCTCGTCGCGTCCGATTACGACGGCACCATGGCACCGATCGTCTCCGACCCACAGAAGGCCTTCCCGCATCCCGAGTCGGTGAGCGCCATGCGCGGGCTCGCCTCACTGGCCGGCACCAACGCCGCCGTCATCTCCGGGCGCGCCCTCCGCGATCTCGCGATCCTCTCTCGGCTGCCGTCCGAGGTGCAGTTGGTGGGCAGCCACGGCAGCGAGTTCGACGCCGGGTTCGTCAACGCCATCGACGACGACGCCAAGAAGCTCCTCACCCTCATCACCGGAGAACTGCAGGCCATCGCCGACGCCCATCCCGGCGTGAGTATCGAGACCAAGCCGGCCAGCGTCGCGCTGCACGTGCGCAACGCCGAGACCGCCGCCGGTGACGAGGCGCTCGCGGCCGTGCGTTCCGGCGCAGCAGCACGCGACGGCGTCCAGGTCACCGAAGGCAAGTCCGTCATCGAGCTCGCGGTCATCGTCACCGACAAGGGAGTCGCGCTCGACATCCTTCGCCATCAGGAAGCAGCCACTGCTGCAGTCTTTTTCGGCGACGACGTCACCGACGAGAAGGCCTTCAGCCACCTGCACGGCCCCGATATCGGGGTCAAGATCGGGCCGGGCGAGACCCTTGCCGAATTCCGCATCGACAGCACCGAACAGGTCGCGCTGGCGTTGGCGTTCCTGTTGGAGGAGCGTCGGCAGTGGCTCTCGGGTGCCGACGCCCCGCGCATCGAACGTCTGACGATGCTGGCCAGCCCCAATGCCGTTGCGCTGCTGACCCCCGATGCCGATGTCACCTGGCTGTGTCACCCCGAACCCGACTCCGCGGCCGTGTTCGCACATCTGCTCGGCGGCGATCAGGCCGGTCACTTCAGCGTCGGACCCACCCGCGCATCGTTGCCGCTCAGTCAGCAGTACGTGGACGGCACCATGACGGTGCAGACCAAATGGGCCAGCCTGCAGGTCACCGACTACCTGCCACACGACATCGGCCAGGGCCAGACCGCGTTGACCCGCGTCATCACCGGCAAGGCAACCGCTGTGGTGACGTTCGCGCCGCGTCCGGAATTCGGAAAAGCGTGGGCATCACTGGAACCCGACGCCGACGGCCTGCGCATTCTCGGGACGGCCGACCCGATGGTGCTGCGTAGCCCCGGCGTCACCTGGAACATCGTCTCCGACGGGTCGCAGCAGACAGCGCATGCAGAGGTCGATCCCTCGAACGGGCCGATCGTTCTCGAATTGCGGCTCGGCACAGACGATCTGAGCGAGCACCCCTGGGCCGAGTTCGAGCGCCGTCGCGCATCGGAGGCCTACTGGAAGGACTGGGCCGACGGCCTGGACCTGCCGCCGCTCAAGCGCGATCTGATGAAGCGATCGGCACTGACTCTGCGCGGCCTGGTGCACGCCGAGTCCGGTTCGATCATGGCGGCCGCCACCACTTCACTGCCCGAAGATATCGGCGGAGTGCGTAACTGGGACTACCGCTACTGCTGGTTGCGTGACGCTGCACTCACCGCGACCGCACTGGTGGACGTGGGATCGGTGGCCGAGGCCGAGAACTACCTGTCCTGGATCCACGGAGTACTGGAATCGGTGTCCGGCCCCGAGCGTCTACACCCGCTGTACACGATCTGGGGCCTGGGACTTCCACCCGAGGCCGTCATCGACGAGCTCCCCGGCTACGCCGGTTCACGTCCGGTGCGCGTGGGAAATGCTGCCAACCAACAGGTTCAGCTGGACGTCTTCGGCCCCATTGTCGAATTGGTGTCCGCCCTCGCACACGCACGTAAGGCCGCAGGTTCGGAGAACGGCCTCTCCGACGACGACTGGGAACTCGTCTGCGCCATGGTCGAAGCCGTCGAGCGACGTTGGTTCGAGCCCGATCACGGCATCTGGGAGATCCGCGACAATCCCCGCCACCACGTCTACTCGAAGGTGATGGGGTGGATCACCGTCGATCGCGCCATCGGTCTGGCCGAAACCTTCGGTCGCACAGCCGAATCGAGCTGGGCACCACTGCGCGAGACCATCCGCGAGGAAGTGCTCGCCAATGGCTGGAACGACGAGGTGCAGTCCTTCACCGCCGCCTACGACGGCACCGACCTCGACGCCGCAACGTTGTACATCGGCCTGTCCGGGCTGATCGATCCGGCCGACCCCCGCTTCGCCGCCACCGTCACCGCCACCGAGGCCGAACTGCGAAGTGGATCGACCGTCTACCGCTACCGCCACGACGACGGACTCCCCGGCGGCGAAGGCGGATTCCACCTCTGCGCCGCCTGGCTCGTCGAGGCATACCTGTTGGTGGGACAGCGCGCCGAAGCCGAGGCCTTGTTCGCCCAACTGGTCAGTGCCGCAGGCCCCACCGGACTGCTCAGTGAGGAATACGACCCCATCGCCGAACGATCACTCGGCAACCATCCGCAGGCCTACAGTCACCTGGGTCTGCTGCGTTGCGCGAGATTGCTCAGCGCCCAACCTGCCTGACTCCCACCCCCGCCCCCCATGCGCGTCCCCGCCCCACCCCTTCCCGATTGGGATCAATGCGCCTTTGTTGCACTCAGACCGACTGAAACCCACATTCATCCCGAACGGGCTTCCGGCTGACATTGAATGAATGCGGCTTTGTTGCACTCAGAGTGACTGAAGTCCACATTGATCCCAAATAGGGGGCGAGCCGAAAATGGGGCGGGTGAATGGGGGGGCGGGCGAGAAGGCGAGCGGGCGACGGCAGAGGTCAGGCAATAGCGGGCGGTTGCTCCGGCGGCGGTCCCGCGGTTCGGCCGCGGAAGAGTTCGGTCGGCAGGGTTTCGGCGGCGACGATGCCCGAATGCGAGGACGAGAGCACCAGTTTTCCGGCTCGACGGCCTTTTTCCTCGGCGTCCTGGCGCACGGTGGTGAGGTTCTCGCGGATGGCGTCGGAGATGCCGTCGAATCCGGTGACCGAAAGTTGGCTCGGCACATCGATTCCGGAGACCCGCGCGAAGTTGAGTGCACCGAGCGCGATGACGTCGGTGGTGCAGAGCAACGCCGTGGTTTCGCGATTGGCTTGCAGTGCTTGGGCCGCGGCGGAGTGGCCGGAGCGAACGGTGTGGTCGAAGCGTTCGACGACGGTGAGGGTGTCGGGGTCGAGTCCGGCGTCGATCATCGCGGCCTGCACTCCGGCGATACGTTCGCGTTGGACGTGGAAGTGACTGTCCGCCAGCCGCCCCGGGGGTACGACGCCATCGCGGCGGTCGCGTCCGAGCCGCATGCACAGCACGGCGAGATGCTCGTGTCCGAGCGAGATGAGATGTGCGGCAAGCATTTTCATGGCGACGCGGTCGTCGATGGCGACGAGGGCGGCCTCGGGGATGTTGCGGGGCTGGTCGCAGACGACGATCGGCAGGTGGCGTTCGCGCACGGCAGCGAGGTAGGGGTCGTCGTCGGCGACGGAGTACACGACGAATCCGTCGACTCCCGCCTGCTGCACCACGGCAGCGGCCTGGACGTCGTCGCGTTCGGCACCGGCGGGAATCAGCAGTAGGCCTTGCCCTGCGGCCTCGCAGGATTCGGCGAGGCCTGCGAGGAAGCTCATGGCGGCCGGGTCACGGAAGGAGTAGCTCAGGGCCTCGGTAAGGAGCAGCCCGATGGCCCCGGCCTTGCGGGTACGCAGCGATCGGGCGACCGGGTCGGGGCCGGCGTAGCCGCGCCGTTTGGCCGCCTGCAGTACGCGTTCGCGCAGTTCGGGAGAGAGCTGATCCGGTCGGTTGTAGGCGTTCGAGACAGTGGTGCGCGATACCTTCAGCTCGGCAGCAATCGACGCCAACGTCGCTTGACGTCGCGGTTCGCTCGACCTGACCATTACCGGGACGTTAGTCCCACAACGCACTCCGGAGAAATTCGAGGTCGCCTTCGTCCGATTCGATCGAGAGCCCCGACGAGCGCTAGAGTACAACGGTAACGGTTTCCATTAGCGTCAAGCATTGCCCATCAGGAGTACATCGATGTCGTCCATCCATCGCGCGTCCCGGACCACGCTCATGGCCGCACTGGGCCTGACCTGCGCCGCAGCCCTCACTTTGAGCGCATGCAGCTCCAGCGATCCCGCGAGCACCGAGTCCGCCCCCGCTACCCCCGTCGACGGGCCGATCACGATCGTCGCGTCCACCAACGTCTGGGGAAGCGTCGCCGAGGCGGTTGCCGGTGACCTCGCGACAGTGACGTCGATCATCTCCGATCCCTCCGCGGACCCGCATTCCTACGAGGCGAGCCCGGCCGACGCGGCTGCCGTCTCCGAGTCGTCGCTCGTGGTCTACAACGGCGGTGGCTACGACCAGTTCATCGAGGACATCCTCGGCTCCGAGGGCAAGGATGTGCCGTCGGTCGACGCCTTCACCCTGCTCGACGACAGCCACGATCACGACTCCGAGCCCACCTCCGATGCAACTGCCGAACCGACGACGGACGACGGTCATTCGCACGGCGAGGTCAACGAACACGTCTGGTACAACGCCGAGGTGGCAGCGCACACCGCCGAGGAGATCGCCGACAAGCTCGGTCAGCTCGATCCCGACAACGCCGCGCAGTACACCGCCAACGCCGAGGCGTTCCACGAGCAGGTCCACGCCATCACCGACGTGACCGCACAGATTGCCGCCGATTTCCCGAATGCGCCGGTGGCACAGACCGAACCGATCGCGCACTACCTGATCGAGGAGTCGGGACTCGACGATCGCACCCCCGAGGACTTCAAGGACTCCATCGAGGAAGGCAACGATCCGTCGCCCGCCTCCATCGCCGCGACGCGAGATCTGTTCACGTCCAAGTCCGTTCGCGCGTTGGTCTACAACATTCAGACCGAGGATGCCGTCACCCAGGACATTCGCTCCACCAGCGAGGCCGCGGGCATCCCCGTCGTCGAGGTCACCGAAACACTGCCCGCAGGCATGACGTACATCGAGTGGCAGACCAAGGCTGCGACGGATCTTCGGGCCGCCCTCACCACCGCCTCCTGACCCGAACCGGCGTGATGGAAAGCTGTAGTACATGCCTGCTGTAGAACTGCGCGATGCCGGACTGGCGTTCGGCGAGCGCACGCTGTGGCAGAACCTGGACCTGACGGTCGAGAAGGGCGAATTCGTCGCCGTTCTCGGCCCCAATGGGTCGGGTAAGACGTCTCTGCTCAAGGTGTTGCTCGGCCAGAATCAGCTCACGTCCGGCACAGCCGCGATCGACGGTGATCCTGTCCATCGCGGCCAGTCGGGAGTCGGCTACGTCCCCCAGCAACGCAACATCGACGACGATCTGCCGTTGCGCGGACGCGATCTCGTCGGCCTGGGCTGGGACGGCCACAAATGGGGCATGGGACTGCGCGGCATGCGACAGCGCAAGGAAACGGTGCAGCGAGCGATCGATCAGGTCGACGCCAACTCCTTCGCGGGTGCACCGGTCGGCTCGATGTCCGGCGGGGAGCAGCAGCGACTGCGCATTGCCCAGGCACTCGTCGGGGACCCCTCGGTCCTGCTGTGCGACGAGCCCCTGCTCAGTCTCGACCTCGCCAACCAGTCACTGGTCTCGAGCCTCATCGATCGTCGACGGCGTGAGCACGAGACAGCCGTCCTGTTCGTCACTCACGAGATCAACCCGATCCTCCCGCTCGTCGACCGCATCGTCTACATCGTCGACGGCCGGTTCCGCATCGGAACTCCCGAGGAGGTCATGAACACCGAGGTGTTGTCCGAGCTCTACGGCACCGAGGTCGAGGTGCTGAAAGTCCGCGGCCGACTCGTGGTCGTCGGGACCGGCGACTCGATCGATGCGCTCGGCTCGGCGGGCGCCCACCATCCACCCGTGCCGCACGACAGAGAAGACAAGGCATGAACGAGAAGGTTCTCGAGGCATTCTCGAAGATGCTCGACTTCGACACCACCGCCAACCTGCTGACCTACGACTTCGTGCAACAGGCGCTGATCGCGGCCGCAATTCTCGGGCTGCTCGCGGGCGCTCTCGGGCCGTTGATCGTCAGCCGGCAGTGGGCTTTTGCGGTGCACGGATCCAGCGAACTCTCGCTCACCGGTGCATCCGCAGCCCTGCTCGTCGGCATCACCGTCGGTCTCGGTGCCATCGTCGGCTCGGTCGTTGCGGCGGTGATGTTCGCACTGCTCGGCAACAAAGCCCGCGACCGCGACTCGGTCATCGGCGTCATCATGTCGTTCGGGCTCGGCCTGTCGGTGCTGTTCATCTGGCTCTACCCGGGCCGAACCGGCACCAGCTTCTCACTGCTCATCGGCCAGATCGTCGGCGTGGGGCAGAGCGGAATTCAGCTGCTGCTGGTGTGCGCGGTGTTGGTGTTGATCGTGCTCGCGGTGGTCTACCGGCCGCTGCTGTTCGCCAGTACCGATCCCGAGGTGGCGCTGGCCCGCGGCGTCCCCGTCCGCGCGCTCTCGGTCGTGTTCGCCGTTCTCGTCGGCGTGGCGTGTGCGCTGGGCGTCCAGATAGTCGGAGCCCTGCTGGTGCTCTCGCTGCTCATCACTCCCGCCGCGGCTGCCGCGCGGGTCACGGCCAGTCCGCTCAAGGCGACGCTGCTGTCCATCCTGTTCGCCGAGATCGCCGCTGTCGGTGGCATCCTGCTCTCCCTCGCTCCCGGACTTCCCGTCTCGACGTTCGTGACGACCATTTCGTTCGTCATCTACCTCCTCTGCCGCGCTGTGGGTGCGACGCGTAAGGCCAATTCCGGACGGCTCGTCGCCGCCTAGGATGTGCAGCGTGACGGCCATCGATCTCAACGCCGATCTCGGCGAAAGCTACGGCGCGTGGACTCTCGGCGACGACGACGCCATGCTCGCCGTGGTTTCGAGTGCCAACGTTGCGTGCGGCTTTCACGCCGGTGATCCCACCACTCTGTTGCGGACGTGCCGTTCGGCAGCTCGAGCAGCCGTGCGCATCGGAGCGCAGGTCGGCTATCACGACCTCGCCGGGTTCGGCCGACGCTTTCTCGACGTCTCCCCCGCCGACCTCACCGCCGACGTGATCTACCAGATGGGCGCACTCGATGCGCTCGCCCAGGTAGCCGGCTCTGCCGTTGCCTACGTCAAACCGCATGGGGCGCTGTACAACGCGATCGTGCATCACCGCGAGCAGGCACGAGCCGTGGTCGAGGCCGTCACCTCGTACGACGCGACCCTGCCGGTGCTCGGGCTCCCCGGCTCGGTCTTCCTCGAGGAGGCGGAACGGGCCGGACTGCGCACTGTCGCAGAGGCTTTCGCCGACCGCGCCTACACACCGCAGGGCACGCTCGTCTCGCGCTCGGAGCCCGGCGCGGTGCTCTCGGACCCCGACGCCGTGGCCCAGCGAGTGTTGACCATGGTCACCGACGGCACCGTCCGAGCGGTGGACGGCTCGAACATCGACGTTCGGGCCGACTCGATCTGCTTGCACGGCGACTCCCCCGGCGCAGTCGCGATGGCCACCGCCGTCTCGAACCTACTGCGCACCAACGGTATCGACATCTCGGCATTCGTCCGATGAAGATTCTCTCGGCCGGTGAGAATGCATTGCTGGTCGAATTCGACGGACTGGACGAGACAATGGCGTACTACCGGGCGATGGCGGCCGATCCGCCGCCTCCAGTCGTGGATCTGGTTCCGGCTGCCCGCACTGTGTCGGTGACGTTCGACGGACCGCCGGGGCCCGTGCTGCAGTGGATCTCGTCGGTACAGCCAACCGTCGAGGGGACGGAAGCAGGATCCGACACCGTCACGATCCCGGTGATCTACGACGGCGAAGACCTCGACGAGGTGGCCCGCCTGACCGACTTGTCCACCACCGAAGTCGTTGCGGCACATCTCGATCAGACATGGACAGTCGCGTTCGGCGGCTTCGCGCCCGGGTTCGGCTACCTGGTCGGCACCGACACCCGACTGCACGTCCCGCGGCGAGACTCACCGCGTACCAGCGTTCCGGTTGGTTCGGTGGGGCTGGCGGGCGAGTTCTCGGGCATCTACCCACGCTCCTCCCCCGGCGGCTGGCAGCTCATCGGGCGCACGGACGCGCAATTGTGGAACCTCGACCGCGATCCACCCGCATTACTACGCCCCGGCACCACTGTCCGATTCGAGCAAGCATGAGGGCCCTGACCGTGCTGCGGACGGGGCCGCTGTGCACCGTGCAGGATCGTGGCCGCCCGGGGCACGCGTCGATCGGCGTCGGCCGCTCCGGTGCCGCGGACCTGCTGTCGCACGATGCCGCAAACCGCCTGGTGGGCAACACTTCCGATGCCGCGACACTGGAAGTGACCTTCGGCGGACTGACGCTACGCGCCGAGTTCGACACTCTCGTAGCAGTCACCGGTGCGCACGTGACCTGCCGCGTCGACGGCATGGAGCAGGGACTCTGTTCGACACTGGTGATACGAGCGGGGCAGGAACTGGAACTGTCCGCGCCGACCTGGGGTCTGCGCAGCTACCTCGCCGTACGGGGCGGGATCGACGTGCCCGTTGTCCTGGGCAGTCGCTCGACAGACACGATGTCGGGCATCGGCCCGGCCGTCCTGACCCCCGGCACCGCCCTGCCTGTCGGCAACGATGAGGCGTCCTGGCCCGCTGCAGATTTCGCACCACCACGCGCCCAACCCGGCGCACTGGGTGTCAGCTTCGGGCCGCGCGAGAACTGGTTCACCGAGCGCGCTCGATCGCTACTGCTCGAGCAGCCGTGGACCGTGACGCAGGATTCGGATCGCGTCGGGATCAGGCTGGACGGTACCGAACCCTTGACCCGCGCGATCGACGACGAATTGTCCAGCGAAGGAATGGTTCTCGGTTCGCTACAGGTTCCGCCGTCCGGTCAGCCGGTACTGTTTCTCGCCGACCATCCCGTCACCGGCGGCTATCCGGTGATCGCCGTAGTCACCGCGGGCGATATGTCTGCCGCCGCACAGCTGACCCCCGGCAACCGGGTGCACTTTCGCGCTATCGGTTGATTCCGGCCGAAGCTGGGCAGATCTCCCGAATGCTGCGCCGCAGGGCATCGGACATGCGTTCGGGTAGTCCGAGCGGGCGAACCATGGCGTCGGCCTGGTGGAACAGGTGCGTCCAGCCATCGATCAGATCGATTCCGCGGTCCGCGGTATAGGCCTCGGCGGCATTGCGCGTGTCGGCGTACACGAAGTCGTACACCGTAGCCGACGGTGCCAGTTCGCCTGTTCCCCAGGCGAGTTGATCCTCGGAGCCGTCACGGCCGATCGGCGTCGCGTTGATCACCAGGTCGTAGGAGTCCAGATCCACTGCCCGATCCGACCAGTCGACAACCGAGGCCGACCCGTTGTACCCGCCGAGCTCGGCGACGAGCCCGGCCGCCGAGCTCCGGTCGACGTCCGAGACCACCAGCCTGTCGATGCGGCCCTGCAACGCGAAGGCGGCGGCGTGCGCGGCGCCACCGGCTCCGAGCAGCAGCGCCGAGCCGAAGGTACGTCCCGAGGTCGCCGCTCGTACCGCCGCGATGTCGGTGTTCATCGCGAACAGGGCTCCCGCACGCAGGAACAGCAGATTCGCCACCCCGGAGACCGTTACATCCGGATCTGCCTCGTCGGCAACCGTTGCAGCCCAATGCTTCCAGGGCATCGTCACGTTCGCAGCATCGGTGCGTCCGCCCCGGAGGGCATTCTCGACGTCGGGTAGGTCGGCAACATCGGCGACCTCCCAGGCGTCGTAGCTGGACGACACGTCGGCGATCTCGAACGCACGCGTCCACAGCGCGGGTGACATCGCGGTGGACGCGTGCGAACCGACCAGAGTCAGTGAGCTCATACCGACTTCGAGACACGCTCTGCAACAACGGCTTCTGCTGCAGGGGCGGCCTGATCGGAGATGGAGGTGACATCCGAGGAGCCCATGTTCTTCATCAGTGCTGCGACCACGGCCGAGATGATGCATCCCAGAGCCAGGTACGCCGCGACGTAGTGCCACGAGCCGTCGTTCCAGCTGACCAGCGCCGCTGCGATGAACGGGGTGAAGCCACCGGCGATCGCGCTGGCGACCTGATAGCCCACACCGGCTCCGCTGTAGCGAAGTTCGGGGCCGAACATCTCCGTGAACAGCGGCTGCTGCACCGAGACCACCATGTCGTGCGAGACGTTGACCAGGATGACGGCCAGTATCACGATCGCTACCACCGAGGCCGCCTGCAGGGACAGGAAGAAGGGGACGGCTGCCAGAGCGCCGACGACGGCACCGGTGACGAAGATCGGCTTACGGCCGAAGCGGTCGGCGATTGCCGCGTAGGTCGGGATGCTCAGGATGCCGATGCCGCCGACCAACAGCGCGACGTTGAGCATGAACTGACGTTCGTAGCCCAGTTCGTTGACGGTGTAGCTCAGCGCGAACGTGGTGACGATGTACATGGTGAACAGCTCTGCCATGCGCAGCGCGATGATCTTGAGGAACGAGCCGGGGTGCTCGGTGATCGCCTGGATGACCGGCAGCTTCTTCTTCTCGCCGCTCTCCTCGACTGCCTGCTCGAACACGGGCGATTCCTCGACACCGGATCGGATCCACAGGCCGAACAGTACGAGCACGGCACTGGCCAGGAACGGTACGCGCCAGCCCCAGCTGGTGAATGCGTCGTCGCTGAGCAGGTTGCTCATGATGGTGACAGCGCCGGTGGCGAGGATGAGACCGACGGAGTAGCCGACCTGGACGCCACTGCTGTAGAACGCCTTCTTCTTCGCCGGCGCGCTCTCGACAGCCATCAGGGATGCACCACCCCATTCACCGCCGACTGCGAAGCCCTGGATGGCGCGCAACAGCACCAGCAGCAAGGGCGCGAACCAACCGATCGACTCGAAGTTGGGAACCAGGCCGATCAACGCGGTTGCGACGCCCATCAGCAGCATCGTCCAGATCAGCATGCGCTTGCGTCCGAGGCGGTCACCGAAGTGGCCGAAGAAGATTCCGCCGAGGGGCCGGAAGAGGAAGCCGACACCGAAGGTCGCGAACGCGGCCATCACACCGACTGCGGGCGAGACGCTCGGGAAGAACTGGGAGTTGAACACCAGCGCGGCGATGATGCCGTACAGCAGGAAGTCGTACCACTCGACCACGGCACCGACGAAGCTGCCGATGGCAGCTTTCCGTGCTCTGGATCCGTCCGCGACTGCGACGTCAACGTTCACTTGTCGGCCCTTCGGTTTTGTGCGCATCGCGCACAGTTGTTTGTTATTCGCACAACTGTAACCAGAGGCGGCCTTTGTGGTCAACACCACAAGCACGGAGCGGTGTGATGCAGCGCGAACAGGGCCATGAGGCAGACTCGAACCATGACGGCCGAGATCGCCCCCGACGACCAACGCCCCACCTGGTTCGTGCAGTCACTCGAACGCGGACTGAGCGTGCTGCAGTGCTTCGACGACGCGCATCCGGCCCGCACGCTCACCGAGGTCGCCGAGGCCGTCGGAGTCACCCGAGCAACGGCTCGCCGACTGCTGCTGACGCTCGCAGAATTGGGATTCGTCCGCCAGGACGGCCGTCAGTTCACCCTCACCCCGCGAGTGATGAATCTGGGCTTCTCGTTCCTGTCGGGAATGGACCTTCCCCGCCTGGCCGAACCCCACATCGAAGCGCTCGCAAGACAATTGGGCGAAACGACGTCGGTGGCCATCCTCGACGGATTCGACATCGTCTACGTCGCACGCGTTCCGTCGTCTCGCATGTTGCGGGTCGTCATCACGTTGGGCACTCGATTCCCCGCGCACGCAACGTCTTCGGGTCGAGTGCTGCTCGCAGCCCTCCCCGAGAGCGAGCTCGAACGATACTTCGCCGACGCCCCCATCGAAGCCCTGACCCCGCGCACGCTCGTCGATCGAGACGCACTGCGCGCCGAGATCACTCGGGTACGCAGCGCCGGATGGTCGGAGGTCGTCGACGAACTGGACGTCGGAATGCGCGCTGCGGCAGTACCTTTGCGCAACAGCAACGGCACCGTCGTAGCGGCATTGAACACGTCACTGCACGCGAGGAACTACACCCCGACGGACATGATCGACACCGTCGTCCCGGCGATGCACGACACCGCCGCCCGCATCAGAACCTAGGTCTACCCGCGGCGTTGCCGGGCGATGTCGGCAAGCACGACGCCTGCCGCGACGGAGGCGTTGAGCGATTCCACCGGCCCCGCCATCGGGATCGACAGGATGTGATCGCAGGTCTCGCTGACCAGACGCGAGAGGCCCTTGCCCTCGGATCCGACGACGATGACAACCGGACCCTTGCCGTCGAACGTGTCGAGTTCGGTGTCGCCGCCGGCATCGAGGCCGACGACCGTGACGCCCTTGGACTGCCAATCCTTCAGCGTCCGAGTCAGATTGACCGCTCGCGCGATGGGCAGCCGAGCAGCGGCACCGGCACTGGTTCGCCACGCCACTGCGGACACACTCGCACTGCGCCGCTGCGGGATCACGACGCCATGGCCACCGAACGCCGCCACCGAACGCACCACTGCGCCCAGGTTGCGTGGATCGGTGATGTTGTCTAGCGCAACGAGCAGCGCAGGTTCCTGGTGCGTGCGCGCGTTCGAGATCAAGTCGTCGGGATGCGCATAACGGTACGGCGGTACCTGCAGCGCAAGGCCCTGGTGCAGTCCGTTGGCGCTGAGCTTGTCCAGATCGGAGCGTGGCACCTCGAGGATGGAGATGCGCGCGTCGCCCGCTCGCTGGACGGCTTCCTTGAGCCGGTCGTCGCTGTCGGTCCCGACAGCAACCCACAGGGCCGTCGCGGGCACACCAGCGCGCAGGCACTCGACGACGGGGTTGCGACCGAGTACCACCTCGGGGCCGTCCTCGGCCTTACGTCCGGCCGGCCTGCTGCCTGCGCGGCCACCGGTGGTGCCGCCGCGGTTCTGCGCGGACTTCTCGGCGAGCTTCGCCCGGCGCGCCGCGGGATGCTTGGTGCGCTCGGAGGCGGGAGGCGTCGCACCTCGTCCTTCGAGGCCCTTACGACGCTTGCCTCCGGAACCGGCGACCTGCCCCTTCTTGGTGCCGTCCTTGCGGATTGCGCCGCGCCTACTCGAATTGCCTGCCATCACAAACCTGCTTCGTCGGTCTTGCTCGTACCCAACGACCATTCGGGCCCGTTGGGTGTATCTGTCACGTCGACTCCGGCCTCGGCCAATCGATCGCGTATCTCGTCTGCGGCGGCCCAGTCCTTGGTCGCCTTCGCCGTTGCTCGACGCTCCAGCTCGGCCCCGACCAATACGCCGAGCGCACCGAGAGCGGCTGCATCGGAACCACTGTCGCCGGCCCAGTGCGGATCGAGCGGGTCGACGCCCAGAATGTCCAGCATCGCCCGCACACTGCCTGCGTGCTCCACCGCGGCCGGTAGGTCACCGGACTCGAGCGCGGTGTTGCCCAACGTGACGGTGGCATGAATCTCGGCCAACGCCTTGGGAACTCCGAGGTCGTCGTCGAGGGCCGCGGCAAATCCTGAGGTCCATTTGCCCATCGGTACCTCACCGGCGCGTTCGACGGCTCGTCGGACGAACCCCTCGATGCCCCGGTACGTCACGGCCGCGGTCTCGAGCGCGGTGTCGGAGTACTCGAGCATCGACCGGTAGTGTGCGCCACCGAGGTAGAACCGAAGCTCTTGCGGCCGAACCTTTTTGAGCACATTGGGTACCGAGAGAACGTTACCGAGGGACTTCGACATCTTCTCGCCGCCCATCGTCACCCACCCGTTGTGCAGCCAGTACCGCGAGAAACCGTCTCCGGCCGCCATCGACTGCGCGCGCTCGTTCTCGTGATGCGGGAACACCAGATCGAGCCCGCCGCAGTGGATGTCGAAATCCGCGCCGAGGTACGTCTCCGCCATTGCCGAGCATTCGAGGTGCCAACCCGGGCGCCCCGGGCCCCACGGCGTCGGCCATGACGGCTCGCCGGGCTTGGCACCCTTCCACAGCGTGAAATCGCGGGGATCACGCTTGCCCTCGGCGACGCTCTCGCCCTGATGCACGTCGTCGAGCTTGTGGCCGGACAGCGCGCCGTAACTCGGGAAGCTCTGCACGTCGAAGTAGACGTCGCCGCACTCGTCGGCGTAAGCGTGGCCGCGTTCGATCAGGCGCTCGATCATCTGGACCATCTGGGTGATGTGCCCGGTGGCGCGCGGCTCGGCCGACGGGGGAAGTACCCCGAGTCGGTCGTACGCCCAGGTGAAGGACCGCTCGTAGGTCGCGGCCCACTCCCACCACGGACGGCCTGCATCGCGTGCCTTGTTGAGGATCTTGTCGTCGATATCGGTGACGTTGCGGACGAAGGCGACGTCGTAATCGTGCGCCAGCAACCACCGCCGCAACACGTCGAACGCGACGCCGCTGCGCACATGACCGATGTGGGGTTCACCCTGCACCGTCGCCCCACACAGGTACACCGATGCATGGCCAGGGACCAAGGGGGTGAATTCCCGCAAGGCCCTCGTCTCGGTGTCGTGTAGGTGAAGGGTCACGACCAGCAATGCTACCGGTGGTTTTACCCCGTCATGACAAGTGCGGTCGCGATGGCGGCAATTCCTTCACCGCGACCGGTCAGGCCGAGCCCGTCGGTGGTGGTCGCAGACACCGATACCGGCGCACCGAGCACCCGCGAGAGAACCTCCTGCGCCTCGACGCGGCGCGGTCCGATCTTGGGCCTGTTGCCGATGATCTGTACCGCAGCGTTGCCGATCGCGAATCCGTCCGCGTCGAGCAGCCGCTTGACCTCGGTCAACATGGCAGCTCCGCTGACCCCGTCCCATTCCGGACGGCCGGTGCCGAAGACCGAGCCGAGGTCGCCGAGACCTGCTGCGGACAGCAACGCGTCGCACAGAGCGTGGGAGGCGACGTCACCATCGGAATGTCCCTCGAGTCCGTCCGCGTCCTCGAACAGCAATCCGGCCAGCCAGCAGGGTCGGCCGGGAGCGATCGGATGGACGTCGGTGCCGATGCCGACTCTCATAGCGCGCCTCTCACAGCAGGGCCTGTGCCAGTAACAGATCGTGTGGTGTGGTGATCTTGAATGCGAGGGCGTCGCCGACGATGGTGTGCACCGTTTCGCCGATGCGCTCGACCAAACCTGCGTCGTCGGTGGAGACGTCCGTAGCTGCGTCGTACGCACGACGCA
Organism: Rhodococcoides fascians A25f; assembly: GCF_000760935.2. Classification (NCBI taxonomy): domain Bacteria; kingdom Bacillati; phylum Actinomycetota; class Actinomycetes; order Mycobacteriales; family Nocardiaceae; genus Rhodococcoides; species Rhodococcoides fascians. The sequence goes on along the minus strand of NZ_CP049744.1, from coordinate 1,057,832 downwards.
GGACGTCGGCGTCGAAGCCCTGTGGTGTCTGTACCGCTCGCAGACTCGCGCGATCGGGGGTACCGACCACTGCGCCCATGAGATCGACTTCCTTGATGGTGTCGACGACCGGAAGAACCGGAATGACGGCGGAGCGGCCGGCCCGAACCTCGTCGACGACGCGGGCGATCAGCGTCGGCGGAGTGAGGGCACGCGCAGCATCGTGGACGAGTACGACGGCCGCGTCACCGACAGCAGCGAGACCGGCTCGCACGGAATCGGTGCGCTCGACGCCACCCGCTACGACGAGGACATCGGCACCCACGTGGCTGCGAGCCACATCGAGAAGATCCGCGGGGACTATGACGACGATGCGATCGACAGCACCCGAGGCCCGAAGCCCGTCGACGGACCGCGTCAGAAGAGAGTCGGTACCCAGACAGACGAATGCCTTCGGCTCGTCGTGTCCGAGCCGAAGGCCTTTGCCTGCAGCGGGTACCAGCGCGACTACGTCGCCGGCAGCACCGTTCACTCTACGAAGCTGTTCACACTACGAAGCTGTGGCGAGAACTTCGTCGAGCATGGTGTCGGCCTTGGCCTGGTCTGTTCCTTCGGCCAGTGCCAACTCGCCGACCAGAATCTGACGTGCCTTGGCGAGCATGCGCTTCTCGCCTGCCGACAGTCCACGATCCTGTTCGCGTCGCCAGAGATCGCGGACGACCTCGGCTACCTTGTTCACGTCACCGGAGGCCAGCTTCTCCAGGTTCGCCTTGTAGCGGCGAGACCAGTTGGTGGGCTCTTCGGTGTGCGGTGCGCGCAGCACCTGGAAGACTTTGTCGAGGCCTTCTTGCCCGACGACGTCGCGAACGCCTACGTACTCCGCGTTGTCCGCGGGGACTCGAACGGTGAGGTCGCCTTGCGCGACCTTGAGAACCAGATACTCTCTCGGTTCACCCTTGATGGTGCGTGTCTCTATCGCTTCGATCAGCGCCGCTCCGTGATGGGGGTAAACGACGGTGTCTCCGACCTTGAAAATCATGTGACAAGTGCCCCTTTCGATTTACCCAGAATACCACGTCCGATATCAACGGTGCAGGTCAGGGGCATAGCGATGCCGAATCAGGGGTTGACACAGACGGATCGACGTGTATCCGGGGCCACATTTTCACGCGGGCCGTTCTGCATGTTCTTCTCCTGACAGGCACCCCCACCTGGCATCATCGGGCCGCTGGCAGACCCCACGAGCGGTCGGTGGACGAGAACTACTACTCTGCCTAGTGGACGAGATGGACCGAGCCGGCCCGGCACCACATGGAGGACGACCGAAGTGACTGCAATCGACGCTGCGACACCGCTTGGCCGCCATCGTAAAGTGGCCGCCACTCTCGCTCTTCTCGCCGGTGGCGCACTCGCCCTCACGGCGTGCGGCGCAGGCCAGATTTCCCAGACTGCCACCCAGGTCGCCGCCGTCAACGGCAACTCCGCCGACGTCGGGGCAATTCAGCTGCGCAACGTCCACGTGGTGTACCCCGATTCGCAGGAGTACAGCATCGAGCCCGGCGGCACCGTCGAGCTCGGCTTCACCGCCATCAACTCCAACCCCGCCGATTCCGACGAACTGACCGGCATCTCGTCCCCCGAGGCGCAGATCACCATCGTCGACGAGGCGGAATCGGGAAGCAACGAGATCGCTCCGCTCACCGCGCTCGGTGCAGGTTCGCCCGCCGACGTTCAGCTCGACGATCCCCTTCTTCCGATCCAGTTGATCAAGGTCGAGATGGCCGACATCAGCGAGAACGTACGTCCGGGCCTGACCCTTCCGGTCACGTTCGAGTTCGCGAACGCAGGCGAGGTCGTCGTCAACGTGCCCGTCGACGCCGGTCACGAGCTCGAGCGTTCCGAAGAGGCAGTCTCCGAGCACAGCGGCGGCCACTGATCTCCCTCTCGAGGTCGCATCACCCTGTCGGTGCCGATCGTTAGGCTCCAACAGTGGTCAAACTGAAGTCGAGCTACCGCTGCTCCGCATGTCATCACTCGGTCTCGAAATGGGTCGGGCGCTGTCCCGAATGCGGTAACTGGGGATCGATGGACGAGGTCCAGGCCACCGCCGCTCCTCTGACCACCCGCGCAGGCGCGTCGGCACTGCGTTCCGGCGGCGGGGCGATGGTCCCGACCACGCCCGCAGCTGCTCTGACGACCATCAGCAGTGCCACGTCTCAGGCCAACACCACCGGGATCGACGAGTTCGACCGCGTACTGGGCGGCGGTCTCGTCCCCGGTTCGGTCGTTCTGCTCGCGGGTGAGCCCGGAGTCGGAAAATCGACCCTGCTGCTCGAGGTCGTGCATCGGTGGGCCCGCTCGGCACCGGATCGCCGCGCGCTCTACGTCACGGGTGAGGAATCAGCCGGCCAGGTTCGGTTGCGCGCGGACCGCACCGGCGCGGTACACGAGCGAGTATTCCTCGCCGCGGAATCCGATCTGGCCACGGTGTTCGGCCATGTCGAGCAGGTCAAGCCCAGCCTGTTGATCGTCGATTCGGTACAGACGATGCTCGCCGCCGACGTCGACGGGGTCATCGGCGGAGTCACGCAGGTTCGCGCCATCACCAGTGCCCTGACCACCCTGGCCAAGACCACCGGGGTGGCGGTGCTGCTCGTCGGACATGTCACCAAGGACGGCGCGGTGGCAGGTCCGCGGTCGCTCGAGCATCTGGTCGACGTGGTGCTCAACTTCGAGGGTGACAAGCACTCCACTCTGCGGATGATCCGGGGCGTCAAGAACCGGTTCGGGGCCTCCGACGAGGTGGGGTGCTTCGAGTTGCGAGAGACCGGCATCGTCGGCATCAGCGATCCGTCCGGGTTGTTTCTGCATCATCGAAGCGACGCCGTCCCCGGTACGGCCGTCACGGTCACCATGGACGGCAAACGGCCGCTGCTGGCGGAGTTGCAAGCACTGATAGTCGACACCGCGATGCCGTCGCCCCGGCGCGCGGTCAGCGGACTCGACCATGCTCGCGTGGCGATGATCCTGGCCGTCCTCGAACGCCGGTGCGGGGTCAAGGTCTCCAAGGCCGAGGTCTACGCGGCCACCGTCGGCGGCATGCGCACCAGCGAACCGTCCGCGGACCTCGCTCTCGCGGCGGCCGTCGCCTCGGCCGTGCGCGATCAACCCCTCCCTGCGGGAATGGTGATTCTGGGCGAAGTGGGCCTGGCCGGCGAGGTGCGACGCGTGGCCGGGTTGGGCCGCCGACTCGCCGAAGCTGCACGACTGGGCTTCAATTACGCGATCGTCCCCGAGGACGCAGGCCCCATTCCCGACGGCATCAAGGTCAAGACGGTGACGAACGTCGGTGAGGCGTTGACCTATACGCGTATGCGTCCCGTATGACACCGGGCAGTACTCTTTGTCGGGCTGCCCGGTGTAGCAGCGCAGTACTCTGTGTTCGCACGAGTAGATCCGCAGCACGACGCCGATACGAACACGAGGGGGTTGGCCATGGAGGGCACCACGCCGTCCCCAGCGTTGCGCGAGACCATTGCTCGGCTCGCACCGGGGACTGCGCTGCGTGACGGCCTGGAGCGAATTCTGCGCGGCCGCACCGGCGGGTTGATCGTCCTCGGGTACGACGAAGAAGTCGAAGCGATCTGCGACGGAGGCTTCGAGCTCGATGTCGAGTTCGCCCCGACCAGGCTTCGCGAGTTGTCGAAAATGGATGGCGCAGTGGTGCTTTCGACCGACGGCAAGCGCATCGTTCGGTCCAATGTCCAGCTGGTGCCCGACCACAAGATTCCTACGGTCGAATCCGGTACTCGGCACCGCGCCGCCGAGCGCACCGCCATGCAGACCGGCTATCCCGTTGTCTCCGTGAGCCAGTCGATGAGCATCGTCAGCGTGTACATCGGCGGCATCAGACACGTCGTCGAGGGCTCGGCCACCATCCTCTCTCGCGCCAATCAGGCCGTCGCGACCCTCGAGCGTTACAAGGCCCGGCTCGACGAGAACACCCGTCAACTCTCGGTCGTCGAGATCGAGGACTTCGTGACTCTGCGCGACGCCCTGACCGTCGCGCAGCGGCTCGAGATGGTGCGACGAGTGTCGGTGGAGATCGAACAGAACGTTCTCGAACTCGGCACCGACGGCCGCCAGCTCGCCCTGCAGCTCGAAGAGTTGTTGGGCGACAACGACGTCGATCGCCAACTGGTGGTGCGCGACTACCTGGCCGGCAACGAGCCGTCGAGCACCACCGGGGTGGAGAAGGCACTCGCCGCCCTCGACAAGCTGACCGACGTCGATCTGCTGGATCTGACCACTCTGGCCCGCGCCTTCGGCTACCCCGCGACCATCGAGGCCCTCGACACCCCGATGAGTCCTCGCGGGTATCGGGTACTGACGCGCGTTCCGCGGTTGCAGTTCAGCCAGATTCACCGACTCGTCGGTGCCTTCGGCACGCTGCAGGGGCTACTGGCCGCCACTGCTGCCGATCTGCAGTCGGTCGACGGAATCGGTGGACTGTGGGCCCGACACATCAGGGAAGGCCTCTCCAGACTGGCGGAGGCCTCGATCTCGGGTCCGTACGACTAGGACGCTTTCTTCTTCGTCCCCGGCAGGAAACCGGCGTCGATCACGGCCTTCACATACGGCCGTGCGCTCGTGATCAACTGCTCCGCGTCCGGGACGTTGTTCCACACTGCCGACGCCATGGCATCGGTGCGCTCTTCGATGTGCTGATCGAGAGCGGTGCCGTTGTCGGTCAGAGTCTCACCGTCGGCAGAGGTGGTGAGCAGTCCGCGGGTGGCGAGTCGTGCTGCGGCCGAGTCCCATTCGCTCTCGGACCACTGCCTCGTCAGCTGCGTGATGCGCTTGCCGAGTGCTCGGCGGCCGGGCTGCGGGGTCGGGCGGACGGCCTCGTGGAACACGGCCGCTTCCGTCGGGTCGAGTTCTGCGTCGATCAAGGCGGCGAGGTGGCCGTCGCCGCGCCATTCACGCAGAACGGTGATCGAATGCCAGAGGGCAAGATGCGGCACGTCGGGTCGTTCGGTGGAATGCCACGCTGCGGAGAGCGGCCGACCGGCGAACGAGGCGGTGTCGCCGATATCGCCCAGACGGCCAGCCAACGTGGCGAGCGCCGGGTCGTCCGCCAAGGAGCCGAGAGCCGTTCCGAGAACGGAATCGAGCAGTGCCCACCGACGGTCGGACACCGCATCCAGACCGACGGCCACAGCGGCAGGCCACGCGCGCTCGATCAGCACCGGGTTGAAGTTGTAGAACGCAGCCGCAACGACACTCGGCGCGCACGGGCCCATCGGGGCGGCCCGTGCACCGACGTACCAGGCATGACCGTCGAGTCCGGTGTCCTCGTAGGCCGTCCCCAACTCGGGATTGAAGTAGGCGGTGACGTGAAAGGGTTCGAGAGTCTTGTAGGCGACACGGGCGAGGGCTGTCGAAGTGGTCATGAGATTCGACCGTACTCAGCCGGTGATGTTGAACGGCTCCGGCACACTCTTGAGCTCGCCGAGCTGCGCGATCGCCTGGTACGCACCGACACCCACCGGGATGCGCTCTTCACCGCAGCCGGGGACGGAGTTGGTACCCGACCACTTGACCGTGAATCCGGCTTGCTCGCCGGGCTTGAAGGTACGCAGATCGGACGCGGCGTTGGGGAAGCAGTCGACGTTGGACCAGATGCGCTGATTGTCGAGGGTGTAGACGAGTGCCTGCTGCAGACCGGCACCGACGTCACGCTGACATTCGGCGGAGCCGATGTTGGTGATGACCACGGTGAACACGGGCTCTTCACCCAGACGGTAGGTGGCCTTCTCCGGCGTCACCTTGATTGCCAGTGACTGGTCCGGGCACTGATTGGCGATCACCGGAGCCGGTGCACCGCTGGTGGTCACTGCTGCACCGCCACCGGCTGCAGAGTCGGTGCCTCCACCCGATCCACCCGATCCACCGGAACCGCCGCCGGAGCCACCCGAGCCGCCGGAATCACCTTCGGTAGCGGACGAACTGGGTGATGGCAGAGCCGAGGTCGATGCCGGTGCCGACACGACACCGGCCGGTGCGGCCTCGGTGTCGTCGGAACCGCCGCTGAGCGACGCGATGAACCACACGATCAATCCGAGGACGACAACGGCCGCACCGATGGCGAGCGCGCGGCGTCGCCAATAGATTTCGGGAGGCAAAGGCCCGCTCGGTTCCAACACGAATCAACCGTATGCGGCCGGAGGCAACCTTTCCCTGAGCCCACGCGGCGTGTCGCGCGAACGACTCGCTCGCACGGGCTCGGGCACGAGTCAGGCGGGCTGTTCGCCGATGTCGCCGATGACCTCGCGGAGCTGAGCGTGCCCCTTCGACAGCTGGTAGGTGAGGCCGACGATCGCGAGTTCCCCGGCCTCTACCTTCTCGGCCACGATGCGGGAGCGCTGCATCAAAAGATTGCCGGTCTCCTCGACGTGCCGTGCCTCGAACTCGTCGACGGCCTGGTAGCCGTCGCGGCGGGCCGAGAGCACCGACGGGGTGACGCGCTCGACGACGTCGCGGATGTAGCCACCGGGGACGTCTCCGCTTTCGAGGGCATCGACGGTCGCCTGCACTGCACCGCAGTGATCGTGGCCGAGCACCACGATCAGTGGCGCGTTCAGCACCGCGACGCCGTACTCGATGGAACCGAGGACGGCGGAGTCGACCACGTGACCGGCGGTGCGAACGACGAACATGTCACCGAGGCCCTGATCGAAGATGATCTCGGCCGCAACGCGCGAGTCGGCGCAGCCGAACAGGATGGCACCGGGATGCTGAGCGCTCTCGAGACGAGCACGGTCCTCGATGCCCTGCGACGGGTGCAGGACCTCTCCGGAGACGAACCGTTGGTTGCCTTCCTTGAGTGACTTCCAGGCAGCGATCGGATTCGAAGCAGGCATGGGTTTCATTGTGCACGCGGAGCGGGCGCGGGGCGAGTCGGGTTCACTACTGTTGATCTCGATCACAGACACGAGAAGAAGGGCGCACAGTTGCCGATCGATGCCGAGGCTCTGCTCGGGTGGTTCGACACCGACGGACGCGACCTGCCGTGGCGTAGTCCGGGCGTCAGCGCCTGGCAGATCCTGATGAGCGAGATCATGCTGCAGCAGACTCCGGTGGTGCGGGTGGCACCCATCTGGGAGCAGTGGGTGCAGCGGTGGCCGGTGCCCTCGGCGATGGCCGCGTCCTCCCAGGCCGAGGTACTGCGTGCGTGGGGCAAGTTGGGCTATCCGCGTCGAGCGCTGCGGTTGCACGAGTGCTCGCGAGTGCTCGCCGAGGAGTACGGCGACGAGGTGCCGAGCGACGTGGAGACACTGCTGAGCCTGCCGGGCATCGGTGCCTACACAGCAAGAGCGGTCGCGACTTTTGCTTACGGTCAGCGAGTTCCGGTGGTGGACACCAATGTTCGACGCGTTGTCGCGCGTGCGCAGCATGGCAACGCCGAGCCCGGAAATCCGTCCACCTCGAGGGATCTGGCCGATGTGGAACAGCTGCTTCCGGTGAGCGTCCCGCGGGCCGCTCGATACTCGGCGGCATTGATGGAGCTCGGCGCGTTGATCTGCACCGCCAAGAATCCTGCGTGTCTACTGTGCCCGCTGCCGGAGTGCGCCTGGATCGAGGCGGGCAGACCGGCGCACACCGGTCCTGCGAAGAAGGTCCAGAAGTTCGCGGGCACCGACCGACAGGTTCGCGGCAAACTCATGTCGGTGCTGCGCGAGAGCACCGGCCCCGTCGAGCGAGCTCAGCTCGACATCGTCTGGCCCACCGACCCGACCCAGCGCGATCGAGCTCTCGATTCACTGCTGACCGACGGGTTGATCGAACAAACCGAATCGGGATTGTTCGCCCTCGCGGGTGAGGGCTCGGACGGCTGAGAGCAGCTACAGCCGCTACCCAGATGCCGGACCGTCAGCGAAATCGGGCCACCGCATCGAAGACGGGTGGCAGGGAGGTGACTCCGTCGTCGGCGAGAAAGTGGCCCGCACCGGGAACGATCTGCACCGACGCGTCGAGCAGTCGAGCCAGCCGATCGGTGTGCGTAGGGGGAACGATCGGGTCGTCGTCCGATCGCAGGATCGAGATCGACTCGACGTGGTCCTGCATCGTCGACAGCATCACACCGCCGGCAACGAAGCCGTCGAGAACGGGTAGCGCAGGTAGCCTGTCGACGAACCCCGAGACCAAGACGAGCGTTCCCAACTGCCATGGCCCCGTGAGGGTGGCGAGGTGCCGCAGTACGGCGAGGCATCCAAGGCTGTGCGCCACCACGATCGTGTCGGGCCCCGGCGTCCCGAGCGTCGCTGCTACCTCTGCCTCCCAGCAATCCCGATTCGGCGACGCGGGATCCGGCAACGGAGGGATGTGCGCAGAGATTCCAACGCTGTCCAATTGCTCGGCGAGCCAACCGAACCAATGGTCCTCGGGCGTTGCCCGGTATCCGTGGAAGATCACCGCTCGTCTGCTGGTTGTGAATGCCATACTGCCGGACGATAAGGGTTGACACCGGCGAGAAGGTCAAGTGCGAGGGGCAGAGATGTTGATCAGCGAGCTCGCTGCACGAACCGGGGTGTCGGCGCGCGCCCTGCGCCACTACGAAAGTCGCGAGGTGCTCGTCCCCCACCGCGATGCCAACGGCTACCGCGTGTACGCCGAGTCCGACGTGCTGCGCGTGCTGCAGATCAAGTCGATGATCGCCGCGGGGCTCACGACGGCCACGATCGCTCGGTACCTCGAATGCGCACGAAGCGGCGACCACGGCATCACCTTGGACATGTGTCCCCGACTCCGTGCGGAGGTGGACGCGCTGTCGGACCGATTGGATCGACAACAAGCCGCTCTCGAGGAGACTCGCGAGCGCCTGGGCGCACTCACCTCGTAGACCGAGCAGTCTTCCGACGCAGGATAGTTCGCTACCGCGAGAGAAACTCCCCGAGCGCGGCGTTGACCGCATCGGGGCGTTCGAGGTAGCCGAAGTGACCGGTGTCGGCGATTTCGACGTACTGCGCACCGGGTATCGCGGCGGCAACGTCGCGGCACTGCTGCACCGGAATCATGCGGTCGTCGGCGAATCCGATCACCAGAGATTTCGCCCTGATTGCCCGATACGCCGCCAATCGGTCTGTCCCGGAGCGCATTTCGAGTCCGATCTGCGCCCGCATTCCCGCCGTCTTCCTGCCGCCCGAATATTCGAGAACTGCCAGCCAGTCACCGATCGCACTGTCGTCGGCCAGGGTTTTCGGTGAAAAGTTCTGCATCGCAGTCATTGCCGCGCGGTACGACGCGGGAAGTTCGATTCCGGCGTCGTGGAGATCCTTCTCGCCCTTCGACATCTGCGCACGAAAGGTGGTGGTCTTACCGAAGGTGGCCATCATCACTGCATGCGACACCAGATCCGGCCGGGCCAAAGCCAATTCCTGGGTGACGCGGGCACCCATCGAGGTACCCACGACGCGCGCGGGGCCACCACCGAGGTGCTCGACGAGGGCAGCGGTGTCGGCCACCAGGTCGTCGAGCATCATCCCGCCTGCGCACTCGGAAGACGGTGCGATGCCGCGATTGTCGAATGTGACGACCCGGTATCCCTGCTTCACCAGGGTCGGAACCTGATGGGTTCGCCACACTCGTCCCGGACTACCGGTGCCCATCACCAGCACCACCAGCGGACCGTCGCCGGTCACGTCGTAGTTGAGGTCGATTCCGTTGAGCTTCGCGAGCGGCATCGGATCATCTTAGTGTGCTCAGGAACCCCTCGACGGCCGCGCGATATCGCTCGGGGCACTCGTCGTGAATCAGGTGCGCTGCGTTCTCGATCCGCACATACGTCGATTCGGGATTGCGTGCGTGCATCTGTCTCATCTGTCCGGCCGGTGTGATGGTGTGTTCGCCCTCGATCAGCAACACCGGAGCATCGACGGCATCCCATTCGTTCCAGAAATGACGCGTACCCCATTCCTGCGAGATCGCCTCGAAGGTGTCGATGTCGCCGTGCAGTCGCCAGCCGGCGTCATCGCGCTCGAAGGAGTCCAGAAAGTATTGTCCTGCAACGTCTCCGAAAAACGCACGCACCGCATCCGCGTCGGGAAAGGGTTGCGGCCATGCCCGCATCATGGTGGCCCAATCGTCGGCGGTGCGGCCCCGGAAGTCCGGCGCGATGTCTTCGACGACGAGGGCGGTCACCAGGTCGGGTCGCCGTGCTGCCGCGCACCAGCCGTGCAGCGCCCCCATCGAATGGCCGATCAACACACTCGGGCCGAGCGACTCCAGATTCTGCAGAAGGTCCGCTACGAACGACTCCGTCGTGAGCTCGGCCGGTGCCGGCCGCCGGTGCCCGGGTGCGTCGTAGGTGTGCACGTGCCCGAATTCTCGAAGCCACGGAACCTGTCGACGCCAGGTGGCCGCACTGCCCATCAACCCGTGCAGCAGCAGTATCGAACGGCCGGATCCACCCTCGTCGTAGAGCATCACCGCCGAGCATAACGGCGGAGTAATCTCTCGAGAATGGCCATTGTGAAGATCAACGCGATCGACGTACCGGAGGGCGCAGGCCCCGAACTCGAGAAGCGCTTCGCCGCGCGCGCCGGAACCGTCGACGGCTCCCCCGGATTCCTCGGGTTCCAACTCCTCCGGCCGGTCAAGGGTGAATCGCGCTACTTCGTCGTCACCCAATGGGAAGACGAGGAGTCGTTCCAGGCCTGGTCCGGTGGACCGTCTCGCCAGGCACACGCCGGTTCCGGTGAGGGCAAACCGGTTTCGTCGGGAGCGTCACTGCTCGAATTCGAGGTTGTGCTGGACGTGCCTGCCACATCGTGAACAACGCCGCTCAGATGCGTTCGCGAGCGAGTTCCCACTCGAGTTTCGTCGGCGTCTCCGAATCAAGTTTCGTCACGGCGTCGGCCAGGAACTCTGCGGGCATCGGTCTACCCAGGAAGTAGCCCTGGGCACCGTCGCACCCGAGCAGTCGGAGCGCATCGAGCGTGCCCGCGTCCTCGACCCCCTCTGCCATCACTCGTACCCCGAGGCTTCGAGCCAGGTCGATGGTCGAGCGCACGATCGACGCATCGGTGTCGTCGGTGTTCATCTTCGACACGAACGAGCGGTCGATCTTGAGCGTCTGCACCGGCAGACTCTGCAGATACGCCAACGAGCTGTACCCGGTGCCGTAATCGTCGATAGCGATGGTCACCCCCAGGCTGCGCAGGGACGCCAGCGCGTTCACCGAACGCACGGGGTCGGTCATCGCGGTTGTTTCGGTGACCTCGAATTCCAGGGTGTGCGCGGGCACCGCGTACTTGGCCAGCGCAGCCGACACCTGTTCGGTGAGCGTCTCGTCGAGCAGATTCCGGACCGAAAGATTCACCGAGACAGACAGATTGATGCCGCCCCGCCGTAGCGCGCTGCACTGCGCCAACGCCTCGTCGAGCACCAACGCGGTGATGGCGGGCAGCATGCCGGTGCGCTCGGCGTCGGGCAGAAAGATCGACGGACCGATCAAGCCCTCACGTGGATGCTGCCACCGCAGCAGAGCTTCGACGCGATCGACGCTGCCCGATTCCAGATCCAGGCACGGCTGGAAGAACACCCGAAGCTGATGATCCCGAATCGCAGTGTCGAGCTCGCCCAGCAACCGCATCTGATCGTGGCGGTCACGATCCATGTCGGGTTCGTATCGACCGACTCTGGTCTGCGCTGCCTTGGCCGCAGTCAGCGCTACGTGAGCCTGCTGCATCATCGCCTCACCGTCGATCGGCGTCGCCGATGCGCCCTCCGGCCGGTGTGCACATACCGCCGACTCTTCGATGGCCGCTATTCCGACCGTCGCATCGAGGGCGACGTTGATGTCGTGGACGAACATCTTGCGACTGACGGCGAACTGCAGCTGTGCGGCGGTCTCGCACACATCGATCCGATCGGAAGTTCTGCGCATCGCCACAACGAATTGATCACCACCGAGGCGTCCGACCAGATCGTCGGATCGAACCGATGCGACGAGTCGATGGCCGATCTCACGCAGCACACTGTCGCCGACGCTGTAGCCGAACGTCTCGTTGATCTGCGCGAAGCGGTCGATGTCGACCACCAGCGTGAAGATGTCCGAATCACCGCGAGTTGCGAGCATCGTGTCCAACCGCTCCCGCAGCAGACGCCGACTGGCGAGTCCGGTCACCGCGTCCGTACGGGCAACGTCCTCGAGAATGGCGGCCTGCAGTCGCAGAGTTCGCACGAAGCGCGCCATCCGGAACCCGACAAGCAGGATGACCAGCGCCGAGGATCCCACGATGACCCAACCCCATTGCTCGACGGGGACGCCGCGGGCCAGCTGCACAGTCATCACCGTCGGTGTCACGGCGACCGCAACCGAGAGTCCGAAAAACCGTCCCCTACCGAATTTGAACGGACCGGGCCGGGCGGCCCGCCTGGCCGACTTCTGCACATCGTGCAGGGCGACCACTCCGAAGCAGACGTTCGAGGCCAACCACAACACGTTCGGAATCGTCGATCGGTAGACCTCGGTATTGCTCGCGGCGGCGTAGGACGCGAAGTCGGCCGATACGAGCATCACTACCCCTGCTGCCGCGGCCAGAAGGGGAACTGTGGCCGACCGCGTGACGAGGTACAAACTGCCGACGAGGGTCAACAGGAACGCGTCGACGGTGAGGTATGCCGTTGCCGGCCACAGGGCCATGGCCTCCGAGAACGACCGGGTCGAGCCGTCGGAGATGACGAACACCCAGGTGACGAGACCGAATCCGACGGCGACGATCAGGCACTCGTACAGTTCCTCCAGCCCGAACACCAGACCGTTCTCGTCGGCGGCCCGGGCGAACCCGACTGCGATGATCGCGTACCCGAGAAGGTAGGGCACGTCGGCAGCGGAGAACGTCGGTACCCGACCACCGTCGATCTTCATCACAGCTATCAGCGCGTCCCCGATGCCCCAGCTGCCGAAGCCGACGGCCATGTACTTCCACGTCCGCTTGTCCGGGCCGGGTTCACGCACGTAGCGGTGCACGAAGGCAGCCACTGTGGCCGAGACCACGATTGCGTAGATCGCGTTCCGGGGTAATCCCTGCGGGGCAATTGCGTAGGCCACCACCGCAATCGCACCGAGACCCAGGAAGCGCGTCCACAACATGGTGGGCCGATCCTTCCTAGGCCGCTCGGTGCGTACCCCGAACGTACGCAACAGCCGATCGAACCCGACGTTTGACCTCGATTCGTCACCGAATCATCCGTAGATGGGTCAATTAACGAACTATTTCAAACCTGACGATCGTTCGCCAGTCTCACATCGGGCCCCGCGTCTGTTCAGCCCTCCAAAGACGCATCCAAAGTGATGTCGACGCCGGTCAGCGCCTTGCTGACGGGACACGTTTCTTTTGCAGCCTGAGCAGCCTTCGCAAACCCGTCTGCGTCGAGACCGTCGACCTCGCCTCGAACGGTCAGCTTGATACCCGTCAACTTGAACCCGGGCTGGTCGGGACCGAGCGACACGTCGGCGGTGACCTCGAGGCTCTGCGGGGTACCACCCGCCTCGGCGATCAGGGCCGACAGCTGCATCGCGTAGCAACTCGAGTGAGCAGCTGCGATCAGTTCCTCGGGGCTGGTGGTGCCGTCGGCATTCTCGGCGGCGCGCTTGGGAAACGAGACGTCGAAAGTCGCTGCGCCGGAACTGGACAGCTCGACCTGGCCGGAACCCTGCTCGAGAGTGCCGTTCCAAGCTGTGCGTGAGGTACGAGTTGGCATCGGACTTCAATCCTTTCGTTGTCGACCCTGTGTAGGACCGATACTCAGGCTAACGTCGGCGGCACGGCCGGGCCATCGAGTGCGGGAATCTCGACACGAAGGGTGCAACAGATGAAGAACTGCTCTCGAGCAGTGGTGATCGCAGCGGCGGTGATGCTGGCGAGTGCAGTGATGTCGACACCGGTGGCGGGTGCCGATTCACTGCGCGACTTCTACGACGCGCCCGTCCCGAACATCGCCGCAGCGGCCCCCGGCGAGGTGGTGCGGACCAAGCCGGTTACCTCACCCAAGGGATTCGGCTTGGGCTTCGACATCGAACGCATCCTCTATCGGTCCAACGACACTCACGACGACCCCATGGTCGTGTCCGGCTACTCCATGACCCCCACCGCTCCGTGGCCTGGCCCCGGCCCGCGGCCGGTGATCGCCTACGCACCCGGCACCTCCGGCATGGCCGACCGCTGCGCTGGATCGGCCGTTCTCGGCACCGTCGGGTCGTCCCCGGCCATCCTGCCGCTGCTCCTCGCCGGATACCGCGTCGTCGCAACCGACTACCAGGGGCTGGGCACTCCCGGCGGACACACGTATCTGAACCGGATCGCCTCGGGCCGCGCTCTGCTGGACGCAGCCAGAGCGGCAGACGCCGACCCAGCCACCCCGGTCGTGTTGTTCGGCTACTCCGAAGGCGGATTCGCGTCGGGGGCCGCCGCCGAACTCGCTGCCACATACGCCCCGGACCTCGATATCGTCGGGGCGTATGTCGGTGCACCACCGGCAGATCCGACGCTCAACATCGACAACCTGGACAACACGACTCTCGGCAGCGCCGTACTCTTCGCCGTCGACGGCATGATCAACTCCTACCCGGAACGAGCGGAGAACATCCGCAGCTTCTTCGACTCCGACGGCATCGCCGCCCTCGATGCCGCGCAGAACTGGTGCACCACCGACCCCGCGGCCACCGACATCGTGCACACCAGCGACCTCACCCGGGACGGCCGACCACTGATCGAGCAGCTGAGCAACCCAGCTTTCGTCGAGGTGACCGCAACGAACACCGTCGGCCGCATCGCCCCCACCATGCCGGTGTACCTGTCGCATGCAGTCGAGGACGACACCGTGCCCGTCGAGCAGAGTCGAACTCTGCGCGAGCGCTGGCAGGATCTGGGCGCACAGGTCACCTACCGCGAGTACGAGTTTCCGGCCATCCCCTACAAGGGCGCGAACCACCTCCCCGGATCACTGGCCGCATACTCCGACGTCCTGCCCTGGATCGCAGACCTCATGCGCTCGAGCTGATCTCAGGTGTGAAATCAGGGTGTTCACCGAGGCGTCGACCCCGGTGACGTTGGTTCACTCCATCCATGCGAATCGTGCACGCCCTCCTGACCGTCGCAGCAGTCCTGACCGCATCGCCTACCTTGCCCGGTGGTGAGACCGCGTCGGATGTCGAGGTCGTCGCCCAGGAATTGGGCCTGCCGGGAGTGGCTTTTCGAGTGGTCTCCGAACGTGAGGTCATCGAGAACGTCGAGTACGGAGTGGACGGACACGGTGCGCCGATCGATGACGGCACGCCGTTCGTCTGGGGTTCGGTATCGAAGTCGGTGACGGCAGCAACGGTGCACTCTCTCGCCTCGCAACATCGCCTCGGTCTGGATGGCACCGTGAATTCGATTCTCCCGGAAAGTGATTCGATCCTTCCCGACGACGTCACGATCACCGACCTGATCCACCACACCAGCGGACTCCCCCACGACGTCGCCCCACTCGATGTGTGGGGACGAACCGACCGGGCACTCGACGTCGTGCCCACCCTCGACGTCACCGCTGCGGAGCGCGGCACTTTCCGATACTCCAGCCTGAATTATTTACTGCTGCAGGCCATCGTCGAGAAGATGACTGCCGAACCGTTTGCGAACGTCGTGGCTCGTGAAACCGGAGTGCACACCGTGGGTGCCGTCGCGCCCGGACACGTTCCGTTCTTCGGACTACCTCGACGCATCGACACCGGGATAGATGCCGCAGGACTCGGCTACGGCTACCTCGGTGGTTCGATCGACGAACTCTCGCGTTACGCGGCGCGGCAACTGACCGACCCGGCCTCGCACAGTCTCGACACGGTGCCGACGGGCTCGGGCACGGCATACGGAGACGGGTGGTACGTCGAAACGCTGCCCGACGGTACTCGGATGCGCTGGCATTCGGGAGCGGTTCCCGGCTACTTCACGCACGTTGCGCTGATTCCCGAACGCCACCTGGCCGTGGTGTTCGCGACCAACAGATACGGCGAACTGGAGGCCGAAAACCTGGCGTCGGCGTCCCGCTCACTCGTCCTCAACCGACTCGGGATCGACGAACCCCGCAGCACCGGCCTCGGCATGTACGAGATCGCGCTGATCGCGTCGAGCACACTCGCGGTGTTGCTGGCACTGTGCGCAGGCCGAATCCTGCTTCGCATCAGGACTGCCCCGGGTCGATGGGCACCTGCGCACATCCTGATGGCCGTCATTGCCGGCGGAAAGCTGTACTTCGGGATGCCGATGCTCACCGGTGCCCCCATCTCGACCCTTTCCCGCTGGGCTCCGGATGTGACCCTGCTGTTCTGGATCGTGCTGGCCGAACTTGCGATCATCGCTGTTGCCCTCGTCCCTCGGGTCTGGATCAATGCGCCTTTGTTGCAGTCTGACTGACTGAAATCCACATTGATCCACAAAGCGGAGGGGTCGGCGGCGGGGTGGGCGTCGGGGTGGGAGTGGTCGGCGGGCGGAAGGGTCGGTGGGAACGGCTGGACATACGACAACGGGCGACCCTCCGAAGAGGATCGCCCGTTGTGTGGAGCTGGTGGAACTTACTCGCTGTCGCTGTCTCCGGTGGCCTTGGCCAGATCGACCGGGACCTCGTCGGGGACGATGATGGCCTTCTTCTCGCCGCGGAACGTGAACTTCGCGTCCTCGCCTGCGCCTTCGCCGTCCCAGTTCTCGACGTCGACCAGGATGATCTGGCCGGCTTCGATTTCGCCGAAGAGGATCTTCTCCGACAACGCGTCCTCGATCTCGCGCTGGATGGTGCGACGCAGCGGCCGCGCACCCAGGACGGGGTCGAATCCACGCTTGGCCAGCAACGACTTCGCCTTCTCGGTGACCTCGATCGCCATGTCCTTGTTCTTGAGCGCACCTTCGACTCGGTTGAGCATGAGATCGACCATCTGGATGATCTCGTCCTTGGTGAGCTGGTGGAACACGACGATGTCGTCGATACGGTTCAGGAACTCGGGGCGGAAGTGCTTCTTCAGCTCGTCGTTGACCTTGAGCTTCATCCGCTCGTAGTTCGAGCCGGTGCCTTCACCCGAGGAGAAGCCGAGACCGACTGCCTTCGAGATGTCCGAGGTACCGAGGTTCGAGGTGAAGATCAGCACGGTGTTCTTGAAGTCGACCGTGCGTCCCTGTCCATCGGTCAGGCGACCGTCTTCGAGGACCTGCAACAGAGTGTTGTAGATCTCCGAGTGGGCCTTCTCGATCTCGTCGAACAGCACGACGGAGAACGGCTTGCGGCGAACCTTCTCGGTGAGCTGGCCACCCTCTTCGTAGCCGACGTATCCGGGAGGAGCACCGAACAGACGCGAGGCGGTGAAGCGGTCGTGGAACTCGCCCATGTCGATCTGGATCAGCGCGTCGTCCTCACCGAAGAGGAAGTTCGCGAGAGCCTTCGACAGCTCGGTCTTACCGACACCGGACGGGCCGGCGAAGATGAACGAGCCCGACGGACGCTTCGGGTCCTTCAGACCTGCACGGGTACGACGGATCGCCTTCGAGACGGCCTTGACTGCCTCGACCTGACCGATGATCCGCTTGTGCAGCTCGTCCTCCATGCGGAGCAGACGAGTGGTCTCTTCCTCGGTGAGCTTGAAGACGGGGATGCCGGTCCAGTTGCCCAGAACCTCGGCGATCTGCTCGTCGTCCACCTCGGCGATAACGTCGAGATCGCCGGAGCGCCACTGCTTCTCACGCTCGGCACGCTGACCGACGAGGGTCTTCTCCTTGTCGCGCAGGTTCGCAGCCTTCTCGAAGTCCTGTGCGTCGATGGCCGATTCCTTCTCCCGGCGCGCGTCGGCGATCTTGTCGTCGAACTCGCGCAGGTCTGGCGGCGCGGTCATCCGGCGGATGCGCATCCGAGCGCCCGCCTCGTCGATGAGGTCGATTGCCTTGTCGGGCAAGAACCGATCGTTGATGTACCGGTCGGCCAACGTGGCGGCCGCGACGAGTGCACCGTCGGTGATCGAGACGCGGTGGTGTGCCTCGTAGCGATCGCGCAGACCCTTGAGGATCTCGATGGTGTGCTCGACGGTCGGCTCGCCGACCTGGACGGGCTGGAAACGACGCTCGAGTGCGGCGTCCTTCTCGATGTACTTGCGGTACTCGTCGAGAGTGGTGGCACCGATGGTCTGCAGCTCACCACGAGCCAACTTCGGCTTGAGGATCGACGCGGCATCGATGGCACCTTCGGCAGCACCCGCGCCGACGAGCGTGTGCAGCTCGTCGATGAACAGGATGATGTCGCCGCGGGTGTTGATCTCCTTGAGCACCTTCTTCAGGCGCTCCTCGAAGTCACCGCGGTAACGGCTGCCGGCCACGAGCGAGCCGAGGTCGAGGGTGTAGAGCTGCTTGTCCTTGAGCGTCTCGGGAACTTCGCCGTTGACGATGGCCTGAGCCAGTCCCTCGACGACGGCCGTCTTACCGACACCGGGCTCGCCGATCAGAACAGGGTTGTTCTTGGTACGACGCGAGAGCACCTGCATGACGCGCTCGATTTCCTTCGCGCGACCGATGACCGGGTCGAGCTTGCCTTCGAGCGCTGCCTGGGTGAGGTTGCGACCGAACTGATCGAGGACCAGTGACGTGGACGGGGTGCCCGCCTCGCCGCGACCGCTGCCGCTCTCGGACGGCTCCTTGCCCTGGTAGCCGGACAGCAGCTGAATGACCTGCTGGCGTACCCGGTTGAGGTCGGCTCCGAGCTTGACCAGAACCTGAGCTGCGACGCCTTCGCCTTCGCGGATCAGGCCGAGCAGGATGTGCTCGGTGCCGATGTAGTTGTGGCCGAGCTGCAGTGCTTCACGCAGACTGAGCTCGAGTACTTTCTTGGCGCGCGGGGTGAACGGGATGTGACCGGACGGAGCCTGCTGGCCCTGGCCGATGATCTCCTCGACCTGGCTGCGTACTCCTTCGAGGGAGATGCCCAGCGACTCGAGAGACTTGGCGGCGACGCCTTCGCCCTCGTGGATGAGGCCGAGCAGAATGTGCTCCGTGCCGATGTAGTTGTGGTTGAGCATCCGGGCTTCTTCTTGAGCCAGGACGACAACACGCCGCGCGCGATCGGTGAACCTCTCGAACATCGCTCTCCCTCACTTCTTGGTGGGTGGTAGCTCGCCCACCAGTTCTTCTAGCGCCGCAGTGTCCATACGCTGAGGTCGCTTGTGCATTTGAAGGTAAGACTGGTACTCACTGTAGTTGGCCGACGTTACGAACGCCGACCCTCCACCCCTGAAATGCTGCGCAACCGCCCGCGAATACGGACTGCCTTGCCTGCTTACTGTTCATAACGCAGGCACAATGCAAAACGTTTCCCATTCGATGTCCGCTGCTGGCGAACAGCGCTGTACCGACCGATCAGGCCTGGGAGGGCTTGACGATCGGAAACAGGATCGTTTCGCGGATGCCGAGGCCGGTCAGCGCCATCAACAGACGGTCGATGCCCATGCCCGTTCCGGTGGTCGGCGGCATGCCCTGCTCCATCGCGGCGAGGAAGTCCTCGTCCAGAACCATCGCCTCGTCGTCGCCCGCCGCAGCCTGACGAGCTTGGTCCTCGAAACGCTCGCGCTGGATGATCGGGTCGATCAACTCGGAGTATCCGGTCGCCAGCTCGAATCCGCGAACGTACAGGTCCCACTTCTCGGTGACGCCGGGCTTGCTCCGGTGCTGCCGCGTCAGCGGGGACGTCTCGACGGGGAAATCGCGAACAAACGTCGGCTCGGTCAACGCGTCACCCACCTGGTGTTCCCACAGCTCCTCGACCAGCTTGCCGTGGCCGTAGATCGGGACGCCGTCCTTGCGCGGCACGTCCAGCCCGACCTTGTCCGCGATCGCGAGCAGTTCGTCGACGGTGGTGTCGGGGGTGACGTCGAACCCGAGCGACTCCGACAACGACGGGTACATCTCCAGCGTCGCCCATTCTCCGCCGAGATCGTAGGTGGTGCCGTCGGGCAACGTCACGACCGTCGATCCCAGCGCGGCCATGGCCACTTCCTGAACGAGCTCACGCGTCATCTTCGCCGAATCGTCGTACGTGCCGTAGGCCTCGTACGTCTCGAGCATCGCGAACTCCGGCGAGTGCGAGGAGTCGGCACCTTCGTTACGGAAGTTGCGATTGATCTCGAAGACCTTCTCGATGCCGCCGACGACGCATCGCTTGAGGAACAGCTCCGGCGCGATCCGCAGAAAGAGATCTGTGTCCATGGCATTGGAATGGGTGACGAACGGCCGGGCCGCGGCACCGCCGTGCAGCGTCTGCAGCATCGGTGTCTCGACTTCGAGGAAGCCGCGACGCTCGAGCGCGTTGCGCAGCTCGCGAACCACAGCGATGCGCTTGCGCGCAGTTTCACGCGAGGTCGGGTTTGTGATCAGATCCAGGTAACGCTGCCGGATGCGCGTCTCTTCGCTCAGTTCCTTGTGCGCGACGGGCAACGGCCGCAACGACTTCGACGCGATCTGCCACGCATCTGCCATGACCGAGAGCTCGCCGCGTCGGGAGCTGATCACCTCTCCGTGCACGAACACGAAGTCGCCGAGGTCGACATCGGCCTTCCATGCTGCGAGGGCGTCCTCGCCGACGCCGGCCAGGCTGATCATCGCCTGCAGCTGGGTACCGTCGCCCTCCTGCAGCGTGGCGAAGCAGAGCTTGCCGGTGTTGCGGACGAAGATGACGCGGCCGACGACTCCCACGATGAGACCGGTGGTCGTGTCGGCTTCGAGCTCGGGAAACTCGGTGCGGATCTCGAGCAGGGAATGGGTCCGCGGAACCGACACCGGGTACGCCTCGACCCCGCGCTCGAGCAGCGCAGCGCGCTTGGCACGACGAATCCGTAGCTGCTCCGGGGTGTCGTCGGCGGGCTGGGTAGAAGCTGTATCACTCACGCGCAGATACTTTACAGTCCGAGCGGGTAAGGACGGTCAGTGCGCTGCGACGGCCTCTGCCTCACGAACGCAGTGCTTGGCCTGCGTCAACACTCCGAGCAGCCCGGCCGATTTGAGGGCCTGATAGCCGCCGACCAGATCGGTGGCCTTGTGCAGACCCAGCAGCTTGAGCGACGCGGCCGCGAGCGAGGAGGTATAGCCCTCGGAGCAGATGACGATCCACTCGACGTCGTGGTCGGTGGCGATCGCCAGACGCGCGTCGCTGGTGGGATCCAAACGCCATTCGAGAACGTTGCGTTCGATGGCCAGCGCGCCGGGCAGCGTTCCCTCGACGGCACGCTGGGCCTGCGGGCGAATGTCGATCACGACGGCACCGCGGTCGACTGCGTCGCGCAGCTCGAAGACGGTGATGCGGTCGATGGTCTCGCGAGCGGATTCGAGCATGTCGACGATGGTCATGGTGTGAATGGTCATCGTGTGGCCTTCTCGGGTTCGTCGGTGAGCTCGCTGCGGGTGCGGCGCAGAGTCGCGCGCTCTGTGACCTCGTAGTAGGACATCGCCGTCAGTGGCGGTGAGTATGCGTGCACGCTGAGAGTGGGCCCGGTCGTGGTCGACGCCGGATCGTGCATCACGTCGTGCACCCATCCCAGCGGGAAGGCCGCCTGATCTCCAGCGTCGAGATGACGCTCCTTCAGTTCGGTTCCTGCCCAACGATATTCGAGCAGGGACCCACTCAGGACGGTCAGTGCACCGAGCGATCCGGCGTGATCGTGCAGTTCGGTGGATCGCTCGGGAACCCAGCTGATCAACCAAACGTCCAGATCGTCGTCGGAATGCAGTCGAGTGGCCCAGCGCTCGTCGGTAGGCCACAGCCCACCGCCGGGTAGCAGGTGGTCGAAGCGACCTTCTAGGACGTCCGATGCGCCTTGGTCGGTGATCCGCAGCAGGTCGGGAGGACGCAGCCGCGTCGGAAACGTCGAGACCGACCGCGAGGACAATGTGGGTCGGGAGGGTGCAGAAAATACAGGTGTGGAAAGCATGAAGCTCTACTCCAGGGGTGTGTGACGAACGAGGCAACGGTCAGCCTCGACAACACTCCTGGGTGGCCATGCACGTCATCACGCCGACGATTCTGACACACGAACGCCCGATGCGCTACCCGCTCACCGAAGCATTCAGCGCGGACGCCACTGAAACATCTAGCGTGGCCGCCGCTTTGCCATGTTGCGTTCGTAGACCAAGCGGAGCCCCTCGAGCGTCAGGTCCGGTTCGTGGTGCTCGATGGTGGTCGACTCGGGCAGGATCAGCGCCGCGATGTCTCCGGTGCCGATGACCGCGACGTCCTTACCGGTAACCTCCGGCACCTCGCGCCTGATCCGTCCGACGAGACCGTCCACCAGGCCCGCGAACCCGAAGATGGTGCCCGACTGGATGCATTCGACGGTGTTCTTGCCCAGTACCGACCGCGGTCGGACCATCTCCACCTCGCGCAGCGTGGCGGTGCGGGTCGACATCGCCCACGCCGACATTTCGAGGCCGGGTGCAATGGCACCGCCGAGGAATTCCCCTTTGGCCGATACGACGTCGACGCAGGTGGTGGTGCCGAAATCCACCACGATGCACGCCGAGTCGTACAGATCATGCGCGGCAAGGGTATTGACGATCCGATCGGCTCCGACTTCTTTGGGATTGTCCACCAGCAGCGGAACACCGGTCCGGACGCCGGGTTCGACGACCACGTGTACCACATGATCCCAGTAGCGCGTGAGCATGGTGCGCATCTCTCGCAGCACCGACGGCACCGTCGACAGCGCGGTGATACCGGTGATCTGTTCCGAATCGGCTCCGAGCAACCCACGCAACATCAACGCCAGCTCGTCGGCCGTCACATGAGGGTCAGTTCGAATGCGCCAGTCCCGCAGCAGCTTCGAGTGATC
This sequence comes from Rhodococcoides fascians A25f, assembly GCF_000760935.2. Lineage (NCBI taxonomy): Bacteria > Bacillati > Actinomycetota > Actinomycetes > Mycobacteriales > Nocardiaceae > Rhodococcoides > Rhodococcoides fascians. Next base: position 1,034,962 of record NZ_CP049744.1, on the reverse strand, counting down.
ACCGGTGCCGGTGAACAGCCCGACCACGGTGCTGGTGTTGCGCACATCGATCGCGAGGAGCATCGAAATCAGACCAGCACGGAATCGGCCCGCAGATCGCGCGGCGTGATCAGACCCGAGCCCGCAGGCGCATGAGCCGGGTCGCTGCCGAGTTCGACCGGCCGGTTCTTCTCGTCGACGAACACGACCCGAGGCGCGTAGTCGGCTACTTCCTGCTCGTTCATCACCCCGTAGGCGATCAGAATGACCAGGTCACCTGGGTTCACCAAATGCGCTGCAGCTCCGTTGATTCCGATGACCCCGCTGCCGCGCTCACCGGTGATCACATAGGTTTCCAGCCGAGCCCCGTTGTCGATATCGACGATGGTGACCTGCTCGCCTTCGAGCAGATCGGCGGCCTCCATCAGATCCTGATCGACAGTCACCGAGCCCACGTAGTGCAGGTCTGCATGCGTGACGGTGGCGCGATGGATCTTGGACTTCATCATGGTACGAAACATCGTGTCACTCTCCACTTTTGGGATCGTCGGGGTATTCAAGAAAGCCGGTGCCGACGGCGACACCGACGTTGTCGATCAATCTCGTGGTGCCCACCTTGGCTGCCACGAGCAGTCTGCCGTCTCCGCGCTCGGGAGCCGGGCCGAGATGCGGGTCTCGTACCTCGAGGTAATCGACCTGCACCAGCGGTGCCTCGTCCAGAACGGCACGCGCAGTGGCGATGATGGCCTCCGTGCCGCCCGCCGCAGCGTGTGCCCCGGCCACCAGCGCGGCCGACAGGGCCATCGCCGCATCTCGCTGCTCGGGGTCCAGATACCGGTTACGCGAGGACAGTGCGAGACCGTCCTGCTCGCGGACCGTCGGTACCCCGATGACGGCGACGTCGAAGTTCAAATCTCGCACCATCTGCCGGATCAGCGTCAGCTGCTGGTAGTCCTTTTCCCCGAAGTACGCGCGATGGGGAGCCGCGATCTGCAGCAGCTTGGCGACGACGGTGAGCATACCCGCGAAATGCGTTGGCCTGCTGCCGCCTTCGAGTTCTGCGCCGAGCGGTCCGGGATTGACGGTGGTGCGCGGTCCCGACGGATACATGTCCGATACCGACGGCGCGAAGACCAGCTCGACGCCCTCCTCGCGGAGCAGAGCGACATCGGCGTCGAGGGTTCGTGGGTAGGCATCGAGATCCTCGCCGACCCCGAACTGAAGGGGGTTGACGAAGATCGACACGATGACCACCGCGCCGGTGAGCTTGGCCTGGCGCACCAATTGCAGGTGACCGGCGTGCAGCGCACCCATGGTCGGCACCAGCGCGACCTGCTTCCCGACACCCCGTAGGGCCTTGGACACCGACGTGATCACCGCGGGATCGTGGTGAACTGTCAACTGCCCCTTGGCGTAGCTACCCGCGAGGGTCATTGCTTCCCTTCCAGAAGTTCGATCAGGTCTGCCCTGGCACCGATGCGCTGCGCAGAGCGAAGAGACAGCGCCCGATACCCGGCAGCGATTCGAGGATCGACGGTCCCCAGCACGTCGAGGTGCTTACCGACGGCGGCGGTATCGCCTCGGGCCACCGGGCCGGTGAGCGCCGATTGCCCGTTGCGCAGTGCATTGTCCAGCGCAGCTTCGAGCAGTGGAGCCAGAACACGCTCGGGCACACCACGTTCGGCGTCGGAGCCAGGAAAACCCGGTCCGGCCAACGCAACTCGAAGCGCCTCGACCGCGTCGACCACAAGGGTGACGAGGTGATTGCTACCGTGCGCGAGCGCAGCGTGGTAGAGCGCCCGATTGTTCTCGGCCACATGCACCGGCTCGCCGCCGATCTCGAGCACCAGAGCCTGCGCGACGGCGTAACCGATCTCGTCACCCGCGGTGATCCCGAAACACGCCGCCGTCATCCGGTCGGTGTCCTCGGCTCTGCCGCTGAACGTCATGGCCGGATGGATGGCAAGAGGCACGGCACCGAGGGCGGCCAGTGGTTCGAGGACCGAGACGCCGTTCGCACCGGAGGTGTGCACCACCAACTTGCCGGGCGCCACCGCTCCCGTTGCTGCCAGGCCGGCGACGATCGACGCCAGTTCACTGTCCGGCACAGCAAGAATGAGCAGTTCTGCGCGGCGAGCGACGTCGTCGACAGGCAGAACCTGCGACTCGGGCAAACGGTCGCGCACCCGAGCGAGCGACGCGTCCGACACAGCCGCAGCACCCACGACAACGTGTCCGACGCGTTCGAGCGCCTCACCGAATGCAGTACCTACCCGCCCGGCCGAGACGACACCCACCGTCAATCGAGCTGGAGACAGACCACCAGTGAACCCTGATGAGGTCACCGAAAACTTCCTCTCGTTCGTTCCAGTCCCGCTCGGCGGGTACCAGACGTCCTGCAGGGAACAATAGCGACAGCGGCACCGGCGGTGCCATGGAAAACCGGTGTGATCTGGTTCTCAGTCTGCGCGACGGCGACGACGCCGCGTGCCTGCGTCGGTGGTCGTCGTGTCGGCCGAGTCGCCGCCGGCCAGACCGGCCATGATCTCGGCGACGGAACGACCGTTCGAGTGTGCGCCGGTGGCATCCTCGTCGGTCGACTCTGCGCGCCTACGACCGCGCCGAGGCGAACTGGAAGTATCCGCAGCCGAAGTCTCGTGGTCACGATCGGCCGAGAAGAACGCATCCGCCGATTCACGCAACGCACTGCGCGACGCCGGGTAGGGGTCGCCGTCCTGGGCCGAGTCCGATCCGTACGCAGGACCCGAGACGTAGTCCGCTGCAGGCTCGGTTTCGGAATACTCGGGCTGATCAGGCTCGACGGGAGTCGAGAACTCCTCGGCCTGAAACTCGGGGGCCTGAACTTCGGGGGCCTGGTACTCCTCGGCCACGTCGGTCTCGGCCTCGTACGTTTCCGCGGCGGGCCGAGGTTCGTAGTCCTGCGCGTCCGGCTCCGCTGCCGGCGGACGCGTCTGCTCGAAGTTGTACGCCGTGAACGGCGAGCTGGGCGGAGTGACTCGCGCGGCCGGCCTCGGCGCGCCGTACGGACGCGGTCGCGCTGCTGGGCGCTCGAAAGCATCGACCTCGTCCACCGCTGTTGCCGTCGCGTCGTAGCTCGGCTCCTCGGTCTCGAACGAGTTCTCGGCGTACGAACCCTGCGCGGCGGTGGCCTGCGGCATCTCGTCCGGTCCTTCGGGGTACACCACCGACGTCTCGGCCGTGACCGGCTCGTCGTAGGGAGTTCCGACACCATTGCTGTTCCCACCACCGGGGATGTACAAGCCGGACGGCGCAGGCTGGTAGCTGTCGTATCGCCGACCGCCGAGTTCCTGCATTCTCATCGCCTCGGCCCGTAACGCGACACGTTCGGTCGGCAGATTGCCGTCGAACAGCACCTGCAGGTTCTGGCGGAGCGCGGCGAGTTCGTTGCGCAATGCTGCGACTTCGTCGATCTCCATTCGCGATTCGCTACGAACCCTGGCCTCGACGCTCATCTCGTACTCGCGTCGCGCCGAAATCTCACGGGCCAACTGCAACTCGTAGACCGTCTGCAGATCCTTGGCCTTGGTCTGGTCCGCAGCCGATTCCCGGCGGTACTTGGTCATTGCGAAAGCACCGATCACGGCAGCCCACAGCGCGGAGAGAACACCGACCCTCATCCACTGAACACTCTCGGTGAACAACAGGAACACACTGGCGACGATGCCGAACACGACGAGCGCCGCAAGAAACAGCTGGCTCGCACTACGCCTGTTTCGGCGCCCCTTCTTTGCGCGAGTCTGATCTGTCATGTTCACAAGGGTAACTGGCAACCCGTTCGCAAATAGTCATCCTCGGCCGATCGCTTACACAACCGAGGTAACAATCAAATGTTTCGTGCGTTACCGGGAACGCTCGTCGTCCCGATCTTTCGGGGTTCGGCAACATTGCTCGAGCCACACCGCGGCACCGACGACGGCCACTCCCGCAACCAGCGCCACCATCGCCCCGACCCGATCGGACGACGCCGCCCGCACCGTCGTGGCACGCGGCATCACATACACCAGAAATCCGACACACACCCCGACGACAGCCGTCCCCACCAGCATCGATGCCTTCGCCAGCACGAGCGCCCTGTAGACCGTCAACGGATTCAGATCGTGCAGACCGGTGCCCACGCGGTGCTCCGCGATGCGATTGCGGACGATCACCGCGGTCACCACTTCCACCACCGCCACCAGATACAACGACGCCCCGGCGTACACCGGAATCGGCGGCAACGAACCGTAGAAAACCCGGACCAGCAGCCAGGTGCCGACCGAGGCGACCAGGAAAATACCCAAGACATCCCCGACCTTGGTGGGATTGGTCACCACAGGCGATCACCGATGCCGTCGAGACGTACGACTCCGGCACGCTCCTCCGCACTCAATCGCGACAGCAACTCGGTCACCGGCACATCCTCGTCACCGACGCGCAAGGTGGCGTCGGGTTCGACGTCCAGCCACGGCAGCAGCACGAATGCCCGCTCGTGCGCGCGGGGATGCGGCAGTAGCAGTCGAGGGTCCTCGCTGATCACGTCGTCGCACACGATCACGTCGACGTCGAGGCTGCGTGGCCCCCACCGCTGCACTCGAACGCGATCCGCCGCTTCCTCGAGTTGCTGCCCCAGGCACAACCAGTCCCAGGGGTCGTACGCGTCGTCCTCGGCCACCAGGGCCGCATTGAGAAAATCCTGCTGCTCGACGCCACCCCAGGGCGCAGATCGGTAGACGGCCGAACAAGCAACGATTCGCGATCCCAATTCTGTTGTCACAGAACGTAAGTGGCCCATCGAGTCGCCGATGTTGCTGCCGATCGACAGCACCGCACGCGTCACGTCCGCTCCCGGTACGCCACCACGGCCACGTCCTCGAATGACAGTGGGATGGGGGCAGACGGCTTGTGCAGCACTACTTCCACCGCGTCGACGCGGGAATCGTATGCCAGCACCACCTCGGCGATCTCGGCCGAGACCGTCTCGATCAGGTCCCGGGAAGGTCCCGAGATCACGGCCGCGGCACGTTCGGCCAGTTCGCCGTAGTGCAGCGTCTCGGTCAGATCATCGCTCTCGGCTGCGGGACGAAGGCTCATCCACACGGTGATGTCGACGACGAAGTCCTGACCGTCACGCTTCTCGAAGTCGAAGACTCCGTGATTTCCGCGGACCGTCAGGCCACGTAGTTCGATGCGGTCGCTGCGACGCGTTCCGAGACCGTCGCGGCCACTGATCTCGGGGCCACTGATCTCGGGGCCACTGATCTCAGGGCTACTGCTCTCGCTCATGCCCGATCACCCTGCCATGCCTTCACGACGGCGACCGCGTCGAGTGACGCCTGGACGTCGTGCACCCGCACACCCCAAGCGCCGCCTGCGACGGCGAGTGCCGAGACGACGGCCGTGGCGATCTCGCGTCCGTCCGGCGGTCGAGGCGAACCGTCTTCGTCGGCCAGAAGCGACCCGAGGAAGCGTTTGCGAGAGGCACCTACGAGTACCGGAAAACCGGCCGCCACCAGCTCGGGTAGGCCGCGCAGCAGTTGCCAGTTGTGCTGGGCGTTCTTGGCGAAGCCGAGGCCGGGGTCGAGCACGAGCGCCGATTCGTCGACCCCCGCGGCCACCGCACGATCGACCTGTTCCAGTAGTTCGCTGCGTACGTCGGCAACCACGTCGTCGTACCGGTCGGCCGGACCGGAGTGCCGATACTCGGACCCGGCGGCCCGCCAGTGCATCAGGATCCACGGCAACCCGCCGTCCGCGACCACCCCGGCCATGGCCGAATCGGCCCGTCCGCCCGATACGTCGTTCACTATCGACACGCCCGCCTCGATGGCGGCCTCGGCAACCGAGGCGCGCATCGTATCGACACTGGTCACCACGCCTTCTGCGGCCAGCGCAGCGATCACCGGCACCACACGCTCAGCCTCGAGAACCGGGTCGATTCGGTCGGCCCCTGGACGCGTCGATTCACCACCGATGTCCACGACGTCGACTCCGCGGCGATGCATCGCCAACCCGTGCTCGACGGCGGCGTCGACGTCGAGGTACCGACCGCCGTCGGAAAAGGAGTCGGCAGTGACGTTGAGAACGCCCATGACGACGGGGGCCGACGGGATACTCCTCGCAAGACTCATCGGGTATCGACCGGTCGCGTCATTTCCGCAGAATCAGGTCCAGTGCTTCCGAACGCGATGCCGCGCTGGACTGCAGCAGACCGCGCACGGCCGAGGTGGTGGTGCTGGCCCCCGGCTTGCGAATTCCGCGCATCGCCATGCACAGGTGTTCGGCCTCGATGACGACGATCGCTCCGCGCGGATCGAGCTTGCGCATCAAGGCGTCGGCGATCTGACTGGTCAGACGTTCCTGCACCTGAGGACGCTTGGCGTACATGTCCACCACGCGCGCCAGTTTCGACAGGCCCGTGACCTTGCCGCTCTTGCCGGGGATGTATCCAACGTGTGCGACGCCATGGAACGAGACCAGGTGGTGCTCGCACGTGGAGTACATCGGGATGTCGCGGACGAGTACCAGTTCCTGATGTCCCTCGTCGAACGTCGTGTTCAACGCCGTGTCCGGGTCGGTGTAGAGCCCGGCGAAGATTTCGCGGTAGGAACGCGCGACGCGGGCCGGGGTGTCGAGCAGGCCGGGGCGATCGGGATCCTCGCCGACGGCGATCAACAACTCACGTACTGCGGCCTCGGCGCGAGGCTGGTCGAAGACTGCCCCGGTGGCGTAGGCAACCGTCTGCTCGACCGCTCGCTGCTCGACTGCCGGGACTTCTGCCGAGTCGCTGGTCGACTCGTCGGTCCGATTGACTGACACGTGAACGTACCTCCGTTTGGGCTTCACGAATGTGACGGCTGGGCCCACCTGCAACGGTCCGAAGCGAACAATTGCGGATGAGCCCAACACAGTTCGAACGACGTGCTGGGCCGACCGTCACGATCGACCCAGCAAGCCTAATGACAGGCCTAGCGGTACGAACCCCCCGGCCCTTCCCAGCGGTGCGTCTGCGGACCTTCGTCGCCGTCGTCCTCGGCTCGCTCGTCGCGCCGCGAATCCTCGGACGAAGTGTCGCCGGAACGGTCGTCACCGGGAAGCGGGTAGTTCTGCGACGGACCGGGCACCTGCCACGACGCAGCCGACGGCTCCTCGTGCGCGGAACCGTCCGCGTTCTCGCCGTACGGAGGCGCGTGTCGAGACGTCCGACCTTGATCCCGCGTATCCGGCCGGAACGGATCCGGCTGATACTGCGGCGGTTGGTACGCCTGTTGGCCGGTCGGCGGTTGGTACGACGGCGGCTGCTGATACGTCGGGTGCTGTCGGTAGGTCGGCTGGCCCTGAGGAGGCTCGTACCGATTCTGTTCCGGCCGATCCGATTCCGGCTGCTCACGAGTCGGCTGGTTCTGGGCCGGCGGAGTGGTCGGGCCTTGGTAGCGCGGGACCGACGGCTGATCGCGCGGCGGCCAGCCCGGAGCAGACCATCCTGCCGGAGCGCCGTAATCGGGCCGTGAACCCGAGTTGGGGGCCGGCCGTGGTTCCGGTCTGCGATAGCCCTCGGAGTAGCCGCCCTCGTTGGGAGCACCGCCGTTGGGAGCACCGCCGTTGGGAGCACCGCCGTAATTGCCGTTGGGGCCACCGCCGTTGTAGCCGCCACCATGCATCGGGCCGCCGTTGCTCGGGGCACCGTTGCTCGGAATCCCGTTCGTCGGGGCACCGTTCGTGGGAGCGCCGTTCGTCGGAGCACCGTTGACCGGGCCGCCGTTGTATCCGTTGCTTCCGTTCGGGTAGCCGCCCTTGCTCAGCTGCGGCGAACCGGAGTAACTGGGCTGCGGAACCTGTTGCGGCGGAAGCTGTTTCGGAGCCGGCGGCACCGGAGGCCACGGCTCGCCGCGCTCGGCGGCAAGTTCGCGCGGAGTCTTCACCGGCGGCTTGTCCGAGGGCTTGCGGTCACCGAAGTCGTTGAACAAGGTGATGCGCGGGCGCTTGGTGACGCTGTGGAAGATCTTCTCCAGGTCCTTGCGGGTGAGCGTCTCACGTTCGAGCAGCTCGGAGGCAAGGGTGTCGAGCAGGTCGCGGTACTCGTTGAGGATGGCCCACGCTTCGGTGTGCGCGGCCTCGATGAGCTTGCGCACCTCCTCGTCGATCTCACGGGCGACCTCGTGCGAGAAGTCGGACTGCTGACCCATCGAACGGCCGAGGAACGGGTCGCCCTGTTCCTGCCCGTACCGAACGGCTCCGAGCTTGCTGCTCATGCCGTACTCGGTGACCATCGCGCGGGCGATCTTGGTGGCTTGGTCGATGTCGGATGACGCACCGGTGGTCGGCTCGTGGAACACGAGCTCCTCCGCTGCGCGGCCGCCCATGGCCATCACGAGACGAGCGATCATTTCCGACCGCGTCATCAGGCCCTTGTCGTCCTCGGGCACCGTCATCGCATGGCCGCCGGTACGGCCGCGCGCGAGGATGGTGACCTTGTAGACCGGCTCGATATCGGGCATCGCCCACGCGGCGAGTGTGTGTCCACCCTCGTGGTACGCGGTGATCTTGCGCTCGTGCTCGCTGATGATGCGGCTCTTGCGACGCGGACCACCGACGACGCGGTCCACCGACTCCTCGAGGGAAGCCTCGGTGATGACGGTGCCGTTCTCACGCGCGGTGAGCAGCGCCGCTTCGTTGATGACGTTGGCCAGGTCTGCACCCGACATTCCGACGGTTCGCTTGGCGAGACCCTCGAGGTCGGCGTCCTGAGCAACGGGCTTGCCTGCCGAGTGCACCTTCAGGATTGCTCGACGGCCGGCCAGGTCGGGGGCACCGACCGGGATCTGCCGATCGAAGCGGCCCGGACGCAGCAGCGCGGGGTCGAGGATGTCGGGGCGGTTGGTCGCGGCGATGAGGATCACGCCGGTGCGCTCACCGAAGCCGTCCATCTCGACGAGCAACTGGTTGAGCGTCTGCTCGCGCTCGTCGTGACCGCCGCCCATACCTGCACCGCGCTGGCGACCGACGGCGTCGATCTCGTCGACGAAGATGATGCAGGGGCTGTTCTGCTTGGCCTGCTCGAAGAGGTCGCGCACGCGGGATGCACCGACACCGACGAACATCTCGACGAAGTCCGAGCCCGAGATGGTGAAGAACGGGACGCCCGCCTCGCCTGCGACGGCGCGCGCGAGCAGCGTCTTGCCGGTTCCGGGAGGGCCGTAGAGCAGCACGCCGCGCGGAATCTTGGCACCGAGCGCTTGGTAGCGCGCTGGGTTCTGCAGGAAATCCTTGATCTCGTACAGCTCTTCGACGGCCTCGTCCGCACCTGCCACGTCGGCGAAGGTGGTCTTGGGCATGTCTTTCGTCAGCTGCTTGGCCTTGGACTTGCCGAAGCCCATGACTCCGCCGCGACCGCCACCCTGCATGCGGCTCATCACGAAGATGATCACGCCGAGGATCAGCACCATCGGAAGGATCAGCAGCAGGAAGGAGCTGAACCAGCTCTCCTGGGTGACGGTGGTGTTGTAGCTGTCGAGGCCCTGCGAGTCGACCTTGTCGAAGATCTGCTCGGACGCCGAGTCCGGGTACTTCGCGATGATCTTCGTCTCGTTGTCGGTGGCGTCGGAGGCCTCTTTGAGTGTCAGCCGAACCTGTTGCTCACGGTCGTCGATCTGCGCGGACTCGACGTTGCGATCATCGAGCTGGGCGATCGCCACCGAGGTGTCGACCGTCTTCCAGTCCCGCGTGTCGTTACCGAAGTAACTGAAGGCATAGATCACCAACAGAATGCCGAAAACGATGGCAAGATTTCGTATTACTGTCTTCCGATTCATACAGCTTCAGCCGACTCGGCCGTGTCCTTTCAGTCCGCTCCCGCGCGCTGGCTGCTCCCTGCCCGCCGGATACTCCAGGCTAGCGCGAGACTCGGACATCTGACTCGCTCATACCTGGCGCTCTGCGTCCACGCACCAGTTTGCGTCGACGCTTCTTCCCCTCCAACGACCGCACTCCCCCGGCAGTTCCCCACCTCTTCGGCACCCTATCCGCATCGATGGACCATTGCATACGTGTCGGCGCGGCAATGGTCCATTCACGCGGGGCGGTTCACGCGAACCGGGTGGACCGAACGACACGGCTCAGCTGTAGACCTTGGGGTCCAGCAGGCCGATGTACGGCAGATCTCGGTAGCGCTCGTTGTAGTCGAGGCCGTATCCCACGACGAACTCGTTGGGGATGTCGAAGCCCACGTTCGCGACCTCGACGTCGACCTTGATGGCGTCGGGCTTGCGCAGCAGGGTCACCACCGAGAGCGAGGCAGGCGAGCGGGTCGCGAGGTTGCGCTTGAGCCAGCTCAGCGTCAGACCGGAGTCGATGATGTCCTCGACGATCAGCACGTGGCGTCCGGTGATGTCGCGGTCGAGGTCCTTGAGAATCCGGACGACGCCGGAGGACGACGTCGACGAGCCGTAGGAGCTGACCGCCATGAACTCGAGCTGCGCCGGGATCGGCAGCGCCCGGGCGAAGTCGGTCATGAACATGATCGCGCCCTTGAGGACGCCGACCAGGAGCAGGTCGCCTTCCGGGGAGCCTTCGGGATACCGCTTGGCGATCTCTTCTGCGAGTTCCGCAGTGCGCGCTTTGATCTGTTCCTCGGAAATGAGAACCGATTCGATGTCGCCCTCGTACACGGGGTTTCCCTTCATTCGTTCTCCAGGCCGACGCTCAGCCTGCCACGTCGACGCGAGCACACCAACCTGGCGTCGGGCGTTCCGCCTGGCAGGGCAACCCCGCCCTGGCCAGTCCACCGTACGACAAGGGCATCGACGGCTCGGAGCTGTCGATCGGTCGACGACGTCACTCCCCGGCCGAGCAACCATCGGCGCAGCACGCGGCGGCGTACTGCGGGGGCGAGCGTCTCGATCGCCGAGACCTCGATGTCCGATCCGTCGGTGTCTGCAACGGACCCGGCAAGCGCGTCGAGCACGTCGCCGTCCTCACGCAACTGCTCGGCCGTCCGCGCGAGCGCAGCGGCGACGCCGCCGCCCAGCACGTCCTCGAGCAACGGCAACACCTCGTGGCGCAGCCGCACCCGAGTGAAATCGGTATCGGTGTTGTGCGGATCCTCGAACGGCTCGAGCCCCAGCTCGACGCACGCGGCCCGGGTGATCGCCCGCCTGACTCCGAGCAGCGGACGGCCCCACGGTGCGGCGAACGCCGTCATGCCCGCAATCGACCGCGGCCCCGATCCGCGGCCCAACCCGAGCAGCACCGTCTCGGCCTGATCGTCGAGAGTGTGCGCCACCAGCACCGACGCGTCGCCGCGCGCGAGATTCAACGCGTCGTATCTGGCTCTGCGGGCCGCTGCTTCCGTCCCTCCGGAACCGGTGACGTGCACCGGCAGAACCCGGGCATCGACCACACCCAACTCCAGCGCCCGTGCCGCCGCCGTCGCCGCGACCTCGGCCGAACCCTCCTGAAGACCGTGGTCGACGATCAGCGCACGCACGTTCGGGGCCTCGGCCACGCCCGCGGCCGTCAAGGCGAGCGAATCCGCGCCACCGGACAGCGCAACGGCAACCGGACCGGGGTGCGCAGCGAGCCACGCCCGCACCGCATGCCTGATCTCGAGCAACGCGGGGCCCTCGGGCAATCTGGGTCGTTCCGCAGGCTCCACTCCCTCGGGCAAGAGCACTAGCCCAGAACTCGCGCGATCCACGCGTCCGGGTTCTCGATTTCGGACAGCAGCGGCAGCGTGTCGGGGCCCGTCCACACGGTGTTGAAGCGTTCCATTCCCACTGCGGCGACCACGTGATCGACGAATGCCTTGCCGCGGACGTACTGCGCCATCTTCGCATCCATCCCCAGCAATGCCCGGACGACGCGTTGGAGCGGGTTGACCTTGCGTCGTCGCCGTTGGTCGAATGCACCGCGAATCTGCGTCACGGTCGGCACGACGGCCGGCCCGACGGCGTCCATCACGTGGTCGGCGTGGCCTTCGAGCAGAGTACCGAGCACCAGGAGCCGATCGATGGCGTCGCGCTGCGGCTGGGGTTGGGTGGCACGCAGCAGGCCGACGATGCCTGCGTCCTCCGATTTTGTCGTTCCGCTCGGATTCTTGCGGGCCTTCAACGCACCGGTCAACCGATTGGCGACGTCCGAGAGTGGCTCGTCGGTGCCGTCGGAGAGCACCCCCACGTTCTCGCGCATGTAGCCGCCGAGCCACGGCGCGGAGGAGAACTGCACTCGGTGCGTCACTTCGTGCAGGCACACCCACAGGCGGAAGTCGCTGGGCGAGACGCGCAGTGCGCGTTCGACGGCAATCACGTTCGGTGCGACCAGCAGCAACGTTCCGTTCTCCCCGGTGAACGGATCGTACTGTCCCAGAATGGCACTGGAGAGAAACGCCAGCATCGCGCCCGCCTGAAGTCCTGCGGGTTTTCCGCCGAGGAGCCCCGACGGTGGCGTGTCGTCGTCGTCCCCGGTGAGGTGCTTCATCGACGACGCGGCCGCGGCGATCCAGCCTGCTCGATCGACCACCTGGGCGTCGGGCACCGGGAGCCCATCGGCCAGACCGGTGGTCTCACGAACCGGCCCCTCGGCTCGAATCGATGCGGCGGCAAGCTCTTCCACGGCCGCCTCGGCGGTGTAGCGCGAGGTGGCCGGACCCGGCCGGGCCAGCTTTGCCCCGGCTTTGGCGGCTACCGACCAATCGACCGCACCGGCGAACCCGGACGTGCTCTCGTTCTCGTCGGCACTCGCCGCTGCTGCTGACTTCACTGGCAACCACACAATCTCAAGGTCGATGCCACGGCATCGAGGGCGGGGCGACTGACCTCGGGTGGCCGGTCGTTCGACATCAGCGCGAAGGTCAGCACACGGCCGTCGACATCGACGACGTATCCCGCGAGAGCGCTTGCATTGGAGAGGGTTCCGGTCTTGGCTCGCACCCAACCCGCTCCGGTTCGATCCCCCGAGGCATACCGATCCGACAACGTTCCGGTGGCACCGGCGACGGGCAGGTAGTCGAGCATCGGACGCAACGTCGGCTGTTCGGATCCGGCGGCCGAGGTCAGCACCTGATCGAGCAGTCGGGCCGGAATCTTGCCGTCCACCGACAGCCCACTGGCATCCTCCAGAGCCAACCCGGCCATATCGAAACCTGCCGTGTAGAGAGTCTGTCCGATGGCCGCCACCGCGCCGGAAAAGCTTGCTGCCGTGTTCATGTCGATCGACAGTTCGCGTCCGACCGCCTCGGCGAGGACGTTGTCGGAGCGATAGATCATCTGCTGCAAGCGGTTTCGCAGCGGGGCGGACTGCACCGACGCGAGCTGATCGGCGCCCTCGGCGGCCGTACCCGTCGTCACTGCCGCCGGATCGACGCCCAGTCCTGCCGCCAGTGCGCGGCCCGCGTCGAGCGCCGGAGTGGTGCTGCGGGGTGACTCGTCGACGAGCGGATCGGACCTTCCGCCGTCGAGCATGATCGGTTCGATCGGGGTGATCGAACCGGCGGCGATGTCGGCTGGAAACCAGCCCTGCGCCATGGTGTCGCCGGAGTAGATCGAGGTGTCGACGCTGATGCTGCGTACCGTCGTTCCGCTGCGGCGGATCTGCTCCACGAGATCGTCGATGCGGGCCGCGCCCGGATAGAACCCGACGGTGCCGACCGGCAGTGCGGTGAGCGTGGGGTCTCCGCCCGCGATCAGCACGATGTTTCCTTCGCCGCTGCCCTGGACGACGCGAGTGGTGACGCGGTGATCGGCCGGGAGCGCGAGCATCGCGGCGGCCGCGGTGAGCACCTTGGTCGTCGAGGCCGGAGTCATCGGCGCATCGGGGTTCCGGGACCACAGAACCTGGCCGGTCTGTGCGTCGGCGACGGTTCCGGTGAAGGTGCCGAGATCGGAATCGTCCACCACCCCGGCCAGTGCGCCGGCCAGCCCCGCCGAGCTGGGCGACGGTGCGGACTCGGGAAACGCAGTGATCTTCGGGTTCGGCAGCACGGTGTCGGGCGGCGGCGCGATCGCGGTCTCGGCACCGTCGGACACCGACGGGAGCACGAGCGCGGCGGTGGTCACGGCAAGGATCACCACGAACACCGCGCACAGCGTCAGGATCAACCGCTTCTTCCTGCGCCGCCGGCCCGCTGTGGGACCGAGGAACCGCCGTGTCAGCCCCGCCACCGTTCCTCCGTCATTGCCGTGGTCGTACCCATGATCGTCCAGTCAACAGTATCCTCGGGTCCGGTAGCCTTGCGCCGCCACCATCTTTCGCATTCGTAACCGCTCGGGCCCCACCGGCTCGACGAAGACAGTAAGGACTGCACGTGCCGTTCGACGTCACCATCGAGATCCCCAAGGGGCAGCGCAACAAGTACGAGGTCGACCACGTCACCGGACGTGTGCGCCTCGACCGCTACCTCTACACCGCGATGGCGTATCCAGCCGATTACGGTTTCATCGAGAACACGCTCGGCGAGGACGGCGATCCGCTGGACGCACTGGTGCTGCTGCCCGAGTCGGTCTACCCGGGTGTCATCGTCGAGGCGCGGCCTGTCGCGATGTTCAAGATGGTCGACGAAGCGGGCGGCGACGACAAGGTGTTGTGCGTGCCTGCAGGTGACACCCGCTGGGATCACATCCAGGATCTGAGCGACGTATCGACGTTCGAGCTCGACGCGATCAAGCATTTCTTCGTCCATTACAAGGATCTCGAACCCAACAAGCACGTCACCGGGGCAGACTGGGTGGGGCGCGCAGAGGCCGAGGCCGAAATCGCCGCATCGTTCAAGCGCTTGACGGACAATCCGGGTCACTGATCGTTTCGGCACTACACACTTCGTCTCGGCCGAGCGCCGACGAAACACAGTTTGGGGAGACCTATGACCGACAGCAGTTCCAACGGCGCCGCCGGTGATCGGCGCAATCTCGACTCGCGGGCCATCTCGGATCCGACGCAGTTCCCCGATCTGCCGGTGACGGTCGTTCTCGACCGAATTCCGGTGCCGATCCTCGCTGTCGATCCCAGCGGTGCGATCGTGTTCGCAAACGAGGCCTTCGACGATCTGTTCGGTCTCGACCGCACCGAACGCGTCGACTTCCACCTGCACGACATCTTTCCCGACCGGGCACCGGAGGGGGTCAACGTCGCCGACATGTTCTTGACGACGGTGGCCACCCGCGCGGATTCGCTGTGGCGGATGACCGACAAGACCGGTGACGTCGTTCAGGTACGCGCCAGCAAGTCGATCCTGCGCCGCACCGAGGACACCATCGTTCTCGTCGCGCTCGAGGATTTCACGGACCAGTTGTGGAACGACCCCAAGAGCGCCTTGCGCTGACGTTCTCCCCAAACGAGTGACGGTGTGTGCCGGCTGATCAATCGCCGGCATACACCGTCGTTCTGTTTCCACCCGCGTGCTTCGACTCGTACATTGCCGTGTCGGCATCGAGCAGCACGTTGCGCACCAGCTCGGCTGCGGCGTACGAGGACACGGCCGCTCGCCACCGAGCGGCATCGAGTACGGCGACACCGATGCTGACCGTGACCGGCACGTCGTCACTCGCGTCGTGCACTGCCTCGCGAATATCGTCTGCGAGGTGGTCGGCCGAGTCGCCGCAGACCGGTACCGCGATCGTGAATTCCTCGCCCCCGGTGCGCGCCACGCAGGGCCGTCTACCCGTTGCGGCGGTGAGGCGCCGGGCCGTTCGGCGCAGGACCCGGTCGCCCACGGCGTGCCCGTAGGTGTCGTTGACCAGCTTGAACTGATCGAGATCGACCACCATCAGCGCCGCCGACTGCTCCTCCGTCAATCGAGCCATCATTCGGTCGAGTCGCAATTCCAGACCCCGTCTGTTGAGCAGGCCTGTCAGAGAGTCCGTATTGGCGAGGTCGAGTTGGCGCTGAATGACGGCTCTGAACGCCAGCACCGAGTTGACCACCAACACCGTCACCAGTGCCCGCGCGACGATCGACGCGGGATCGCCCGGCTGCTCGACGACGGCCAACACGGCGAGCAGAAGAATCACGGCGTTGACGAATGCGGTGTGGAATTTGAGCACGTTGCGCCGGGAGAAGTAGGCGATGTAGGTGCCGATCACCGAGAACAGGGCCGCGCCGTACAGGGCGAGATCCCGGTCGTCGAAGGTCAGCAACATCACGGACACGCCCACGTCGGCATAGATCACGAACCACCCGGGCATGTGCGACGCGTCGACCGAGCGCAGCCACCACCACGCTCCCACCGGCACGGTCGAGAGCAGCACGATCATGCAGATCACGACGGCCGTCGCGCCGACCGGGCCGTCGCCGGACAGCATGATGATCGAGCCGATCAACCCGAACGACGGAACGAGAACTGCGATTCCTCTCGCAACGCGGCGTTCGAGCCGAACCGAAGCCGATCCTGGTCCCCGGTCGGAGGACTGGGGAGGCCCGTCGTGATCGGTTGGCACCACATTCCCTCCGTCCGTTCGGGCAGTTCGAGCGTCCGGGTAAGGCATCGCCTGCGTCCCGATCGTCGCTGGGATCACGAGTACGGGACGAACTCGAGATCCCACGCTGTTCAGGTTCCTCGCGGCTCAGACGTTACCCGTGCGCTGATCGGGTAGGTCCGGCCTGACGGTTTCGTAATCGGTCAAGAATCGATCCAACAGCCCGACCAGCGCCGATCTGTCGTCCCTCTCCCATTTCTCGATGACTCGCCCGAGCGCCTCGGTTCGGCGTTGCTGAATCGCCGCGGCAACTTCCTGGCCCGACTGCGTCACCGCGAGGACGAAGGCCCGACCGTCCCGTTCGTCGGGCAGCCGCTCGACGTGACCCAGTTCGACGAGCTGAGCCACCTGCCTGCTCACCGTCGACGGATCCGAATTCACCATGGCAGCAAGCTCACTGGACCTCATGGGCCCGTCACGCAAGAGCCGGAACAGACAGACGTAGGCGGCACCTTCGACGCCACCCGACGACGAGATCTGCGCGATGTTGCGCTCGCGTAGGCGCTGCAATCGAACCAGCTGGGTGCCCAACTCCTCGGCAAACTCGACCACGTCAGCTACCGGTGAACTGAGCCGGCCGCTTCTCGAACACGGAGGTGATCGCCTCGGTGAGATCGTGCGAGGCGAGGAAGGCGGCATTCCAGGCCGCCACGTACCGCAGCGAGTCGTCGACGCTGGAGGACCGGGAGTGGTCCAGTACGGTCTTGATGCCCTGCACCACCAGCGGCGGGTTGGCGGCGATGGCGGCCGCGCACTCACGGGCGGCGGCGAGGGTGGCATCGTGGTCCTCGAACACGTCGTTGACCAGGCCGATCTTCTCGGCGCGGGCCGCGTCGATGTCCTTGCCGGTCAACGCGAGCTCACGCAGGTGGCCGTCGCCGATGATCGCGGGGAGCCGGGCCAGAGAACCCATGTCGGCGACGATCGCGACCCGCACCTCGCGCACGCTGAACTTCGCGTCGGCGCTGGCGTATCGCACGTCGGCGGCGGTGATGAGGTCGACGCCACCGCCGATGCACCAGCCTTGGATCGCTGCGACGACGGGCTTGCGGCAGTCCGCGACGGCGTTGATCGCCTTCTGCATCGTCTTGATGGTGTCGTGGAAGGACGTTCGAGGACCGGCCAGCGCCTTGTCTGCCATGAGAGGGCCGAACGTGCCTGCCATCGCGGCCAGATCCAGTCCGTAGGTGAAGTTCTTGCCGGAGCCGGCGAGCACCACTGCCCGAACCTCGGGATCGGCATCGAGCTGCGCGAACAGCTCGGTGCTCTCGCTCCAGAAGTCGGGGCCCATTGCGTTGCCCTTGCCGGGCCCGAGAAGTGTCACTTGCGCGATGTGGTCCGCGATCTCGACAGAGAAGGCTTTCCAGGTACGTTCCGTCATGCGTGCGAGCCTAGCGGGATCGCCTGAGATTGCCGCACCGCATGTTACGGCGCGTAACGTCTGCGCTAAGTCCCTGCTCAGCTCTGGTACATCCGGCGCAGTCGGCCCACTATCGACACATGCTGATGCACCAGGGATTGGGACTGGAAACGTTCAACGACCTGCCGCGTCGCAAAGCGGTGCACGCACTGTACGAGTGCTGCTGCTCGGTGGCGTGGGCTTCACGGGTGGCCGACGGCCGCAGCTATCGCTCCCGCGCCGACCTGTTCTCCGCAGCCGATGCCGAACTGGCCGAGTTGTCGGACCAGGACGTCGATTCGCTCGCCGCCAATCTTCCGGAGCCCGGCAAAGTGTGCGCCGCCATGGATGCGAACACGCGAGGAGCGCTGGGAACCGCTGCTCGCGCCTACGACGAGCGCTTCGGATTTCCGTACGTGGCCAGTGTGATGTTCGGACCCGAGGGGTTCGAGCCACGCGAGATCCTGGTGGATCTGGGTCACCGACTCGACAACGACGACCGCACCGAGCGCAAGATCATGCGCAACGAGCTCGCGGAGATCAACCACATTCGACTGAACCGACTTCTCGGCCCCGAGGGTGGGTGGCCTCCGTACTGACCGCCCGAGACAGGTCCGGGATCAGCCGAACAGGCCGACGACGCGACCGATAAGTCCACCGGCGATCAGGATCGCCAGCAATGCGACCACGCAGATGATCACGATCGGCATCACTCGGCTGCGCTGCGGCGGTTCGTGGTTGGGTCCGCCGATACCTGTCTCGGCGGGCGGGGTGTCTCCTGGGGTGACGCCGCCACCCGCTTCGAGTCCTGCGGTGACGTCCGGATCCGGATTCTGAGCATTCATCTTGCGTGGTTACCCGGTGCGGTCACCCTCAATCGAGATGTGCCCTAGCTATCGCTCCGGCGAACAGTTCGGACACCGCGTCGGCGATGATTCCCTCGTCGATGTCCTCCGGATCCACCGAATGTTCGACGGCCAATCCGGAGATCAAGGCCGTCAGTGACGTCGCGACGCGTCGGGCATCGAACTTGTCGCCCACGCCCCACTGGTCCGCGCGTTCGGCGATGAGACGTTCGAGCTCACGCCGCAGCGCTCGACGGTCGGTGCGGTAGCGCTCGGCGACGGCCGGGTCGCGTCCGGCCAGGATGCCGAACTCGACGGTGAGCAGCGGCCAGCGAGGTTCGGCGACCACCCACGAGGCGATCTCGTTGCCGCCCGCTCCTGCTGCGGCACCGGAATCCAGATCGGAGATGTGGGCCAGCACGCGGGCCGCGAGGTCGAGTGAGCGTTTGGCGAGCAACTCGGCGAACAGCGCCTGCTTGGACTCGAAGTTCGAGTACACGGCCCCCTTGGTGAAGCCGGCGCGGTCCGCGATATCAGTGAGTTTGGCTGCTGCATAACCCTTTTCGGTGAACTCGTCGGCAGCGGCGGCGAGCAATCGGTCTCGCACGTCGGCACGCTGCGGTCGTCGCTGCGACTGTGTCGACCCCCACTTTTCTTGCTCCTCGGCAATCACGATACCTAGAGTATTGAATACCTCGGGTATCGACAAGGCTCGCGGAATTCGACCCCGCAGATTTCACACGGTTCAGGAGTTCACCCATGCGCAAGATGTCATTGCTCGCCGCCGCAGTCCTGGTGCTACAGCTCGGCTTCATCCTGAGCTATGTCTCGGCGTTCCATCAGCCGACGCCGCACGCGATCCCGATCGCGGTGGTGACCGAAGCAGGCCTCCCGGAAGGACTCGATCAGCAGACCGCCGATCGTCTGGACGCCATCGACGGTGCGCCGCTCGACGCACGCACCGCAGTCGACACCGCCGAGGTTCGCTCGCTGCTCCGCGACCGCGACATCATCGGGGCCTATGTCGTCGGCGCGAACGGAACGGACACGCTCATCACTGCCAGTGCGGCCGGCAGTTCCGAGGCCACCGCGTTGCAATCGATCTTCACCGAGGTGGACGCCGCGCAGGGCCGCCAGTTCGTGGTTCGCGACGAGATCCCGGTCGGGGTCCACGACAACCGAGGGTTGTCCGGTTTCTACCTCTCGGTCGGCTGGGTCGTCGGCGGCTACCTGCTGGCCGCGGCATTCGGACTGCTGATCGGGGCACCGTCCTCGCGCCGCGAAACCTACATGCACGTCGGCATTCTCGCGGTGTACTCCCTCGCTTCCGGAGCGCTCGGAGCGTTTCTCACCACCCACGTTCTGGAAACCTTTGCCGGCCACTGGTTCCCACTCACCCTGCTGGGCACCGGCGTGGTCTTCGCCACCGGACTGGTCACCATGGGCCTGCGCGCACTGATCGGCGTCGCTGCGGTGCCTGCCGCGATCGTACTGTTCGTGATCCTCGGAAACCCGAGCGCAGGAGGAGCATTCGGAGCCGATGTGCTGCCGTCGCTCTACGCCTCGATCGGGCGCTGGATCACCCCGGGCATCGGCACCGAGGGCGTGCGGAGCATCGTGTACTTCTCCGGCACCGGGCTGGGGCAGCCGGCACTCGGACTGGCGCTCTACATCCTGGCCGGTACGGCACTCCTGGGTGCCGCGGCACTGCGGCGTCGGCGGGCACACCACCCGGTGAGCTCACGCGAGACCAGTAAAGTGTGATCCCATGACTGCCACCTTCCCCCTGCCACTGCCAGATCTCGCCGTCCGCACTCTCGGAGGCGCAGTGGTGTGGGCGAACGACGAGACGTTCGCGGAGAAGGAGAATCTCGTCAGTCCGGGCAAAGCCGACTATTCGACGGCGACGTTCGGACACAAGGGTCAGATCTACGACGGTTGGGAGACGCGTCGGCGCCGCGAGGCCGGATACGACGAGGCCATCGTGCGTCTCGGGGCACCCGGCGTCGTATCGGCGATCGTCGTCGACACCTCGTGGTTCACCGGCAACTACCCGCCGGAGATCTCGATCGAGGCCGCCGAGGTCGAGGGGTTTGCCTCCCCGGACGAGCTCCGCACGCAGACCGAGTGGACCACCATCGTCGCCCGTAGTCCGGTCAACGGTGACAGCGAGAACAGATTCCAGGTCGCCTCCGACGCTCGGTGGACGCACGTGAAGCTGTCGATCTATCCCGACGGCGGAGTGGCTCGCCTGCGAGTCCTCGGCCGCGGCAAGCCCGACCCCAAGTTCCTCGCGGCCGGGCCGGTCGACCTGGCCGCCCTCGAGAACGGTGCCTACGTCTCGGCATGCTCCAACATGTTCTACAGCTCCCCCAACAATCTGCTGTTCCCCGGTCCTCCGCGGTCGATGGGCGAGGGCTGGGAGACCTCGCGTCGACGCAACGATGCGAACGACTGGGTCCAGGTGCAACTGGCGGGCACCGGACTCGTCCGCCTCGCCGAGCTCGACACCACGTGCTTCCTCGGCAATGCGCCGGGTGCCGCATCGTTGCGCGGACGGCTCGGTGACGGCGAATGGATCGAGCTGTTGCCGAGAACGACGTTGCAGCCCGACACCCGGCATCGCTTCGTACTCGACCACGAGACTCCGGTCTCGGAGGTTCGGATGGACATCTTCCCCGACGGCGGGATGGCGCGATTGAGACTGTTCGGTGATCTCGACACATCTGCGTAAACGAGGCTGGGGCAATAGGGTTGGTTCATGTCCCGGCTACTTCATCCGAATGCAGCCCATGTGGCCGACACTCTGATTTCACGTGGTCATCACGGAGTGGTGGTGAACAGTCCGGAGGGCACCCACACTGCCGCCGATGCCGCTGCGGCACTGGGTGTCGAGGTGGGTGCGATCGTGAAGTCGATGGTGTTTCTGCTCGACGACGAGCCGGTGCTGTTGCTCGTGTCCGGAGCGCACAATGTTCATCTCGAGCACACCGGTGAGCGTCTCGGTGGCAGGTTGGCACGGGCGGATCTCGACACGGCCAAACACGCGACCGGGCAGCCGATCGGTGGTATCGCACCGGTCGGCCACCCCACGAACCTGGACACTTTCGTCGACCAGGATCTGGCCGGTCACGCCGAGGTGTGGGCCGCGGCAGGCCACACCAACACGATCTTTCGATCGACGTACACCGAATTGTTGCGGATCACCGCGGGCTTGGCCATCGACGTCACCTGACCCCCGACGCCCTGAAGACGCGAGACCTCAGGACACGAGCCCTCAGGATGCGAGGGTCGGGGCGATGCGCGATGCTCCGAGGACTTCGTCGACGGCATCGACGTCGAACCGAGTTCCGCGCGATCCGAGCAGCGGCAGCACCCCGGAGCTCAGGAATGTCGACTGCCGATTCACATCGTCGTGGACCTGCAACGTCACCCCGTCGGCGACGTCGGCCGCGGTGACGTCGGAGATCAGACTGGCCAATCCCGATGGTGTACCGACGTAGCGGACGGACGACGGGCTGATCGGCGCGTCCAGTCCGGCGAACTCGCGACGAGCCGTCCGAGCATCGGCCGCGATGTGGATCTCGAGGTCGAGGAACACAGCTGTACCGTCGGCCGACTCGCCGCGCTCGACGGTTTCGGCGCGTAGCCGCGCGCGTTGCTGCTGCGCTTCCCGCAGGTCGGAGGCCTGGATTCGGACGATGTCCGCGTCCGGAGCCACGGTCAGTTCGGACCAGATCGCATCGAATTCGACAGCGACGCGAGTGTGGTTGTGCGACATGAGTGGTGGTCCTGATTCTAGAAGTCGGAGAACGCATTCGGTCGGAGCGGAGCCGAAATCGAACACGAGCCGGACGCAGTGCGGCACAGATCCACGTATCTGTTGCACCAGTGGCGGTTGCCCAGCCACGCGACACTCACGGTCATGACGCCATGCTAACCGTCCGAGGGGGTGCACGGGGATCCAACCCCGGCGGCCCCGTCGACCAGGCCCGGAAAGGGTCGAGGGTCCGGCACGGGGTTCCACCAGCCGCCGTCCTCTTCGTAGTGCCAGTCCGGCCCGGACTCCACCAGGGCGGCGAGTGCGTCGACGAGCCGGTCGACATCGGCCGAGGAACTGCCGAGGCCGATGCTGGCTCGAACCGCGCCGTCTGCATGGCCCAGCCGGCGGAGCAGTGGATGCGCGCAGAACTTTCCGTCCCGCACGCCGATGCCGTGCTCGGCCGAGAGATACGCAGCCACCTCACCCGGGTCGCGTCCGGCCACCGTGAAGGTGACGATGCCGACGGTGTCGGGCGCGTCGGCCCACACCTGCAGTAGTTCGACGCCCTCCAGATCCGCCAGGCCGGCCCGCAGTCGGGACGACAATTCGTGCTCGTGTGCCTGCAGCTCGGCGTCGTCGAATCCCGCGATGGCCTCACAGGCTGCAGCCAGTGCGGCAACTCCGAGCACGTTGGGAGTGCCTGCCTCGTGCCGCTGAGGTGCTGGGGCCCACTCCGTGTGGTCGATGCTCACGCTGCGTACCGCGCCGCCACCGGCCAGGTGAGGCTCACCGGCGTCGAGCCAATCACGCGCGCCCACAAGCACTCCCGCACCGAACGGTGCGTACAGCTTGTGCCCGGAGAAGGCGAGGTAGTCCACGCCGAGGGCAGCGATGTCGATGCGGCGATGCGGAACCAGCTGAGCTCCGTCCACCGCGATCCGCGCGCCGTGCCGATGTGCCAGAGCTGCGAGTTCCGCAATGGGAAGAACCTCGCCGGTGACGTTCGATGCACCCGTGATCGCCAGCAGTGCAGCAGGTTTCACGGCCAGCTCGGCGTCGAGACGGTCGATGGTCTCGGCAAGTGTCGACGCGGCCACCACGACGCGGCGATCACGCCACGGAAGCAGGTTCGCGTGGTGCTCGATATCGAGCACCACGGTGTCGCCCGGCACACACGCGGCCAGCAGATTGAGCGAGTCGGTGGTGTTCCGCGTGAAAACCACCACCGAATCCTTCTGCGCACCAACAAAATCGGCGACGGTCACCCGAGCCTTCTCGTAGGCAGCCGTCGAGACGCGCGAGGCGTAGCCGGCACCTCGATGCACGCTCGAGTAGAACGGCAGCAGTTCGGCGATCCGATCGGTCACTGCCGCCAGGGCCGGCGCGCTGGCCGCGTAGTCGAAGTTGGCGTAGGTGCACGTGCCACCCTGCACCAGGGGTACCTGCAGATCCGTGCCCGAAACAGGGGCAAAAGGAGCACAGGGGCGGGAAAGTACAGATGTCATGACAGATCAAGCCCTCACGTTCGAGGGACCCGCAACCGAAGAGTTCGTGAACGAGTCCGCGCTTGCCGCGCCGGTTTTCCGGCAACAGCCTGGTCGTCACCCGGAGCACCCCACCGCGGAGGAGGGTTGCCGACCAGCTAGCCGGGGCTTGATGCTGGTACTCGTGACCGTGGACAGAACCTTTGCAAACCCGCTGCGGTTTTGTCAACCCGGGACTCACACGTGTGCAGCAGTAGGATTTCCGCGGTGGGAACGCGCGCTCGTTCACCTGCTGGCAAACAGAACGTGAGATAACCAACGGCGCTGCTGCTCACCAGCACCACAGAGTCACTTGCCAACGAATCGATAAGGACGCCCGGTTGTCTGTGCATCAAGAGAACGATCTGCCGGGTTCGAGCGCGGACATCGCGCCTGCACCGGCGGCGTTTCTTCGCTCGTCTCTCGCTCCTCCCGCCCGGACGCTCATCGACGTTCTCCGCGACACCGCCCATCGTTTTCCCGACGCCCCCGCCATCGACGACGGTGCCGTGTCGGTCAGCTACTCCGAATTGTTGGACGACATCGCCGAGGGTGCCAAGTGGCTCGCCGATGCCGGCGTCCGGCGCGGCGATCGCGTCGGCATCCGCATGCCGTCGGGTTCCTTTTCGCTCTACGTGGCCATTCTGTCCATCCTCGCGGCCGGTGCTGCCTACGTTCCGGTCGACGCGGACGACCCCGAAGAGCGCGCCGAGCTGGTCTTCGGGGAGGCCAAGGTGACGGCCATCGTCACCGCAGGCGGTATCGCGGCCGGTACTGCCCCCAAGCAGGACATCCCCCAGGACGAACCCGAACACAGCGCTGTGCCACCCACTCCCGAGGACGATGCGTGGGTCATCTTCACCTCGGGTTCCACCGGCACACCCAAGGGCGTTGCGGTCAGTCATCGCAACGCGGCGGCGTTCGTCGACGCCGAAGCGCGCATGTTCCTGCAGAAGGATCCACTGGGCCCCGGCGACCGCGTGCTCGCCGGCCTGTCGGTGGCGTTCGACGCGTCGTGCGAGGAGATGTGGTTGGCGTGGCGACACGGTGCGTGCCTTGTGCCCGCGCCGCGTTCGCTGGTGCGGTCCGGCTTCGATCTCGGTCCGTGGCTCGTCTCCCGCGACATCAGTGTCGTCTCGACGGTGCCGACCCTCGCGTCGCTGTGGCCCGCGGTCGCACTGGAGGCGGTGCGGCTGCTCATCTTCGGCGGTGAAGCATGCCCCCCGGAGCTGGCCGAGCGACTCGCCGTCGAGGGCCGCGAGGTCTGGAACACCTACGGCCCCACCGAAGCAACGGTCGTCGCGTGCGCGGCCATCATGGACGGGAAGGGTCCCGTCCGCATCGGATTGCCGTTGGACGGGTGGGACCTGGCTGTGGTCGACGCGTCGGGCGCTCCGGTACAGGTCGGTGACATCGGAGAACTCGTCATCGGCGGCGTCGGACTGGCGCGGTATCTCGATCCGGCCAAGGACGCCGAAAAGTATGCGCCCATGCCCTCACTCGGATGGGAGCGGGCGTATCGGAGCGGCGATCTGGTCAAGCTCGAGCTCGAAGGCCTGCTCTTTCAGGGCCGCGCCGACGATCAGATCAAGCTCGGTGGTCGACGCATCGAACTCGGCGAGATAGACAATGCGCTGCAAGCACTTCCGGGTGTCAGCGGTGCTGCTGCGGCCGTGCGCAAGACCGGTGCGGGAAACTCGGTTCTGGTCGGCTACCTCGCCAGCACCGACCCCGATTTCGATCTCGAGGCCGCCCGAACACTGTTGGCCGAGCAGCTTCCGTCGGCGCTCGTACCGCGCCTCGCATTGGTCGACGAGATGCCCACGCGCACCTCGGGCAAAGTCGACCGCAACGCTCTGCCTTGGCCACTGCCCGGCTCGGCTGGTGCGTCGGCGCTCGGCGGCACGGCAGGGTGGGTGGCGCAGCTGTGGACCAACATCCTCGGTGCTCAGGTATCGGACGAGAACGCCGATTTCTTCGCCAACGGCGGCGGATCGCTCTCGGCCGCGCAACTGGTGACGGCATTGCGTGAGCGGTTCCCCGAGGTCACCGTCGCGCAGTTGTACGACCACCCCCGATTGGGTTCGCTCGCACAGTATCTCGACGACCTGAAGCCGGTCGTCGAGGCCGTTCCACGTGAGGTCGCCCCCACTTCGCGCACCGCCCAATGGGCGCAGATTCTGGCGACGGTTCCGTTGACCACCTTGACCGGGTTGCAGTGGGTCACCTGGCTGGGGTTGCTGTTCAACGTCATGTCGTGGTTCGGCGACGTGTCGTGGGCTCCGACGCTGTCGTGGTGGTGGATTCTGCTCGCATTCGTCCTGTTCATCACGCCGGTCGGGCGGATGGCAATTTCGGTGATCGGATCTCGCGTCCTGTTGGCCGGGTTGAAACCCGGTGCATACAAGCGCGGCGGGAGCATGCACATAAGGCTTTGGGCGGCAACACGATTGACCGATGCCAGCGGTGCCTCCAATCTTTCGGGTGCACCGTGGATGGTCTATTACGCGCGCGCTCTCGGTTCGAAGATCGGCAAAGGCGTCGACCTGCATACGCTGCCGCCGGTCACCGGCATGCTCGAGCTGGGCGACGGCTGTTCCATCGAGCCCGAGGTGGATCTGTCCGGGCACTGGATCGACGGCGATCTCGTCTACATCGGCGGCATCGAGATCGGTGCCGGGGCCACCGTCGGCGCCCGCTCGACACTTCTGCCCGGAACCAAGGTCGGCAAGAACGCGGTGGTCACCGCCGGCTCTGCCGTCGTCGGACGAGTGAAGGCCGGGCAGATGTGGTCCGGTTCGCCTGCGCAGAAGGTCGGCAAGGCCGATCATCCGTGGCCCGCCGAGACACCTCCGCGCGCGACCCATTGGGTGTTCGCGTACGGCGTCGCATCCCTGTTCCTCTCGGGCATGGCACTGTTCTCCATCGGTGTCAGCCTGGTGCTCATGGGCTGGTGGATTCACACTGCCGACTCCGTGCTCGACGCCTTCCAACGTGGACTGGTGATGTTGCCCGTCGCCACTCTGGTGTCGCTGGCGGTGTTCGCACTGATCACCGTTGTCGCAGTCCGGTTGCTCAGCATCGGACTCGTCGGCGGATACCACCCCGTGCGCAGCCGTATCGGCTGGCAGGTCTGGGCCACCGAACGGTTGATGGACTCGGCGCGCACGTTCCTCTTTCCGCTCTACGCATCGTTGCTGACGCCGCACTGGCTCCGACTCCTCGGTGCGAAGATCGGCAAGGACGTCGAAGCGTCGACCGTGCTGATGATCCCCAAGTTCACCACCGTCGCCGACGGCGCGTTCCTGGCCGACGACACCATGGTCGCCAGCTACGAACTCGGCGGCGGCTGGATGCATCTGGGCGACGCCAAAGTGGGCAAGCGGGCGTTTCTCGGTAACTCCGGCATGACCGGGCCAGGACGAACCGTTCCGAAGAACGGCTTGGTCGCGGTGCTGTCGGCGACGCCGGACAAGGCGAAGTCGGGCTCGTCGTGGCTCGGCAGCCCACCGGTGCGATTGCGCCGGGCGGCCGGTAGCGCGGACTCGTCGCGCACGTTCGATCCGCCCAGGAAGTTGAAGATCGCCCGTGCACTCGTCGAGACGTGCCGGTTGATTCCTGTCGTCGTGACGTTCGGCATCGGGCTCGGGGTGCTGTTCGGGCTCACCGCCATCGCCGACTCCGTCGGCTACTGGTTGGCTGCGCTGCTCAGTGGCGTCGTGCTGCTCGTCGCCGGTTTCGTGGCTGCGGCAGTGTCGGCGTTGGCGAAGTGGTTGTGGGTGGGCCGGATCGGCAAGACCGACCACCCGCTGTGGAGTTCGTTCGTGTGGCGCAACGAGGTGGCCGACACGTTCGTCGAGACCGTCGCCGCGCCGTGGTTCGCGCGCGCAGCCGAGGGCACCGCCGTCCTGAACATGTGGCTGCGGTGGCTCGGCGCGGACATCGGCCGCGGTGTCTGGTGTGAGACGTACTGGCTGCCGGAGGCCGATCTGGTGACGTTGGCCGACGGTGCGACGGTCAACCGAGGGTGCGTTGTGCAGACGCACCTGTTCCATGATCGGATCATGTCCATGGACACTGTCGATCTCGGCGCAGGCGCAACTCTGGGACCGCACTGTGTCGCATTGCCCGCTTCGGGTATAGGTGAAGGTGCGACGGTGGGGCCTGCCTCCCTGGTGATGCGCGGCGATACGGTTCCCGCGCATACTCGTTGGCAAGGCAATCCGATCGCGCCGTGGGCCAAGGGTGATCCCTTTCCGCGTATTCGCGACGACCGAAACGAGGGGTGATCGTGGGAGGCAGATTGGTGGCACCGGTGTTCGACGTCGATTCCAGCGACAACCCGATCGACACGTATCTTCCGCAGAACGGCAACCGCGGCTACCGCGTCTCACGCTACGAGCTCGACCTCGAGTACAAGGTGGAGAGCAACCGGTTGACGGGCAAGGCGAAGATCACGGCGGTCACCACTGCGACGGTGTCCAAGTTCGCGTTCGATCTCGGCCCGGCGATGAACGTGTCAAAGGTATCGGTCAACGGTTCGCGTTCGGTGAAGTTCACCCATCAACGCGGCAAGTTGAAGATCACGCCCGCCAAGCCGATCGCCTCGGGTGCGGCGTTGGTGGTGACGGTGACGTACGGCGGAACTCCCAAGCCCATCAACGGTTTGTGGGGTGAGGTCGGCTGGGAAGAGCTCACCGAGGGATCGATCGTCGCAAGTCAGCCGAACGGCGCTGCGTCGTGGTTTCCGTGTGACGATCATCCGGTGTCCAAGGCCAGCTACGGCATCACCATCACCACCGATTCGCCGTACTACGCGGTGGCCAACGGAACGTTGGTGCGCAAGCAAACTCGCGCCAGCCGAACCACGTGGGTGTACGAGCAGCCCGAGCCGATGGCCACGTATCTCGCGACCATCCAGATCGGTCCGTACGAGCATCGCATCGTCAGCCCGGGTCCGGTGCCGATGAAGGCGATCACTCCCCCGCGACTGCGCGCACAGTTCGACCACGATTTCGGCCGTCAACCGCAGATGATGGACACTTTCGTACGGCTGTACGGCCCTTACCCTTTCGCGTCGTACACCGTGGTGGTGACCGACGACGATCTCGAGATTCCGATCGAGGCGCAGGGGCTGTCGATCTTCGGGGCCAATCACTGTTCGGGTTCCCGGTACTACGAGCGTCTGGTGGCTCACGAGTTGGCGCACCAGTGGTTCGGCAATTCGCTGACCCTCGGCAAGTGGGCCGACATCTGGCTGCACGAGGGATTCGCGTGTTACTCGGAGTGGATCTGGGCCGAGAACTCCGGCGGCGCAACGGCTCACGACAAGGCCAAGCGCGCGCACACCATTCAGCGTGGTCTGGCGATGGATCTGCAGCTCACCGATCCTGGGCCCGAGCGCATCTTCGACGATCGCGTCTACAAGCGCGGTGCCCTGGCACTGCATGCGGTACGACGCACCATCGGCGACGAGCGCTTCTTCGGACTGATCCAGGAATGGACCTCCAAGTACCGCTACTCGACGGTGGCGACCGCGGACTTCACCGACCTCGCCTCCCGCTTCGGTTGCCCCCGAACTCTCTGGGACGCATGGTTGATCGACAAACAGTTGCCGTCGTTGCCGTAGTTCCAGCAGGCAATCGGCTCCCCAGTTTCGGATATCGGCCTGCAATCGGAGGCATATTTCCGAATCCGGGGAGCCGATCTGCCGATCAGACCCGGCGACGACGCTTCTGCGCATAGCCGATGGTCAAGAAGCCCGCCGACATCAATGCGAAAAGATTGATCGGCGACGCGATGGCACGGCCGACACTCGCATCGAGTGCCACGACCTGAAACAGTACCCAGAACACGACGACGCCCAGCACGGCGAAAATCGGCCAGGGTCCGGAGTAGTTGTATTTCATATTCGCTCCTTCAGCAGAAGGTTGCTCCACCGGTAAGGCCACCGCCGACGGCTCCGCCGATTGCGCCCACCAGACCACCGCCGACCGTGCCCACGATCGGCAAGGTCACCGTCCCGACAGCAGCACCGGCGAGTCCGGCTGCGGTACCTCCGGACACTGCGCCTCCACCGATTCCGGCGATGCAGTTACCGATGCCCAAGGTTGTGACTTCACCTGGACGGGGCACAGTTACCGCGTGCACGCGCAACGACGAACCTGACACTGCGTACTGAATCCCCACAGGGCTACCGTCGGCCGAGGTGGCCGCAGTCGGCAAAGCCTCTGTCGCTCCGGTTTCGATGCTGGTTGCGGTTGCGGTTCCATCGTTCGCTACTGCGACGTCGTAGCCGACCAGCGCCACAGTGAAGTCACTGTCGCTGGTTTTGGCGACTCCGAGGGCGGGCGAATCCACGGTCTGTGCCTGCACAGGAACTGCTGCCGTCACTATGGAGCCGAGTCCTGCTGCGGCGACGAAGATTCCGGTAGCGATGCGTGAGGCGTTGCGCTTGTTCATCATCCCCTTCGGTCTCAGCAATTCATTTCCTTAACCAAAGTATTGAAATGGCGGCGGGCCCGTCAACCCCTTGGGGTGCAAACCTGACTGTTCACCTCATCGCTACCCGAGCGAGATGATCAGCCCGGCGACGGCGGCACCGTACATCGCTGCCGTTGCCAATGCTTGACGCCAGAACCCCCGCGGGAACGACGCCGCCCAGCGTCCCTTGCCGTCCAGTCGCAGGTCGCAGGGGAAGTCGCTGATGGCCATGGCAGACGAGGGCTGCTTCGAGTGCGCGAGCACCACCCCGGTGGTGAACGGCAGTCCCCGAACGAACAGGTGACCGCGCGCCTCCCCGGCCCGGTATCGCACCGCAGATTCTGTGACAACGCCTGTGTACCAACGTCGTTTGACGTTCCAGCCGGTCGCGTGCGCGAGGCGAAGGTTGCGATCGCCGCGCAGTGCCGTGTCGACGGTCTCGACGTCTGCGATCACTCCCCAGCGCAGCATCGACATCCACTGACCGATCCGTCTGCATCTAAGCACCAGGGCCCCGAGCAGCACGATCGCGAACATGTACGGCACCAGCTCTGGATACCTCGACCAGCAGGCAGCCGGCACGATCACGGCGATCAGAAACCAGTACGCCTCGCGGCGGTTCCACACGGTGGCACCCGCCAGCGCCGCCGTCGGAGGAACTCGGTGCGGCGGGGCAATGCGCGCGGACTGCAGCATGATGCCGCTGATCCTAGAGCCGAACCGGTCGGCGCGCACCCACCAGTAACGCCGCTGGTGTGGTCCTCGTCGCAGCGGCAATTGCCGGTGCCGCGGTGTTGATCCGCCATCGACGTGAGGAACTCGGAACGCGCAAGGGGTCCTGACCCCCGTCGTGCGCGTTTTGCGTACTCAGAGCTACGCAAAACGCGCACGACCCTAGGGCAGGTGAGCAGACGTCTTAGATCGCACCACCAGGCCACAGATTCCGGCCATCACCGCGCCGAACCCGAAGATGATCGGATACGTGACCACCCCGGGCCAGGTCTCGGTGAGCGCCGACAGCACAGCGGGCACCGCGAAGCCCAGGTACGTCAGCGAATAGAACACCGCGGTGAGGCCGGCGAGGTCGTCGGGGCCCGCAATGCGTTGCACCTCTTGCAGACCCGAGACCAACGCCATGCCGTATCCACATCCGAGTACGGCTGCCGCGATCAACGCCGCGGCAATGGTCAGCACCGACGCTGCCCACGCCGCGACAGCCATGCCGACCACCAACAGAGTCAGTGCGACCAGAGCACCTCGCGCATTGGCGGGTGTGTCGATCCGTCGCCCGACGGCCTGGATCGCAAATCCGGAGCCGAGGGCAATCACCGCCATCGCCGCCGAGAGAGCAACGGGATAGCCGCCACCGGGCTCATCGGCCAATGCGTCGGCCATCAGTGACGGCAGCACTGCATAGGCGACGCTCGCGGCACCGAACACCCACGGTGCCAACGGCAGTACGACGAACAGGAACCGTCGATGCGAAGCGGACGGGATCCTCAGGTCGTCGAGCAGCTTCTTGCTCTTCGATGTCACTGACGCCGTGCGTGTTTCGGGAACGGAGAGCATGCCGATACTGGCGACGATGCAGATGAGCACGTGCACGCTGTAGGCGAGGTGTGTCGGCCACGGTGCCCATTGCGCGAGCACACCGGCAACTCCGGCACCGAGAGCGAAGCCCGCCGTCAGCGACATCGCTGCTCGGCGCGCTCCAGCACCGGGCTTGGCGGTGGCATCACGGCTCGAGAGTTCCTTGACCCAGCTGCCGCCCACGGCCATGCCGATTCCGAGCGCGATGCCGCTGAGCACACGTCCACCGAAGAGCATGAAGGCGTTGTCGGGTCCGAGTGCGATCAGGATGGAACCGGCCGCGGCAATTGCGGGGGCGGGCAACATGATCGGGCGTCGGCCGAGTCGATCGGACAGCGGCCCGCAAATCAGCATCGCCGGAATGATGCCCAGGACGTAGGCGAACAGGAACGTATCGACCACCACGGCAGAGAAGCCGTGATCGAGCCGGTACATCACCAACAACGGCGTGAACTCGTTACCGCCCCAGGCGACGGCGAACATGCCCGACGCCACCAGCAGCCAGCGTCGCGCAGTCAGCTCGATGTCTCGATCGTTCGTGATCGTTTCGCTCATCGCGATCCCCCTTTTCCTGGCCGCAGGCCGTGCACCCCGAGCATGTGTTGTTCGACGGCCCGCTCGAATCCGTCTGCGTCGCCGGCCTCGATCAGGTCGGTGAGTCGGCGATGGTCGTCGACGATGCGCGAGATCTGGCCCGGATCCCGCGTCACCGAGGCTGCGGTCATCCGGCGCTGACGCTCGCGAAGTCCGTCGTAGAACGCGTCGAGCAAGGGATTGCCACCGGCTCGGACGACGGTGCGATGAAAATCGGCGTCGACTGCGCTGAACTGCGCGGCGGTGCCGTCGATCGCCAACTTCCCCTGCAACTGCAGGTTCTCGCGCAGCGCGTTCACCACAGATGCCCGGGCGGTGACGTCGCCGATGAACGCGCGAACACTTCCTGCCTCCACGAGGCGACGCGCACCGACGACACTTTCCGCCTCACCCACCGCGATCGGCACCACCAGTGCCCCGCGCTTGGGGTACAGACGCATCCACCCCTCTACTTGCAGACGCAGAAACGCCTCGCGTACGGGCGTGCGACTGATCTCGAGCCGGGTTGCGATTTCACCCTCGCTGACGAGCTCACCGCCGGGCAGATCACCCGAGACAATGAGCTCTTTGACCGTCGCGTATGCCGTATCGGCAGCAGATTTCGTCTCGAGCACAACATAGATACTAGATGCACCTCAACTGTGCACCAAACCGCGCCGTGTGGAGGGGTCGGTCAGGGAACCCAGTGGCGTGCGGCGATGTCGTCGATCACCGGATCCCCGTCCTGCGCCGACTCGAGTGCCTCCAGGTCGTCGCGCAGTGCGTTGAGCCGCGGGTCGTCCCCTTCGGCCTGTTCGGCGGCCGTCCCACCGTCGTCGGCGAGTTGCGCGAGCAGCTTCGCACGCACCCGATCCTTCAGAGAGTCACTCATTCGTCGTCACCTTTCTTGAACACACGTCGGGCCGTGGGGATGAGCGCGATGAGTACGCCCAGCAGCACGATGATCGAGAAGATTTCCAGCAGCATGGCACTTCCTTCGGTTCAGGTCGGGGCGATCGCGGTGCCCCATGGGGTGTTGCGCACCACGGTGAAGGCGGTCAGTACAGCAGCGAGCACCAGTACCGTCGGCCGATTCGGCCGAGGCGACGTCAGAGGTGTCTGCGCCCACCGTGCGCGAAGCCACGCGGCCCAGACACCGACCGCAACAACAGCCAAGACAACCGCAACGACATTGCTCGACGCGGCCGCCGCGATGTCTCCGCGAGTGAGGTCACCGAGCGCTCGGGTGGCTCCGCATCCGGGGCACCACAGTCCGGTCAGTGCATGGAACGGGCAGGGAAGGTACGACGAGGTGCGCGGGTCGCGAACGTGCAGCAGCACTGCCCCACCGACAGCGGCAGCGGCCACACCGAGGGGTGCGGCGATGTTGCGTGATCGGGTCGGTGCCGTCATGCCCCTGAGCCTAGGAGTTTCAGGGCTCGACGACGATAGATGCCGTCATGTCCGGATGCGGCGTGCAGTGATAGGTGAAGGTGCCCGCGGTGTCGAAGGTGTGCGTGAACTGGCCGGTCTCCATGAGTTGACTGCGAAACGAGTTGTCGTCGGCGACAACGTTGTGTGCCATGCCTTTGTCCGCGAACACCCACGTGACGGTCTCTCCCACGGAGATCGTCAGTGTCTTCGGCGAGTACATCCGGTCGGCGACGGTGACCTGATTCTCGGCAACGGGTTCGGTGGACGCGGCCGGGGTGGTGGCGGTGGAGCAGGCAGTCAACGTGATCAGCAGTGCCGCGAACAATCCGAATGCCTTCATGACCTCGACGGTACCGAAAGGGCTCATTCCCTCCGGCCGAGGATGTACTGGGCCGTCAGCGCAATCGATCGGTCCGAGTCGCGGGTCAAGTCCTGCAGCGCCTGCAGTGCTGCCGGTCCCGGGATGCTCGCCAACGCCTGCGTCACTCGTTGTCGCACCACGGAGTCGTCGATGCCATCCATCAACGCCGCAACCGTCGACGCGTCGGATCCCAGCACCCCGAGTGCATCTGCAGCGTCCACATCGTTCGTTCCGTCGTGGACCATCGCGATCAGCGTCGGGATGGCGTCGGTGATTCCTCGGGCCGCCAATTCCAGGGCAGCAACGCGCCTGATCTGCGCATCGTCGTGGACCAGCGCCTCACGCAACACGTCGGTGGCGTTGGGGTGAGAGATCTCGACGACGGTATCGACGGCGCGGCGTCGGACATCGGGGTCCGGTGAACGCAGACCTTCCCGCAGCGGCCCCATCGCATCGCCACCCGTCTGGGCGAGAGCCCACCGAAGCGCGCCGGCCACGTTGGTTGCGGGTTCGCGCAGCACTGCTTCGGCCAGGGCCTCCGCCGGGATCGGTCGATCTCCGACGGACGCCAGCGCCGCCGACTGCCGCTTTCCTGCACTCACCGACTGCAGATCGCCGAGCATCGCGACGGTGCCGAGCACGTCCTCCCAATCGTCGGGTCGGGCACCGCCGATGCGACGCAGCCGGGTGAGCAATTCGGTATCTCGCGCGATGCGTTCTTCGGCTCGGGCCGCGAGCTCGTCGACGAGTCCCGAGGCCGCAAAACTCGGATCGTCCAGCGCACGACCGACGTCGTGCAACGACAGACCAAGCGAACGCAGGGATTCGACGTGGAAGAGTCGCCGCACATCCTCCGGGGAGTATTCGCGGTAGCCGGTACTGCTCC
Organism: Rhodococcoides fascians A25f; assembly: GCF_000760935.2. Lineage (NCBI taxonomy): Bacteria > Bacillati > Actinomycetota > Actinomycetes > Mycobacteriales > Nocardiaceae > Rhodococcoides > Rhodococcoides fascians. The sequence continues at coordinate 999,642 of NZ_CP049744.1, read as the reverse complement.
GCGAGGTCGGCTGCACGAGCCCGAGGCGGTCGTAGTGTCGGAGCATGCGCGCACTGACCCCGGACCGCCGCGCCACCTCACCGATCAACATCGTCCTATCTCACCCCGCTGTATCGACTACGCCAAGGGCATCGGCGCGTTTGGCCTCGAACAACGCGAACCCGGCATCCGGGTCTCGGAGCAGCGACTCGGTGGCCAGCGCGTGGGCACGAACAGCAACATCCTTGCTCGACGCGGCGTGCCGCAACATCGGCTCGATCACCGAACCCAGTGCGACCAGAGCACGACTCAGGCTCCGCTGGACGTCGTGCCCACCTCGCCCGAGTTGCGTGCCCAGCATCGCGGCCAGCTGTTCTTCGCTTCCGGTCGGAACCAGAACCACCGCGGCTCGCCACGCGCTACGTGCGACTTCGTCGTCGGGGTCGGAGATCAACGCCTCGGTGATGACCTGCCACGCCGCCCGATCCTTGATCTTGGACAACGTGTGCAGCGCCTGGCTGCGAGCTTGGGCCCCGCCGGATCGCACTTCCTCCATCAACCGCGGAACCGTCGGCGACGCGGGTAGCCGTATCAGGGCCCAGGTCAACATCTCCCGCACCTGAAAATCCGGTTCGACGGCGCATCGCTGCAGCAGTGCGTCGAGGAACTGCAGATCCGGTGTCGTACCGAGATCGAGCGCGGCCCGCAGCCGGGCCGACGGATTGCTGTGGTGCAGTGCCCCGTTTACCGAATTCATCGAGTTCATGCGGCCCAGCCAAGACCTTGTCACCGTGCCAAGGTCAACCCCGACTCAGCACGTCCGCGAGAGTTCGGTTCATCGTGTTCAGCGCGCGCACCGCACCCCGCAGTGGACCGGGCGCGTTGGTGGAGGTGAGCATGACATCCAGGACTGTCGTCTCGGTGACTTTCTCCGGCGGCTCGACGTGCTTGCCCGCCGCGGCCGCCTCGACGTGACGTACGGTCTCGCGCACCAGAGCCGCAGCATCGCGCAGAGCCCGGGCCGTGTCGTCCGACGGGGCCGTTTCCGCGTCGGCGCGAGAGGCCAGCACACCGGCTCGGGCCAATGCATGGGCAGATCGGCTACTGACGGCCAACACTCGCAGCAGTCGTTTCGCGCCTCGCCTGCTGCGGGTCGTCGGCCCCAGGACGAGTGGCTTTCCGGCCGTTACGACGTCCTTCAACGCGTTGTCGAGCGCGCGGGTCGACGCCACCAGGTCGGTCTCTCCTCCCGGCGCCACCACCGCTTCGACACTGGCCTCGATCAACGCGTCCAACTGTTCGAGGTAGGTATCGACCTTGTCCACCATCGTCTTTCGAGTTCCGGTCGAGAAGATGAAGTACGCGGAGACGATACCGACCACGCCGCCGACGGCGGTCTCGGTGATACGAAGCTCGAGCACCTCGATACTGAAGGTGCCCAACAGCCCGTAGAGCATCGCGAGCAGAATGGTGACGAAGAACGAGAGCAACGCGTACGCCACGGTCACCAGGTAGAACGCGAAGAAGACGCAGACGACGATCAACACCAGCTGCAGCGGTTGATTGTTGCCCACCAGTGCGGCGATCACCACACCGGCCAGCACGCCAGCAACGGTTCCGAGGACGCGTTGGCCTGCGCGCGTGAGGATTTCGCCCCGAGTCGACGCCCCGGTGAACACCAGGAACGCCGTCAGCACCGCCCAGTACCAGCGGTCGGGCGAGACCAGTTCACCCAAGACGGTCGCCGCGCTGGTGGCCACGGCCACCTGAATTGCGGCCTTGGTGCTGGGGTTCAGCCCGCTCGGCTCGTCCTTTGCCGCGGGCTCGGTCGAATCGGGCTCGGGGCTCGCAGCAACCGAGACTGCATTGGTGGTGATGTGATGAATAGCGATGTGCGCCTGCACGGCTCGCTGCGCGGAGACCGTAGCGATGCCTGCGGGGGTCGACGGATCGGCGCGTTCGGCGGCCGTTGCGGCCATCCGACGGGCGGCCCGAAGCTGTTCCGAGGACGGCGTGTTCTGCAGGACCGACCCGAGTGCCGTCGTCGCCTGGCCCAGCGCTTTGGGCCATGGCTTGGCCGGATCGAGAGCCCAGAGCGAGCTGACGAGTTGTTCGGTTGCGATCTGGGCGTCGAACACGCGGAGCGACAGATCGGTGCTGGTGACACTGAGCAGCTGACCGGCGTCGTGTCGGTCGAGCCAGTCGTCGATCATCAGCGCTGTGTTGCCGAGCCGATCGAGTCTGCGGCGCAACAGGTTCAAGTCACGGTCTTCTCGCCTCGACGCCGCCTCGAGCACCGATACCGATACCGCCCGCATGGCGAACAGCAACCGACGGACTTCCACGATCGGCCGATCCGGGAAGATCACCGCGCGCACGAACAGCGCGATCGCCAAACCGCCGAGGATCGCCGCGATGAGCATCGGCAGCTGCCCCGGGGTCGCGCGCAGAAACAGCGCGAAGAAGTACGAGATGAACGACACCATCCCCAGCGCCGTGCCGCGGGGGCCGAATCTGCGGACCCACACCGCCGCGAACAACACCGCAATGAAGCCGACGTCGGCCACCTTGCCGAGCTCGGAGAGCAACGCCGCCAACGTCACTGCCGCCGAGGCAGGCAGCGCCATCAGTGCGGTGGTGATCAGCCGACTGTGCTGGTCCTTGTCCTTCACCGCCGCCGACGCCTGCATCGCCACCACGGTTCCGAGCATCGCGACCGTCACCGGCTGCCCGATGGCGCGCGTGATCGACACCAGCGTCACCATCGCCAGCAGCACCGTGAGCGTGGTCGCCGACGCACTCCGCAGCCGTACCTGTCCCGGATCCGAGGCATCGAGGATTCGGGCGAGGCGGTTCATTCCTCGATTCTGCGCTACGGCTCAGCCCCGTGCCGCCCGGATCGCCGGGGCCGACGAATGCGGTAGCAACCGACTCATGTCCGACGGCGTGATCACCTCTACGGTCGCCGATTCGTCCAACCGATACGGCTGCGTGGAGATGATGCCGGCGAGGTGTTTGCGCAGCCGCGACATCTCGGCCCGCACGGTGATCGCCCGGCCGTCGTCGCCGAAGAGATCGGCTGCCATCTGCGACGCGGTACGCCCCTGTCGATGGGTGGCGAGCAGGTACAGAATTTCGGCGTGGCGGGGCGTCGGCTCGTGGGTCCACTCCCCCACCTCGCTGCGCACTTCGATACGAGGTTTCTGCGAATTGCGCAGGTCGATGCGAATTCTCGTCGATCCGACATCGGCGACGCCGGAATCCATTGTGCTGGCGGGTCGGACGAGCCATCCACCGGGCAGGGGTTCGAAGTCGCACACGCCGAGGGTCGGCAGCCAGAAGCGTCCCGTCGCGAGATCCTCGGGAAGCAGGATGCGATTGCGCAGCGCTACCGATTCGACGGCCGCGACCCAGCCGTTCGCGTCGACGGCCAGGGCCGGGGACTGCAGTCGCGCGAGCATCGGTGCGGCCACCGACCGCAGTCGGTCCAGGGTGCTCCGGTGAATCTCGCGCAGTTGAGATTCGGCCAAACGTGCAACGGCGTCGACCAGGGCGATGGTGGTGGGGTGCACCGTCTTGGCCGGTCCGCTGACGTCGATGGCTCCCAGTACCTGACCGGTTCGCGGGTCACGGATGGGAGCTCCGGCGCAGGTCCACGAATGATGGCTGCGCACATAGTGTTCGGCCGAGAAGATCTGCACCGCGCGCCGTGAGACCAGTGCAGTGCCGATGGCGTTGGTTCCCACCGAGTCCTCCGCCCAGTTGGCCCCCTCTACGAATCCGAGATCGTCGGCGCGGTCGAGGACGGCCGTCGATCCGCTGCGCCACAACACGCGGCCGTGGCGATCGGCGACGACGAGGATGTTGTCGCCGTCCTGCACCACCGATTCCAGGCCGCGGGCCAGATCGTCCAGGATGTCGAACAACCCCGACTCGCGTCGGCTCAGCTCGAGATCGGAGACGTCCATCTGCGTCTCGGCGGGGTTGCCCAGTTCGGGGTCGATGCCCAGGGTCTGCAACCGCCGCCACGAGTCACCGATGACCTCGCGGGGACGTGCGGGCGACTTGCCGCCGGTCATGGTCGCGTCGTACACGGCAGTGAGAATCTGCGCGTAGCGGCGCGGGTCTTCGCCGGCCGCCAGCGCAGGTTCAGGACCTGTCGACTGCGTCATTACAGTCAATTGTGCTCCAGCTCACAGATCGATATCAACGGGGGTTACCGATAGACCACGCCACCGTCGATCAACGGTGCCTGGCCCGTCATGTAGTCGGAGTCGGGTCCGGCGAGATACGAGACGAACGCTGCCACGTCCTCGGGCGTCTGCGCCCGACCGAGAGCGATACCGCCGACGAACTTGTCGTAGGTTTCGCCCTCCGCGGCGCCGGTCAGCTCGGCGAATCGTTTGTCGATGGTCACCCACATATCGGTGCCGACAACACCGGGGCAGTACGCGTTGACGGTGATGCCGTCGGCCGCGTACTCCTTGGCCGCAGCCTGGGTCAGTGCCCGAACGGCGAATTTTGTTGCGCTGTAGACCCCGAGCATCGCAAATCCGTCGTGACCCGCGATGGACGACGCGTTGATGATCTTGCCCTTCTGGCCGAGAGACTTGAATCTTGCTGCGGCAGCTTGAATTCCCCACAGCACACCGTCGACGTTGACGGCCCAGATCTTCGCGACGTCCTCGGGTCGAACATCGTCGAGCGGGGCTACTTGCGCAATTCCCGCATTGTTGACGATGACGTCCAAGCCGCCGAGCGCACTGTGCGCGTGGTCGACGGCCGCGAACACCTGGTCGCGATCACTGACGTCGGCCACGAATGTCGTTGCCTTCGAGCCAGTTCGACGCACCTCGTCGGCGACCCCGGCAATCTTGTCCTCGGCCAGATCCACCAAGGCGATGTCGTGACCGTCGGATGCCAACCGCAATGCGATGGCCCGGCCGATGCCCTGCCCCGCTCCCGTCACCAACACCGCGCTCATGCGGATGCTCCAGTCGACGGATCGACCAAAACCTTCATCTTCGTGCCTGCGTGCAGCGCCTCGAACCCGTCGTCGATGACGCCGTCGAGCGCAATCTTGTCCACCCAGCCCGTCGTGTCGTAGTGGCCCTGGCTCATCAGATCGATGACGGCCTCGTAGTCGGCGGAGGTGTAGCACAGCGAGCCCTGAATTCGGGATTCGTTCATCACCAGCTTCTGCAGCGGCGTGGTGAGAGGCTTTTCGTAGATAGCGACGCTGACCAGCGGCTTACGCGCACCGATACAACCGAGCGCGGCCTCGACGGCAGGTTGCACGCCGGCCGCGTCGTAGATGGCGTCGGCACCCTTGCCGTCGGTGAGGTCGGCGATGTAGGCCGGGATGTCGAGAGCCGTCGGATCGAGGGTCTTCGCTCCGAGGGCCTCGATCGATGCTCGACGCGTCGGTGACGGTTCGACGACGTAGACGTGGTCGAGTCCTTTGCCGCGCAGTGCGAACCACAGTCCGATGCCGATCGGCCCGGCTCCGAACACCATCGCGGTGTCCTCGGGATTCGGATCTCCCAGTGTCGCAGCATGATAGGCGACCGACATCGGCTCGACGAGGGCTCCGAGTTCGAGAGAGACGTTGTCGGGCAACACGTGAATCATGTCGGTGGGGACCACGGTGTACTCGGCCATTCCGCCGTCGGACATCAGTCCGTGGAAGCCGATCTGCGCGCAGATGTTGTAGTTGCCCGCCCGGCACGGCCCGCAGTGTCCGCAGCGATAGAGCGGCTCGATGGCGACGCGGTCGCCTATTTTCACGCCGGTGACTGAGTTGCCGAGCTCGGTGACGGTGCCCGAGAACTCGTGCCCGAGGATCAGCGGCATCTCCTGACCGGTCAGCGGATGCGGCGAGGTGGGGATGAAAATGGGGCCGGCGTAGTACTCGTGCAGGTCGGTTCCGCAGATTCCGTTGAACCCGATCTTGATCTTGACCTGCCCTTCACCGGGATGAGGCTCGGGGACGTCGGTGATCTCCACCTTGTTGGGTCCGTAGTACATAGCTGCGCGCATCGGTGTTCACTCCTGACTGGATTGGATGCGTTCATGTCTATGTGACGCCGACCACTTCAGACAGGGTTGCAGCGCGTTGCATTGCGTCGGCCGCAGTGCAACCTCCCGCAACCCTGACGGTCGGGTGTGATTCAGCTCATAGTGACGGCGTCACCTTCGCCTCGAACGAAACGAGCAGCACATGACCGCAACCGCAGACCGCCCGCTGAGCACGCCGAAAATTGTTCCACCACAGGGCAACTGGCTCGTGTTCGGAGTTGCCAACCTCGCCGTCGTGGTGGCCGTGTCGCTTGCGACGTGGTATCTGCTGGCAGACCCCACCACCAGCCCGTGGAACTTCTATCCCCTGCCGTTCAACGCCGCGCTGTTCTGGGCGATTCTCTTCATCGTGTTCATCGGATTCGATTGCGAGTTCGTGGGATTCGACTCTCTGAAGCAACCGATGCGCGGGCTCGCGATCCTGGCATCGACGGCGGTGTTCGCCGTTGCCGTCACCTGGATCCTCGGCAGCGGGCTCGGGGCGTTGTACCCGGATTTCGCCGGCTCCCGGGAGGGCGGACTGGGCTATTTCGCCGGTGCGCTGTTCGTGCTGTTCGGTTTCGGAACCTGGGTGATGGTGGTCCTGAACTGGCAGCACTGGCCGTGGACCGTGCTGCGCATGAAGCAACCGCTGATCGGGCTGTGCGAGATCGCCTTCGTTGCCGTCCCGACTCTGGCGCTGTATTTCGTGTTCGGACTGCCGTCGGTCTCGCTCTCGGCCACCGACCCACTGATGTCCGTCGACACCGTACTGGGCTGGTTCTACTCGATCGTCGTCTCGGTGATCCTCACCGGCCAGACCCTCGACAACTGGCCGTGGAAACTGGCCGGTGGCGGCGGACGAACCGCCCTGGCGGCGACGGTCGGCAACGCGGTTCTCGGCACCGCGATCTACTTCCTGATGGTTCCCCTGGCGAAGCTCCTGGTCGGGTCCGACGCCACCGCCGAGCTCGGCTCCGTCATCAACCAGTTCCCGGCGCAGATCGGAGTGTGCTGGGCCTTCTGGATGATTTTCTGGGCCAACGGCTTCGGCAATCGATTCCCCGCGGCGGGACGCGCAGTGCTGACCTTTGCTCTGGCGATCGGCACGTTCCTGGCCTACTACTTCGTCGTTGCGGAGCACGTCCTGCACGAGCCCGTCGTGGCGGCAGGCATCTCCGGTAACGCGCTGGGCTTCATCGACTGGCTGGTGCTCTGGACGTTGATCTACGTCGTCGGATTCCAGTCTTTGGGGCTGAAGAAGCTGTCACCCGCCTGAGCCGCTGCAACGCATTGCAACTCTCGACCCACACCCGCAAGAGGAGTGTGCTGGGTCACATAGAAGGCACCACGAACCGCTAGGAGTTTTGATGACCCAGACCATCGAGCCGGCCTCGATCACCCGCACGCACACCCCGCAGGAACGGGTCGACGCCTGGCTGACGAGCTTCGAGGACGCACTGGTCGCACGAGACATCCCCCGAGTTGCCGGCATGTTCGCCGTCAGCAGCTTCTGGCGCGATCTCGTCACGTTCACCTGGAATCTCAAGACCGTCGAGGGTCGCGAGGGCGTCAGCGACATGCTGTCGCAGCGACTCGACGACACCGATCCGACGGGTTTCCACACCACCGAGGTTCCCGACGAGGCGGACGGCGTCATCTCGGCGTGGATCGAGTTCGAGACCGCAACGAGCCGAGGCAAAGGGCATCTGCGCCTGACGGTGGACGCCGACACTGGCGACGACGTCGCGTGGACCCTGCTGACGACCATGCAGGAGCTCAAGGGCCACGAGGAGCGTCAAGGCAAGTCCCGCGTCAAAGGCGCGGTCCACGGCTCCAACGCCGATACCCAGAACTGGGCGGAGAAGAAGGAGATCGAGGAGAACGAACTCGGCTACAGCGTGCAGCCGTATGCCCTCGTGATCGGTGGCGGTCAGGGCGGTATCGCGCTGGGAGCTCGATTCCGACAGCTGGGGGTGCCTGCGATCGTCGTCGACCGCGCCGAACGCCCCGGCGATCAGTGGCGTGGACGCTACAAGTCGCTGTGCCTGCACGACCCGGTCTGGTACGACCACCTCCCCTACCTGCCGTTCCCGCCGAACTGGCCGGTGTTCGCCCCGAAGGACAAGATCGGCGACTGGCTCGAGATGTACACCAAGGTCATGGAAGTGCCGTACTGGAGCAAGACCACCGCGAAGTCCGCCACCTACGACGAGGTGGCGAAGGAGTGGACGGTCGTCGTCGACCGCGACGGTGAGGAAGTGATCCTGCGGCCCAAGCAGTTGGTGATGGCCACCGGGATGTCCGGCAAGAAGAACGTGCCCAACTTCCCCGGCATGGACGAGTTCGAGGGCGAGCAGCACCATTCCAGCGAACACCCCGGTCCCGACGCCTATGTCGGTAAGCGCGTGGTGGTCGTCGGTTCCAACAACTCCGCGCACGACATCTGCAAGGCACTGTACGAGACGGGCGTCGACGTGACGATGCTGCAGCGTTCGTCCACGCACATCGTCAAGTCCGATTCGCTGTGCGAGATCGCTCTCGGGGATCTGTACTCCGAGCGGGCCGTCGAGTCCGGAATGACCACGGGCAAAGCCGATCTCACGTTCGCGTCGCTGCCGTATCGGATCATGCACGAGTTCCAGATCCCGGTGTATCAGCAGATCGCGGAGCAGGACAAGGACTTCTACGATCGCCTCGAGAAGGCCGGCTTCCAACACGACTTCGGTGACGACGGTTCGGGACTGTTCATGAAGTACCTGCGCCGGGGCTCGGGCTACTACATCGACGTCGGCGCATCCGAGCTCGTCGCGGACGGCAAGATCAAACTCGTTGCCGGACAGGTGGAGCGGATCAGCAAGACCGGCGTCGTCCTCGAAGACGGTACCGAGCTGCCGGCCGACCTCATCGTCTACGCCACCGGCTACGGCTCGATGAACGGCTGGGTCGCCGACCTGATCGATCAGGAGACCGCAGACAAGGTCGGCAAGTGCTGGGGTCTCGGCTCGGACACCACCAAGGATCCCGGTCCGTGGGAGGGCGAGCAGCGCAACATGTGGAAGCCGACGCAGCAGGAGAACTTCTGGTTCCACGGCGGCAATCTGCATCAGTCGCGGCACTATTCGCTCTACCTCGCGCTGCAGATCAAGGCGCGCTACGAGGGTATCGACACCCCGGTCTACGGGCTGCAGGAAGTGCATCACCTGCGGTGACCCATGTGCGCGGAACCTCGTAGCAGAGTACGAGGTTCCGTGCACATGCGGCGCAGCCGCTCAGCCGCTCAGCGTATCCCGTCCCACACCGCGCGAGTCGCCGGCCGCGGGTCCAGAACGACGCCCGGCTCGTCCCCGAACATCATCACCGCACGGTCGGTGCCGTACGAGTCCCAACCGGGCGAGCCGTCGCGCACGAATTCGACCCAGGCACGGTGCATCTCGTCGGCAACCTTCTGCGGCGGATTCGGGCCCGTGATTCGTGCGGTCTCGGACTTGTGCAGCATGTCGAACACGAACGGGATCTCGAGTGCATGACAGGCCCCGAGCGCGCCGTCGAACAGTGATGAGCGCCAGGTGAATTCGTAGACGAAGGCGTTTCCGGAGCGGGCTTCGACCAGACGCGTGGCCGGTATGCGGAAGAACCAGTCGGTCATGACCGCGATCATCAGCTCGCCGGCCGAGGCGTCGGGCAGCTGTTCGCGGTACCGGTCCAGCGCCGACGGGTCGGCTCGGTACCCGGCGAGGACCACCTTCACGTAGTCCTCGGTGAGGTGCGGGACAATCCCGGCCGGGACGATGAAGAACGCATGTTCCTCACTGGTGGTTCCGATCAGCACGTCCACCTGTGCGCTCGCGCCATCACTGATGATTCGCGAAAACGGCAGCCCCGGAACGACATCACCGTCGATGTACGGCTCGAAGGCCATCACGTTCAGGGCGAGCTCACCCCAGGCTCCGGTCGGAGCCTCGGCCGTGATTCGATCGGACAGTTCACGCTGAGCATCGACCAAGGCATCCACCGGCACCGACCCCAGGCCGTCGACCGTCGCCTCGACGCCGAGCGAGGCCGCCAACGCAGCGGATACCTTGGCGGCAGTCTCGGCGGTGATGACGTGGTGGCCGGCTCCGCTCTGCAGAATCGCCCGTTGGAAGAGTCCCTCGGCACGAGGCATCGACATCAGGGTGCCGACGCTCATCGCGCCGGCCGACTCTCCCGCGATGGTCACCCGGGCCGGGTCGCCGCCGTAAGCAGCAATGTGGTCGCGTACCCATTCGAGGGCCGCGACCTGATCGAGCATCCCGCGGTTGGCGGGGGCTCCATCGATCAGTGCGAAACCGTCGACGCCGAGTCGGTAGTTGATCACCACGGCCACGATGCCGTCGCGCGCGAAGGCGGTACCGTCGTACGTGGGAATGGCGTTGCTGCCGTTGACGAATGCGCCGCCGTGGATCCAGACGAACACCGGTGCCGAGCCGCCGACGTCGGGGGTGAAGACGTTGACGTTCAGGCAGTCCTCGCCGGGTACCACCGGCTCACTGAGGATCTCACTGGTCGGCGGACGGTAGCCCACCTTGGGAACGGTGGCCCCCAACTCGAGCGCGTCGCGCACTCCGTCCCACGTGGGCGGCGGCGACGGAGCCTGAAATCGGCGGGGTCCGAACGGAGCCTCGGCGTACGGCACTCCGAGGAACGAGGTGACGCCTGCGCCGGTCCGACCGCGAACCTGGCCCTGAGGTGTATCGACGATGATCGTGTCCATACGTCCTTATTACCCTGTTCGCTTCGCCTTGTCGGTCGGACCGGCAACTTCGGGTGCTCAGACCAGACGTGCCTCGGGCGAGCCCGTCTTGCCCGCGTCACGCTCGACGGAATCACCGAGGGCCTCGTCGATCTTCGCGAGCACGTCGGCGTCGAGGGTGACCTCGGAGGCCTTGATGTTCTCGGCGATCTGCTCCGGTCGCGAGGCACCGACGAGCGCGGCGGCGATGTTGTCGTTGGCCAGCACCCAGGCAACAGCCAACTGCGCCATGGTGATTCCGAGATCGTCGGCTATCGGCTTCAGCTGCTGCACCCGGGTGAGCGTCTGATCGTCGAGGTAGCGCGCGATCATCTTGTCGCCGCCCTTGTCGTCCTTGGCGCGCGAACCGTCGGGCAGAGGTTGACCGGGAAGGTACTTGCCGGTGAGCACACCCTGGGCGATGGGTGACCAGACGATCTGCGAGATGCCCAGTTCCTTCGACATCGGGATCACCTGATCCTCGATGACACGCCAGAGAGCCGAATACTGCGGCTGATTCGAGATGATCGAGAAGCCGTTCTGGCGGGCGAGTTCCTGCCCGGCGCGGAGCTGGTCGGCGGTCCATTCCGAGACGCCGATGTAGAGCGCCTTGCCCTGGCGGACGACGTCACCGAACGCGGCGATGGTCTCCTCGAGCGGGGTCTCGACGTCGTAGCGATGAGCCTGGTAGAGGTCGACGTAGTCGGTGCCGAGCCGACGCAGCGAGGCGTCGATGCCTTCGAGAATGTGTTTGCGGGAGAGTCCGGTGTCGTTGGGGCCCTTGGGTCCGACGGGGAAGTAGACCTTCGTGAAGATCTCGAGCGATTCCCGACGCTCGCCTTTCAGCGCGTCGCCCAGCACCGTCTCTGCAGCTCCGTTGGCATAGACGTCGGCCGTGTCGAACGTAGTGATGCCCGCGTCGAGAGCCGCGCGTACACACTGGGTGGCGATGTCGTTCTCCACCTGCGATCCGTGCGTCAACCAGTTGCCGTAGGTGATCTCCGAGATCTTGAGTCCACTGTTTCCGAGGTATCTGTAAGCCATGAAGAAAACGGTACTCCGGTGACTTTCGGGTCAGGCTCCTTCATGTCGTCTCGTCCGACGCCCGGTAAAGATCAAGAGCCCACATCCCGATGCCGGCGAGCACCACCGTCGCGGAGGCAGCTCCCGTCGAGAGCCACAGGTCGATGCTGGGAGAGAACGTGCTCGTGTCGATCGACGTCAACGGTGTGTAGGCAGTCCAGCCGTAGGTGACGACCATCGGGACCGTGATCGCCACCGGCACCGCGAGGCCTAGCGTCGAGGTCGTGGGGGTGGGGGTCGAGGGGGTGCACGAAATGTACAGGTAGGCCGCAGCGGCCGGAAATACCACCAGACTCGCCGCGTAGTGCACGTTGTCCATCGGCGGGTACTCGAACAGTGCGGTCACGCAGACCAGTGCCAGAGCAGTGATGCCGATCCACGAACGCCCCCAGCGTATTCCGAGTACCACACCGACCGACACGGCGAGTGCCGTGACGGCCACGAGCCCGAGTACCCAAACTCCGTCCGACACATCGATACCCACACCGGAAGTGGTGTTCGCGGTGAGCAACACGGCCGTCCCGGCGAGAACGAGCCTGCCACCTCGGCCCGGCAGCAAAGCCGCGGCTGCGAACAGTACGGGTACGACGAGGATTCCGAAGTACCAACGACCGACGAACCCGTATTCGCTCTGAAACACGCTGAGTCCGAACAGTACATCGAGCAGAAGGCCACCGATCGAGACCAGCAGTATCGCCCCGACCGTACGGATGTCCCGCTCGGGTGGCGAACAGTCGTCACCGCTGTCGACACGAGCTGCCACGAACACCGTCAGCACCACGAGGGCGCAGAGGACCGGTACGACCACCGGAGTGCCGATATCGGACTCGGTGAGGTAGTCGGCGTAGCGACGCGGGATACCTGGGTAGTGCAGGGCCTCGACCGCGCCTGCACTGAGCAGGCCCAGAAGGAACGACCCGATCAGCAGCGCTTGTCGAACTCGTGCACCGTTCGCCCGTACTGCAGTGCATCCCAGGAGAACTCCACCTGCCACCACCTCGGCGAGGTCGGAGGGCATCAGCAGTGCCGTCACGCCGGCGACAACGGCAGCGGCGATGGACAGGCCGGCCAGAATACTGCGCCGACGAACGAGCATCGCCAGACCCGACGCCAGAATCACTGCTGTCGCAACTCCTCCTCCACCGCTGGAGAGCAGCACGCCGCCGACGCTGGTGTCGCCGAAGATGTCGACCCCGTCGGATTGCGACAACAAACCGGCCAGCAGTCCGGAGAGCAGTAGTGCGAGCACAGCCATTGCCGAATTATGCACGGCCGCCGCGGTAGTGACGGGAGGCTGCGAGGATCTTCTCAAGGGTATCTGCGAATGAGCGTAATTCGTCCTCACCCACCGCGGCACCCACGGCGTCCGACCACGCGTGTTGAGCGTCTCTCAGTGCGGCGACTGTCTCGCGCCCCTTGGAGGTGGGTTCGAGTAGCTTGGCCCGTCTGTGGTGAGGGTTGTCGACGTAGACCGCCCAGCCTTTGTCCACCAACAGATTTGCCGTCCGCTGCACGCTCTGCCGCGCCAATCCCAACCCGACGCGTCGCGCGATATCAGCGACCGACAGCGGCTCGTCCAGGGTGGCTCCGAGGACCTGCCACCACGCCGGTGTCAGTCCAGTCGGCGCGGTGATGTCCTGTGCCGCAGCGAGAAACTCGCCGTTGAGCTCGAAAACAGGCAACACCACCGCCGTCAGCGCATCACCCTCCGGACTGCGGTCGGTCATGCCCCCGCCAGCTGGTCGTAGTACTTTCGCTCGCCTGTCGTGTACAGGCCGTACCAGGCATCGATGACGGGTTGCGGAAACACGTTCAGCCGCTCGAACACCAGCTTGGCGAACTCGATGGGTGCAGTCGCGCCGGCAGTGATGACCGTACCGTCGGACACCGCTTTGTCGTCTCGGTAGTGCTCGGCTCCGCTGTATTGCTCTGCAGCAGTGAGAAAGTCGGCAGCATTAGACGTATGCGGCCGGTCGTTGAGCAGTCCGGTCCGAGCCAGCCCGTAGGTGGCACCGCAGATCGCCACCACCGGGGTCCCCGCCGCAACGAGTTCGGCGGCAAGCTTGAGTACCGTGTCGTGCCCGGACTCCCAACTGCCCGCTCCCGGCATAATCAACGCGTCGAGTGTCGGCAGATCCGCCAAGCCGACGTCCGGAGTGATGCGCAATCCTCCCATCGTCGTCACAGCCTCCCCCGTCTCCGAGGCGACGATCAGCCGGTTGGCTTCCGGGTCTTGTTCACGGGCCATGGCCAGGCCGGCGGTGAGGTACCCGTATTCCCAGTCGGCCATGGTGTCGGTGGCATAGAGCGCAATGGTGGTCATCGGAACGTCCTCACGTCGATTGACAGTATGCTGTCAATCATCACCCCATTGACAGCAGGCTGTCAATCCCCGGCAACACCCGAGTGGCTCGCGCGCGCGGATCCACCTCGTCCAGATAGATCCGGCATGCCGCGTGATATCGCTGGTCGAAGGCCATACCCGCGGCCACTTCGCCCCCGAGCGCATCCGCATCCCTGGCTGTACCGCGAGCCCGTGCGACGTCCATCGGGGTGTCGACGAAGACCGTGTAGTCCCAGTAGTCAGGCAGCGGCGGCCGGTGAAGAAACGTTCCGTCCACCACGACGATCGCATCGGTAGGCACCGGCTCAGGCGGATCTTCCACCGGCTCATCGGACGACAGATCGATGATGCGACGCCGGATCTCGCCGCTTCCTTTCGGGCCCAACGGGATCAGCACCTGCGTACACAGCGCGTCGAAGTCGTATGCGTCCCGGTAGTAGCCGGTAGCCGACGCTCGCCCCTGCCGATACCGATGGGCGCGCCGGTGATGGAAACCGTCCATGGTCACATGAATCGCAGGACGACCCTGCGCTGCAACAGCACTCACCAGCCACCGCGCACAGGTCGACTTTCCCGATGCCGTCACCCCGTCGATCGCCACACGTAGCGGGTGCCCCAGATCTCGAGAGATCACGTCCCGCACCATGTCCTCACCGATGCCCATCCGACGAGGGTAGGCCAAGAGAAGTACTCAACCAAATGGTTGACTATGTACGTCACGCGGCTTATCCTCGGCTTCACCGAGAAAGCGAGGAGCCGATGGAGGATCACACGGAGCAACTCGACAAGACATTCGCGGCCTTGGCCGACCCCACTCGACGCGACATGGTGGCGCGGCTCGCCGCCTCGGATGCGAGTGTCAGCGAATTGGCGGAGCCGTACGACATGAGCCTGCAGGCCGTATCCAAGCACGTGAAGGTGCTCGAGGAGGCCGGACTGGTCACCCGTAGCAAAGATGCCCAGCGTCGGCCGGTGCATCTGGACGCTGAGGTCTTCGGGCTGATGACGAAATGGATCGAGCGCTACCGACAGGAAGCAGAACAACGCTATCGACGCCTCGACGCCCTGCTGGACGGCATCGCAGACGACAAGACCACCGAGACGAAAGAGGTGTCATGACTGTGCACGAAACCGAGATCCTCGCAGACGAGAAAGTACCCACGATCGAGATCGTTCGAGAGTTCGATGCAACACCGGAGCAGGTGTTCCGCGCTCACATCGATCCCGAGCTGTATCGGCAGTGGGTGGGGCCCAGATCGTTGACCACGCGAATTCTGAAGTGGGAGGGCCACACCGGAGGTTCCTGGGCATTTGCCAACGATCGGGACGGCGAGGAGATCGCAGCCTTCTTCGGCAGTTTCCACGAGGTCAGGGACAACGAGCGGATCGTGTGGACGTTCACCTACGAGGGCCAACCCGATTCGGTTGCACTCGAGACGCTCACCTTCGAGCGCCGCGACGGCGGGGGCACGCTCCTGAAAGTTCTCAGTGTGATGTCGGACTTCGCAACTCGCGACGGGATGCTGTCCAGTGGCATGGATGTCGGGGTGAAAGAGGGTTACGACAAACTCGACGAACTGCTCGGGCAACGAACAGGGCCGGCCCAGCAGCACCTACAGGACGCGGCAGCGTTCACCGCGCTGGTCGAGTCCGCCTCGCCCGAGGACTGGCCACGCCCCAGCCCGGTATCGGACTGGGCCGCAATCGATGTCGTGAAGCACCTGATCGAGTGGTCTCGCGGCTTTCTCGCCGGCGGCGCGGGAATCGAGTTCCAGACCCTGGACATCGACGCCGACCCGAAAGCCGCATGGAGGCACCACGTCGCCGACATCCAGGCAATTCTGGACGACCCTTCCGACCGCGTGTTGAGCAACCCGCACACGGGAGACATGCCGGTGGACGAGGCGATCGCGATGTTCTACACCGCCGACATCTGGATGCACTCCTGGGACCTCGCGAAAGCCCTTGGCTTGGAACACGACTTGGGCCAGGATCGCTGCGCTGCGGCCCTCGACGCCATGCGACCGATGGAGCAGATGCTACGGGACAGCGGACAGTACGGGCCCGCCGTCCCGGTTGCCGACGACGCGTCCCCGCAGGACAAGCTGATGGCCTTCATCGGCCGTGACCCGGCCTGGCAGCCGGGTCGATGACCTAGGTTCAGAAGTACTTCTTCAACTCCATTTTCGCGATCGACATCTTGTGCACCTCGTCCGGACCGTCGGCCAGACGCAAGGTGCGAATGTGGGCGTACATCATCGCGAGCGGGAAATCGTTGCTCACTCCGCCGCCGCCGTGCACCTGGATGGCACGGTCGATGATCTTCAGTGCCATCTCCGGTGCAGCAACCTTGATGGCTGCGATCTCGGTGCGCGCTTCCTTGTTCCCGACGGTGTCCATCAGGTATGCGGCTTTGAACGTGAGCAGTCGCGTCTTCTCGATCTCGATCCGCGCCTCGGCGATCCAGTCCTGAATGTTCGAGCGCATCGCCACCGGCTTACCGAACGTCACTCGCGATACTGCACGGCGACAGAGCAATTCGAGCGCACGCTCGGCAACGCCGATGGTGCGCATCGCGTGGTGGATACGGCCGGGCCCCAAGCGAGCCTGACTGATGGCGAAGCCCTCGCCCGGACCCTTCAACACGTCCTTTGCCGGCACCCGCACGTCCTCGAAGAGCACCTCGGCGTGACCTTCGCGGTCGATGTAGCCGAACACCGGCAGATTACGCAGGACCGTGACCCCGGGTGCGTCGATGGGTACCACCAGCATCGACTGTTGACTGTGGGTAGCCGCCTCGGGATCGGTCTTGCCCATAACGATCAGAACCTTGCAGTTCTTGTGCATCGCATTGGACGTCCACCACTTGCGACCGTTGAGGATGAAGTCGTCTCCGTCGCGGTCCATCTTCATGGCGATGTTCGTGGCGTCGGAACTGGCGACGTCGGGCTCGGTCATCGCAAAGGCTGAGCGAATGGTGCCGTCCAGCAACGGCTTCAGGTACTTCTCTTTGTGCTCGTCGGTGCCGAAGAGCGTGAACACCTCCATGTTGCCGGTGTCCGGTGCGTTGCAGTTGCATGCCTCGGGAGCGAGCAAGCTGCGGCCCATGATCTCGGCGAGCGGTGCGTACTCGAGGTTGGTCAGACCGGGGCCCCACTCGGGGTGCGGATGGAACAGATTCCACAGTCCACGTGAGCGCGCTTCCTTCTTCAGATCCTCGATGATCGGCGGCTGGAAATGCGGGTCACCGGAGTCGAGCATCTGCTGCTCGTACACGGCCTCGGCCGGGTAGACGTGAGAGTCCATGAACTCCAACAGATCCGACTCGTATTTCTTCGCACGGTCGGAGGTCTCGAAAAATGCCACGGTGGGCCCCTATCGGTTGTTGTCGAGCAAGCTGTCCTGGTAGCGACGCATGCCGCGCAACCACCGGTCGTAGTCGGCACCCTTGTTGCGGTACATGTCCAGTACGTTCTCGTGCGGCAGGATGAGGAACTGCTCGCGGTCCATCGCGTCGAGCACCACATCGGCAACGTCGAGGGGTTCGAGGACGGCACCGGCGCTCAGCACCGCCGCAGTTGCGGCCGCTCCCAACGCATCTCCGGACTCGCGTCCCTCGTACAGCAGTTTGGTGTTGACACCCATGGGGCACAGGCAACTGACACGAATGCCTCGGTTGCCGTAGGTGACGTTCATCCATTCGGCGAATCCGACGGCCGCGTGCTTGGTCGTCGCGTATGTGGCCGAACCGATCTGGGTGAGCAGACCTGCCGCAGAGGCGGTGCTGACGAAATACCCCTCACCACGCTCGAGCCAACCCGGTACCAAGAGCTGCGCTGCGCGTATATGTGCGCGTACGTTCACATCGAACGAGAGGTCCCAGTCCTGTTCGGTGGCGTCGAGTCCGGGTGCGCCGCTGATACCTGCGTTGGCGAAGTAGAGATCGACCGGACCGAACGAGGCCTCGGCCTGTGCGATCAGCCGCTCGATATCCGCGATGTTCGACGCGTCCGCAGCGACTGCGACGGCCGTCCCCGGCCGATCTCGTTCGATGGCGTCGACCACTGCTCGAGCCGTCTTCCCGTCGAGGTCGGAGACGACGACGCGTGCGCCGTGCTCCGAGAGTCGAGCAGCGATGGCCCCGCCGATTCCGCCACCAGCGCCGGTGACGATGGCAACCTTGCCTTCAACCTTCATTCCCCAGGTATAGTTGAAGTCAGATTCAAGTTCAACCCTGGTTCGGTGAACGTCCAGCTCAGGCAGGGTGTCATGCTCTCGGCCGCGTCGGATCGGTGATCCATCCCGACCACGAGCCCGGATACAACGCAGCGTCGATACCAGCCAATTCGAGGGCAAGAATCTGGTGTGCGGCGGTCACCCCGGATCCGCAATAGACAGCGACGTCTTTCCCCTCCGGCACAAGTCCACCGAATGCGCCATCGAGTACCTCGGGATCCAGAAACTGTCCGTCAGAATCGACGTTGTCGGTCGTGGGTCGGTTGATCGCGCCCGGGATGTGACCGGCTACGGGGTCCACCGGCTCCACCTCGCCGCGGAATCGTTCGGGTGCCCGCGCGTCGAGCAGTACGTTGTCCCGGGCGAAATCGAGTACGTCGTCGACGTCGAGGACGCGTGCCAGGGATGGCCGGGCGGTGAAAGATCCAGCCGCCACGATCGACGGTTCGGTGCCGATCGGGAATCCGGCGGCCATCCACTGAGCCAGACCGCCGTCGAGGACTCGCACGTCCGCGTGGCCGTAGTAGCGCAACAGCCACCAGCCGCGCGCGGCCGCGGTCGCCGGTCCTCCGTCGTAGACCACGACCGAGGAGTCGTCGCTGACGCCGGCGCCGCGCATCGCTGCGACGAAGGTCTCCTCGTCGGGCAATGGGTGACGGCCGCGGTGATTCGGGTCGTTCCTGCCGGCTCCACTCCCGTGGTCCGGCGGGGCGGCCAGATCGGCATCGAGGTCGACGAATTGGGCGTGCGGGATGTGCCCGGCCTCGTAGCCCGCTCTGTCGCTCCCGGTCTGGAGCGTGAACCGGATGTCGAGGACGACCGGGGCCCGTCCCATCTCGAAGAGATCGTGCAGTTCGGCGGCAGAGATCAGCGGCGAAGGGCTCATAAGCATCCGACGCTAACAGCCCCGCACGGGGAATAGCTCGGTGTCGATACGGGTTGTGCGCAGGCGTGACCGAAACTGCATCCACAACTCAGCATCTGTCCACCGCCGGGCTCTTCGAGCCGTTCGAGGTCAAGTCGCTGAAGCTGCGCAACCGCTTCGCCATGGCTCCGATGACGCGCGCCTTCTCGCCCGACGGCATCCCCGGCCCGGATGTGGCGGAGTACTACCGCAAACGCGCCGCCGGTGGTACCAGCCTCATCATCACCGAGGGCACCTACATCCCCGATCCCGCCGCAGGTCCTCACACCCGCGTCCCACGGATCTACGGCGACGCCAGCCTCGAAGGCTGGAAGGGCGTCGTCGACGCGGTGCACGCCGAGGGCGGCGCGATCATCCCGCAGCTGTGGCACCTCGGCGTCGAGCGGGGCACCGAGCCTCGCCTGTTCCCCGACGTCACCACCGTCAGCCCGTCCGGAATCGCCCTCGACGGCTCCTCGGTCGGTAGAGCCTTCACCGACGCCGACCTCGACGAACTCACCTCCCAGTGGGTACAGGCTGCGGTCAACGCACAGAACACCGGCTTCGACGGCCTCGAACTGCACGGCGCTCACGGCTACCTGCTCGACGAGTTCCTGTGGGCTACAACCAATGTGCGTGACGACGAGTTCGGTGGCTCGCTCGAAGCCCGCACCCGTTTCCCGGCACAGGTCGTTGCTGCGATTCGTGCGGCCGTCGGCGAGGACTTCGCCATCGTGTACCGATTCTCGCAGTGGAAGAGCAATCACTTCGACGCTCGGATCGCACAGAACCCCGAGGAACTCGGACGCGTACTGACGCCACTGGTCGACGCCGGAGTGGACGTGTTGCACGCGTCGACCCGACGCCACTGGGATCCGGCGTTCCCGGAGCTGGACGGCAACGACGGAAAGCTCGGCTTAGCTGGTTGGACGCGCAAGCTCACCGGAGTTCCGACGATCACCGTCGGATCGGTCGGCCTCGACTCGGTGTTCACGTCGGCATGGTCGGAGGATGCCGCGTCGGGTGTGACCGGATTGGACGCTCTCGTCGGCCAATTCCAGGACGGCGAGTTCGATCTGGTGGCCGTCGGGCGCGCGTTGCTGTCCGATCCGGAGTGGGTGAACAAGGTGGGCGACGGCCGCGTCGACGAGCGCATCGAATTCACGCGCGATCACATTCAGCACTTGGTCTGACGGAGCGGGCACGGGTCTGACGGAGCAGGCACGGGTCTGACGGAGCAGGCACGGGGATTCACGGCAGTATCGCCTAGAACGGCGGTGCTGCCGTGTCGTCTGTCTCGGGTTGTTGGTTGTCGGGTGGGTCGGGGTAGGCGATGATGCCGGATCGTCTGGGTTTTGTGGGGATGTGTGGCGTCAGGTCGTTGCCGATGATGGGTACGGCTGTGCCGTTGGCGGGCAAGGTGATTCGGGTGGTCTTGGAGGTGGAGGTCCACAGAATCGCACCACCGGGGAGCATGACGGCTTTCCAGTAGCCGGCGGTTTTGACGGTGTGGTGGAACTCGCACAGGCATTGGAGGTTGTTGACGGTGGTCCAGCCGCCACCGAGGGGGTTGGCGTGATCGAAGGCGATGATGTGGTCGAGTTGGCAGCGGTCGGCGGGGCGGTGGCAGTCAGGGAAGCGGCAGTGTCGATCACGTAGACGTACCGCGGCGGTGGTGAGGGTGTCGGGTCGGTAGATCAGGGCTCGGTCGGTCAGTGGGTCCCGTCCGACGGATTTTCCGAGGGTGGGGTCGGCGGCGATCGCAGCTTCGAGCGCAGCGGCCAGTGATGCGTTGCCGAGGTAGAGACCCGAGGGTGTCCGGTGTGCGGGTGTGTGGGCTGCTGTAGGGATCGTGCGGTTGTTGCGCCGGAATACGGAGGACAGATCGAGGGCAGAGCTGTGCCGTGTGCCCCTGCCGACTGGCGTATGGGTGCAGAACAGGGCTGCAGCGGAGGTCAGCGACTGCAGACGACGCTGAGATCGATCGTCGCCCGGTGCCGGGTCGGTCGGGCCAGTCGCTGCTGGGACTGGATCCGGTAACGAACCCTGCTCGGCCGGAGGCTTCGGAGTAGGCGATGACACGGTGGCCGCCGCTGGTTCAGGTACAGGCGTCGCACCGGCTGTTGTAGAGCCGGATGGCGTTGTGGAGCCGGATGGCGTTGTGGAAGAGCCTGATTCCGAACAGTCCGGTCCGGTATCAGGTGCCGGCGATGCCTGTTCCGCAGGTGATCGTGGAGCTGACGCGGGTTCGGACGATGCATCAGGGTCGATGTCCGACGTCGCCTCCGCTAGCGGGTCGCTCACTGGTGCCCCTGAGCGCGTTGCTGCGTGCTTCCGGACAGGATCGGCGGCGTCCGCGGTAGGGGTTGCCAACGGGTCAGTCGCAGGTACGGGCGTGGACTCGTCGGTCTCCTCGGCATCGTCGGTCTCGTCGGTCTCGTCGGTCTCGTCGATCTTTTCTGCCGGTTCTTCCGGTGCCGGTGCAGTGGCCGGAGTCGGTTCGGTCGAGGAGTCAGCGTCCGCCCCCAAATCCGTAGCCGACGCCATTCCCCCACCAGCATCAGCGTCTACGTCTGGTTCCGTCGCTGTTCCCACCTCGGATCCTGGTGCCGCCTCTGTCTTCTCGCTGTCCGAGCGTCGTTCCCATTCCCCGGTTTCCGGGTTCTGCACCGCCAGTCCCAGTTTCTCGGCGAGGGTGACAGCGTCGGTGAGCAGGATCTGCCACTGACTGTTCCGTGCCAACTCCCGCGCGAGATCGGGGTCGATCGATCCATGACCGGCCAGATACGCCGGGTTCGCGAGCAACCCGATGAGGGTGCCGATATCGACGGCGATCATCGTCAACGGCACCCGACGATCCGGCAATGCCGCATCCTTTTTCGGGCAGTCATCACGTTGGCACAGGCATGCCAAACGGGGTTCACCGTGCATACGGGCCATGAACGCATCACACAAGCGATCTTGTTTGCCGCGAGGATCTTTCGTGCAGAGCGTGTCGGCCATCTCCCTGAGCAACTGCCACGCCGCCACGGCCTCGGGGGCAGTCAATTCCGCTCGAATCCGCGCCAACTCACCGGCCGGGCTGTACGAAACATGACGGAACCGTTTCGCGAACTCCCGCAGCGCTGCCGCTTCCTCGGGCGCGACCCGCAGCAGGATGTCCCAGATCTCCTTCTCCAGCGGACCCGGTGACGACCTGCGTGCGGCCTCGACGATCTCGTCCTCGACCAGAGACACGATGTCGTCGGAGAGGTTGTCGAGGATCCGGCACACCGTCCGTACCCGCGGGAGGTCGATTTCCCCGGACTCGAATGCGGACTTCACCAGCGGAAGCCGGGTATGCAAGGCGACGCCCACGGAGACGTACGATTCGGCGACGGTGGCGGAGCATCCCAACGCCACTGCCATCTCGGTGCGTCCGTACCGGCTGTAGTGCTTGTACTTGGAATCGAGGGTGATCCAGTCGCAGTGCACGCGGTAGCAGGCGTTGATCTTGCGAGCCGCAAGACGATTCTCTGCTTGCGCGGCAGCGGTCAACGCCTCCAGCGACACGGTCGGTACTGCACCCATTTTTCACCCCCCGGTGAGCAACGATTCAGAACATGCGTTCGAACTGAAAGAAGACTATCTCGACCCACCGACAAGAACGCACAAGCCGCACAAAGGTCGGCTGGCCCGCCACTATTCGCCGAATCGTTCTACACTCCGACCCATGACCGAGCCCGATTCCACCGCGGCCGAGCTGGCCGAGTTGCGCGCCCAGGCCAGCAGAGGCGATCAGGATGCACTCGACCAGTTGGTCGAACTCGCAGGCTCTCGAAACGACCTCGACGAACTGCGCTCCCTCGCCGACGCAGGCAGTACCGATGCCGTCGACATCCTGGTCGAACTTGCCGGTGAACGCGGTGATCGCGTCGAGCTGCACAGGCTGGCGGCCGCAGGCAGCCAGGACGCCGCGGACATTCTGGACGAGCTCGACAGCTAACCGGGGCCTGGCCGCTCCCCCAGTTGCACGGTGAGTCGGTGCGCCGCATCGAGGAGCATCTTGCCCAGCTCCCGTCGTCGATCGTCGCGGAATCGTGTCTCGACACCGGTCAAGCTCAGCGCCCATGCCGGCTTGTCGGCGCGATCGAACACGGCGGCACCGAGCCCCCAGCTACCCTCCACGAGCAACGCCGGGTTGACGGCGAATCCCGTGGAGCGGGTATGCACTATCCGCCTGCGAATCTCCACGGCGGAGTGACTCTCTCCCCACTCCGGCACCAGGTTCACGGCATCGAGATACTCGTCGACCTCCCGATCCGGTAGGTGCGCAAGAATGGCCAACCCTGCGGACGCCACTCCTAGCGGCAGCCGGATTCCCTCGTACAGCACGTGCGAGCGCAGCGGAAAACTTCCCTCCACTCGGAGCAGGCACACCGTCTCCGAACCCCGACGGGCCGACAAAAACGCACTCTCACCACTCTCGGTTGCCAACGCCTGCACAACTTTTCGCGCCTGGTCGGTGATGTCGTACCGCAGGGCCGCCATGGACCCCAGCAGGTAGATCTCCGGCCCCAGCGACCAGCGGCCGGTCGCAGTGTCACGATCGACGAATCCCTGTTCCGCGAGCGTGGACAGCAGGCGATGGGTGGTAGGCCGCGCGATACCGGCCGCCCGCGCGAGGGCAGTGGTGGAGGCACCGGATGGCTCCTCGGCTCCCGCTGCCCGCAGCAACGAACAGATCTTCCCGATCACACTCGCGTTGGCATCCGATGACGTCACCCTAGGATCGTACGTCCATTGAGTGGACACCATGCCTCAATCCGTTCACCGACCGAGCAATCAGAGCCGTTCTTGCCACAACGAAGTCCAGCTCAGGTTCACTGAAGTCATCGTTTGCTCAACGAACACATCAGGAGATCTTGTGACAGGAAAGACCTACGCGTCCGCTGCCGACGCGGTCGCGGACATCGGCCGTGGGGCGACCATCGCGGTCGGCGGCTTCGGGCTGTGCGGTATCCCGGACGCTCTCATCGAGGCCATCGCGAACACCGACGCCGACGAGCTGGAGGTGTTCTCCAACAACTGCGGCGTCGACGGCTACGGACTCGGAATCCTGTTGGCGGCCGGACGCATTCGCCGGGTCACCGCCTCGTACGTCGGAGAGAACAAAGAGTTCGCCCGGCAGTACCTCGCCGGCGAACTCGAAGTCGAACTGACCCCTCAAGGCACACTCGCCGAACGACTCCGCGCCGGCGGCAACGGTGTTCCCGCATTCTTCACCCCCGCCGGGGTCGGCAGCCCCATCGCCGACGGCGGAATGCCGTGGCGCTACAACGCCGACGGCTCGGTATCCATCGCATCGCCGCCCAAGGAAACGCGAGTGTTCGGCGACAAGCGGTACGTACTCGAAGAATCCATCAACGCCGAATTCGCACTGGTGCACGCCGAAACAGGCGATACAGCAGGCAATCTCGTGTTCGACAAGACCGCGATGAACTTCAATCCTCTCGCTGCGATGGCCGGCAAGATCACCATCGCGCAGGTCGAGAATCTCGTGGAGCCGGGCGAGATCGACCCTGCCCACGTACATCTCCCCGGCGTGTTCGTCCAACGCGTCGTCCACACCGGGCCACAGGACAAGCGCATCGAAAAGCGCACCGTCAGTTCAGGAGTTCGAGCATGAGTGCAGGATGGACGCGCGATCGGATGGCCGAACGCGCCGCAGCGGAGATGATCGACGGCGAATACGTCAACCTCGGCATCGGACTGCCGACACTGATCCCGGGGTACCTCACCGACGACGTCAAGGTCACCCTGCACTCGGAGAACGGCATCCTGGGCACCGGCCCTTACCCCACCGAAGACAAGGTCGACGCCAACCTCATCAATGCGGGCAAGGAGACCGTCACCGTCAATCCCGGTGCCGCGTACTTCGATTCGTCGTTGAGCTTCGGGATGATCCGCGGCGGCCACATCGACACCGCGGTGCTCGGCGGCATGCAGGTCTCCCGCACCGGCGACCTCGCCAACTGGATGGTGCCCGGCAAGATGGTCAAGGGCATGGGCGGCGCGATGGACCTCGTACACGGTGCCCGACGCGTCATCGTCGTCATGGAACACACCGACCGCGACGGCAATCCCAAGATTCTCGACGCCTGCACTCTGCCTCTCACGGGCCAGGGCGTCGTGAATCGCATCATCACCAACTTGGCCGTCATCGACGTCGTCGGCGACGGCACGCTCGAGCTGGTGGAACTGGCACCGGGCGTGACCGCCGAGCAGGTCACCGCCGCAACCGGATCGACTCTGAAAAGCTGAACGACTGTTGGCTCGAAACACTGTGGGCCCGAACATCCGAAGACGTTCGGGCCCACAGTATTACGTTCTAGTCCGGAATCATGTCGAACGTATCCGGATTCGGTCCGTTACGACCCTGCTCCCCCTTGTCGAGAGCCGTGATGGCGTCGACATCGGCGGAGCTGAGCTCGAAGTCGAAGATCTCGAAGTTGGCCTTGACCCGCTCCGGCGTCACCGACTTCGGGAAGATGATGTTGCCGCGCTGAATGTGCCAGCGGAGCACCACCTGCGCGACGGATTTGCCTGCCGCGTCGGCGATTCGCTGCAGTTCCGCGTCGTCGAGGACGTTGCCCTGAGCGATCGGCGACCACGCTTCGGTGGGGATGGCATGCTCACGGCCGTAGGCCCATACGTCGTTGTTGACGAAGTACGGGTGCACCTCGATCTGGTTCACCGCGGGGACCGTATCGGTCTCCTGCGCAAGGCGATCGAGGTGAGCGGGCTGGAAGTTGGAGACACCGATATTGCGGGCGCGGCCGTCGGCTGCGAACTCCTCCAACGTCTTCCACGTGGATACGAAGTCGCCGTCGTAGCGGGTGGGAAGGGGCCAGTGGATGAGGAAGAGGTCCACGTAGTCGGTTCCGAGGTCGCTCAGCGTCGCGTCGAACGCCCTACGCGCGTCGTCGGGCCGGTGAAAACCGTTGTTGAGCTTGCTGGTGACGAAGGCCGATTCGCGATCGATTCCGGAGTTACGGATGCCCTCGCCGACCTGCTTCTCGTTGCCGTACATCTCGGCGGTGTCGATGTGTCGGTAGCCGATCTCGAGCGCCGTTTCGACGGCCTTCGCGGTCTCCTCCGGGTCGATCTGGAAGACGCCGAAGCCGAGCTGGGGAATCTGCTTGCCGTTTCTGAGCGTGACGTTGGGTACCTGAGTCATATGGCCGGGGTGCCCGCCCACTCTCGCCTTCAAACCGGGTGAAATGATGCGTGCGTGATAGTGCAGCGCATCCGGCGCGTCGTAGACGGAGTTGCCGAGAAATTCGGCCGGTCCACCTCCGCTCTGATTGCCCCCGAGCGCCACTTCGACCCCGCGCACCCATGGTTCCTCACCGCGCCCGAGCGGGGCAACGACGACACCCGAATTTCGGCGTGGACCGACGGCAACCGCGTCGAGAATCTGGTGCACGGCAAGACCTACTTCGCCGCACTCGCACGCGCCCTCGAGCAGACCGAGCGCGACGATCTGGTGCTCTTCACCGATTGGCGCGGCGACCCGGAGCAGCTGCTCACCGACGACGGCGTGACCGTCGAAGACGCCC
Organism: Rhodococcoides fascians A25f; assembly: GCF_000760935.2. Taxonomy (NCBI): domain Bacteria; kingdom Bacillati; phylum Actinomycetota; class Actinomycetes; order Mycobacteriales; family Nocardiaceae; genus Rhodococcoides; species Rhodococcoides fascians. The sequence goes on along the minus strand of NZ_CP049744.1, from coordinate 972,664 downwards.
TGGCCGCCGTCGCGCACCGCGGTGGCGTCGTCAAGGGCATGGTGTGGCGCTCCCACATCGAGACCCTCGGTTTCACCGGTCCGAAGAATCGCAAGCTCGCACTGCGGCTGGAGGAGGCGGGCGGCGAGGTCATTCTCGACCAGCGCGTGCTGGTGACCGGAAGCCACCATCAGAAGTTCGTGGTCGTGCGGTACGGCAGGAAAGATCTGCCCGACGTCGCGTTCGTCGGTGGCATCGATCTGGCCCGTGCTCGACGCGATGACGCCGATCATTTCGGCGATCCTGTCTCACGTCCCTTCCCACCCGAGTACGGCGAGATTCCCGCGTGGCACGACGTGCAGGTGCAGATCGAAGGCCCGGCGGTGCGAGACGTGGAAGACGTCTTCCGTGAACGCTGGGAAGATCCGGCGGCTCTCTCCCGTTTGCCGTGGCACGCGATACCCGACCTGCTGCGCGGAGTCACGCGCGAACCGTCGGAACTCCCTCCGGCGGCGGAAGCCCCGGAGCCGCAGGGCACGTGCTCGGTGCAGCTGTTGCGCACCTACCCCCGCCGACGCCCCGCCTACCCGTTCGCCACCAAGGGCGAGCGCAGCGCGGCCCGCGCGTACGCCAAAGCTCTCGACAGGGCCACCGAGCTGATCTACATAGAGGATCAATATCTGTGGTCGGTCGACGTCGCTCGCGTCTTCGCCGCAGCCTTGCGCCGGAAGCCGAACCTGAAGTTGGTCGTGGTGGTCCCCAAGCACCTCGACGACGACAGCAACTTGACCATTCCTTCTGCGCTGCTGGGACACTCGGCGGCACTCGGGGTCATCCGCGCGGCCGGCGGTGATCGCGTACTGGTACTCGACATCGAAAACGACCGTGGCATACCGGTATACGTGCACTCGAAGGTCTGCATCATCGACGACGTGTGGACCGCGGTGGGATCGGACAACTTCAATCGCCGCTCCTGGACCCATGATTCGGAGCTGACCGCGGCCATTGTCGACGAGCAGCGCGACGATCGCACACCCGTGGACCCGGCAGGCCTCGGCGACGGTGCCAGAACCCATGCGCGCAACCTGAGACTCGAACTGATCCGCGAGCACCTGGGACGGGCCGACGGCGACGACGCGGACCTCGTCGACCCGCAGCAGTTCTTCGATGTGGTCTCGGCCAGCGCGACCGCTCTCGACAACTGGCATCGCAACCCGTCCGCCAAGTCCCGGCCCGTCGGCCGACTGCGCAGGCACGAGATCTCGGTGCCGCCCGTCTGGCAACAGCGACTCGCCGCACTCGCCTACCGCTTGTTCGTCGACCCCGACGGACGCCCCATCGGGATGCGCCTGCGTCGTCGATTCTGAAGACATCTTCGACCGACCCTTCCCGCTCCACCCGTTTCGGACCTGACAAATCGGGCATTCGCGATCGGTGCCTTCCTCCTCTCGAACACCCACTGCCCTCGTCTTCGCACCGTCTCCGCTGTTGACCGTGACTCTCGACGCCGCCCCGAACGGCAGTACCGAACTGCACGTACACGCAGGCGGTCAGGGTCACTGGATCGCGCGGATGGCGTCGGTGCTCGGTCTCGATGTCACGCTCGCCGGGGTCTTCGGCGGCGAGATCGGCACAGTACTGCGCGGCATCGTCGAGAGTGAGGGCATCTCCGTCGTCTCCATCGATATCGGCCAGGAAAGTGGCTCCTACGTGCACGATCGCCGCAGCGGAAAGCGTGAGGTCCTGGCCACGGTCGACCCGCCGCCGCTGGCCAGGCATGCACTCGACGATCTGTTCGGCGCGGCACTCGCCACCGGTGCCCGTAGCGACGTCGCGATCCTCGGCGGTCCGCATGCCGACGACATCGTGCCGACCGAGGTGTACGAGCGGCTGTGCGCGGACCTGCGTGCGCTCGATGTCCCGGTGGTAGCCGACCTGTCGGGACCGACGATGCAGGCTGCTCTCACCGGCGGTCTCACGGTGCTCAAGGTCAGTCACGAGGATCTCATCGCCGACGGCGGTGCCGAGTCCGAAGACCCGAAGCACCTGATCGAGTCGATGCGAAAGATGCACGACGCCGGTGCCGAGGTCGTCGTGATCTCACGAGCGGGAGACCCGGCGTTGGCTCTGGTGGAGGGCGACGTACTCGAGATCGTCACCCCGGGTCTGCAGATGGTGGACCACCACGGCGCAGGCGATTCGATGAGCGCCGGCATCGCCGCCGGAATCGCCCAGGGAATGTCGATGCAGGAGGCGCTACGGCTGGGCGGAGGCGCGGGCACAGCCAACGTCACCCGCCGCGGCCTCGGTAGTGGCCGAAAAGATCTGGTACTCGGGCTGACCGAATCGGTGGACGTGCGTCCGTACAGCAAGGCGGGCAAGAAATGAGAGCCCTGATCACGAACGACGACGGCGTGCACAGCGCGGGCATCGCACTGCTGGCACGAGTGGCCCTCGATGCCGGCCTCGACGTCGTGGTGGCCGCGCCCCACGAGGAGCGCAGTGGTGCCAGCGCTTCGTTGACGGGGATGGGCGTCGACGACCACCTCGGTATCGAGCTGACCGAGATCGAGGGACTACCCGATGTGACGGCCTATGCGGTGCAGGCCTCGCCTGCCCTCATCGCGTTCGTCGCCACGAGAGGAGCGTTCGGCGACACCCCGGACCTCGTGCTCTCGGGTATCAATCACGGCCCCAATACCGGTGCTGCCGTCCTGCATTCGGGAACGGTGGGCGCAGCGTTGACAGCCCTGACGCACGGGGTTCCCGCCATGGCCCTGTCCTCGCTCGCCACTCGGCCGTCGCATTGGGAGACCGCCGAACACGTCGCACATCTGGCCGTCACCTGGATGGTCGCGCACCTGACCGTCGATGCCGTGGTCAACGTCAACATTCCCGACGTTCCCCTCGCCGACTTCGCCGGAATCGTCCCGGCGTCACTGGCTCGCTACGGCGCAGTACAAGCCGAAATAGGAGACCGCGGAGAAGATTTCGTCACCGTCCGGTTCGACGCGATCCAGGCCGAAGACGACGACTCCGACGCCTCCTTGCTGGCCCGGAACTGGGCGACCGTCACCGCACTGCGTCCCCCGAGCGAGGTGGACCGCGTCGATCTGTCGACGATGTGCGAGTGAGCTCGGCACGCCGGGCAAACCAGAATTGTCGGTGCCCTCGGGCACACTGGGAACTACGCACCGCACATGCCACGGACCTAGGGGGTCAACGAGTATGACGTTCCATTCTGTAGTTCCACCGTTTCTGCTCGAACGGCTGCAGGGAGCCGGTGCCCGCGCCACGCTGCTTGCCGACCGTGAGATGCGGGCGGGACGAGAAGTCGTCCAAGCTCGTACCGCCATTGCGCCGCGGACAGGCGGCACACTCGAACGCACCATCTCCGACGCGAAATCGACCCGCGACCTCCCGGGCCAGCAGGTCCGCGCCGAGGGTGAAGATCCCACCGGTGATGCCGCGACCGACGAGGCATACGACGGTCTCGGCGCAACGTACGCGTTCTTCGACGAGGTCTACGGCTACTCGAGTCTCGACGGCAGCGGCCTGCCCCTCGACGCGACGGTGCACTACGGCCAGGACTACGACAACGCGTTCTGGGACGGCTCACGCATGGTGTTCGGCGACGGTGACGGCGAGGTGTTCGCACGCTTCACCATCTCGCTGGGCGTCATCGCGCACGAGCTGGCACACGGGTTCACGCAGTACACCACCCCGCTCGAATACAAGGACCAGGCCGGCGCACTGAACGAGTCCGTCTCCGACGTGTTCGGCGCACTCGTCGAGCAGTACACCGCGAAGCAGAACGCCGAGGACGCGTCGTGGCTGATCGGTGAAGGTCTGTTCCTGCCCGCCGTTCAGGGGAAAGCTCTGCGCTCGTTGCTCGAGCCCGGCACCGCGTACGACGACGATGTGTTGGGCAAGGATCCGCAGCCGGCGAGTATGGACGATTTTGTCGTCACCACCGAGGACGAGGGCGGGGTGCACATCAATTCGGGTATTCCCAACCGCGCGTTCGCCGTTGCCGCGACCACGCTGGGAGGTCCGGCGTGGGACCGCATCGGGCAGGTCTGGTTCGACACGATGACCGCCGGGGGACTCTCGCCGACAGTGGACTTCGCCGGCTTTGCCGCCGCAACACGCGCGGCGGCGAACAAGCGATTCGGAGCCGGGTCCGACGTTGCCGAGGCCGTGGCCACGGGTTGGTCTACCGTGGGGGTGAAGACAACCGGGAAGCCGAACGACGATCGGGTGTGATCGAGGGCAGATGAGCCTGCGCATCGAGGTACTACGAACCGGCGGCGTCGCCGGAATGTCCAAGCGTGGCATCGTCGAGACCGACGAGCCGGAATGGCAGTCGTTGGTCGAGGCCGCGCAGCCGTACCTTGCCGATCAGCAGGCCACCGACGCGGCCGAGTCGAACGCCCGCGACACATTCGTCTGGAGCGTGTCGGTGGGCGAGCATTCGTGCCGAGTCGGGGATTCTGCCCTGACCGGGCCCCTACGCGACCTCGCGGAGCGCACACTCCGCGAGGGCCGCGTCAGGTAGTTCAGCAGTTGTAGTCGACACAGCCCTGTAGTCAGCCCAGCTGTCAGGCCTTCCACTCCTCGCTGCGTTCTTCGGTTGCCTTGCTCAGTGCCTCGACGGTGGCGTCGACCCCGAAGTCCTTGCCGTAGACCGGCGAACCCGGCTGCTGTCGCCAGGATTCTTCGAGGGTTCCGGCATCGACCGGGTCGAAGCCGAGCTCGTCGATGACGGAGAACACGAACTTCTTCGAGTCGTCGTCGTTGCCTGCGATCGGCAGCGCGATGCGCCCGTCGGTCCCGACCGGTACGCCCTTCTCGAGCAAATGCTTGTACCAAATTCCGTTGAAGGCCTTGATCACCGGCTCACCGAGTTGTTGGGCCACCCACACGCTCTCGGGTGTTCCGCCTTCGATTTCCTCGATCAGCCCGTCCCGCTGTTGCGGGTAGTAGTTGTTGGTCTCGATGATCGGGGCACCAGGCTTGCGAGCACTGGTGATCGCTGGAGCGAGATCCGGAACGTTCTTCTGCGGGATGCTCAGAATGACGAGGTCGGCATCCTCCGCGGCATCCGCGGCGCACACCGCGGTCGCTCCGGTTTCCGCCGCCAGGTCGGCGAGAGTCTCCGGATCACGCGAGTTGGAGAACCGAACCTCGTGACCGAGTGTTGCGAGTCGGCGCGTGAGCGTGCCGCCGATCTGTCCACTTCCGATGATGCCAATTTTCATGTCCGGAACAAACGATCCCGGACGGGATCTATTCCCGTCAGGAACCGACAGAGACTTTCGAGCGGGGCCGGCCGAACTTCATCGCCTTGTCCACGAGCTTGCCGTACCGCAGAACCGGCAGGTCACGGAAGTAGTTCATCCGCAGCTTCCACGGAGTTTCGCTGCCCTGCCTCGGGAAGTTGTCCACGGCCCGCAGCACGTAACCCGCGGCGAAGTCGAGGAACGGTTCTTCGTCGATCGACGGATCGCGCTCGAGTTCGACGGTGCTGTATCCCTTCTCGTCCATGTGCGCGAGCAGTCGCATGACGTAGTTGGACACCATGTCGGCCTTCAGCGTCCACGAGGCGTTGGTGTAGCCGACGACAAAAGCGAAGTTGGGGATGCCGGTGAGCATCATGCCCTTGTAGGCCATGGTGCTGGGCAGGTCCACGTCGTTGCCGTCGACGCGGAACGTCGCGCCGCCGAGTGCGGACAGGTTCAATCCCGTTGCGGTGACCACGATATCGGCGTCGAGGTGCTGGCCGGACTTCAGCTTCAGGCCGGTCTCGGTGAAGCTGTCGATGTGATCGGTGACGATCGAGACCTCGTCCTTGCGGATCGAGCGGAACAGATCGTTGTCGGGCACCAGGCACAGCCGCTGATCCCACGGGTTGTAGGACGGGGTGAAGTGGGTGTCGAGGTCGTATCCCTTGGGCAGCCACCCCTCCTGGAGCTTCCGGATCCGCTTCTTCATGAATTCCGGGTACTTCTGACTCAAGGTGAAGATCAACATGGCCATCGACACGTTCTTGAGTCGGGTCGCGCTGTACGCCAACTTCTTCGGCAGCCGCTTCCGCAACGCCTGCGCAATCGGGTCCTTGGACGGCAGCGAGAGGATGTAGCTCGGCGAGCGCTGCAGCAGGGTCACGTGCTCGGCATCGCGAGCGAGGTTGGGGGCCAACGTGATCGCGGTGGCACCACTGCCGATGACGACGATCTTCTTGCCCGCGTAGTCCAGATCCTCGGGCCAGTGCTGCGGGTGGATCACCTGACCACCGAAGTTCTCCTGGCCGGCGAATTCGGGACTGAATCCCTTGTCGTAGTTGTAGTAACCACTGCAGGAGAACACGAACGACGCGGTGATAGTTACTGTTTCGTCGGTGTCGCTGCGCTGCGCAGTGACCGTCCAGAACTGCTGCTCGGACGACCATTCGAGGGCGACAACCTTGTGGTGGTACCGAATGTGCTTCTCGACGCCTGCTTCTCGAGCAGTCTCGACGATGTAGTTGCGGATGTCGGTGCCGTCGGCGATGGACTTCTCACCCATCCACGGTTTGAAGCTGTAGCCGAGGGTGTACATGTCGGAATCGGAGCGAATACCGGGGTAACGGAACAGATCCCACGTGCCACCGATCGCGCCGCGGCTTTCCAGGATGGTGTAGGTCTTCCCGGGCAGATCGTGCCCGAGGTGACGCGCGGCCCCGATGCCGGACAGGCCGGCACCGATGATGAGGACATCGACCTCGGGGGTAGTCAGTACGGCAGTCATATCAGCAACGATTCCTTAGGTGGGGGGGTCAGCTGGTCTTGTTGCGAGCGCTCTCGGACCGACCGAGGCGAGCTACTTCTTCGTCCATCTTGGGCAGGATGGTCGGCACGTGCGCCAGCATGCTGCGATCGCCGACGCGCGAGGTGATGACGGCCTTGAACCAGGACGCTGCACCCACCCATCGCGGTACGTACACGCGACGCTTGCGCTTGGCCAGGCCGTCGACGAAAGCGTCGACGCACTGCTCGACGGTCATCGTCTTGCCGAGAGGGCCCGGTAGTACCGCAAGCAAGTCCTGGAATGCCGTGAGATCGGATTTGGCGTCCCGCACCATCGGTGTGTCGATCCACGCCATGTGTGCGGAGCCGACGTCCACACCCCGGTAATCGACCTCCAGCCGAAGCGCATTCGCGAAGTGCTCGGCCGCAGCCTTGCTCGCGTTGTAGGCCGCAAGACCGGGGCAGGGCGTGAACGCTGCCAGCGAGGAGACGACGAGGATGTAGCCGTTGCGTTCGATCAGCGACGGCAACGCAGCGCGAACGGTGTTGAACACGCCCATCACGTTGATGTCCATGACGCGTTGGAACGTGGTCGGGTCCACCTGCATGATCGAGCCGTAGCTGGCGATTCCCGCATTGGCGAGTACCAGATCGATGCCGCCGAACGCCTCGATCCCGCCGTCGACGGCGCGCTGCATGTCGTCCAGACTTCGGACGTCGGCGACGAACGCCTCGGCCTTCAGCTGCGTCGCCAGCTCTCGCAGCGGGGCCTCGTCGACGTCGACGAGTACCAGCCGGGCACCTTTGCCTGCCAGGTCGCGCGCTGTGGCGGCACCGATTCCCCGTGCTGCTCCGGTGATCAGAACCACCTTGTTCCGTAGCGTCGACGCCGCCATGTGCTCCCCCTCGATGCGAATGCTTGTCTGCGAACACTTTGCATCTGATACCGAGCGGTGTCAAGATCTGTGTGTGACCACCCATCACAGTGAAGTCGGCCGCACCTACCGAGGTGCCGATCCGCAGCAGCGGCAGCAGGAGCGTCGGATCCGCCTGCTCGACGCAGCCGTCGAAGTATTCGGCACCACCGGCTATCGGACCGCGACGGTGGAGAAGGTGTGCAGCGAGGCGGGCCTGACCAAGCGCTACTTCTACGAGTCGTTCACCAACAGCGAAGACCTGCTGATGGCGACCTACACCCGCGCCACCGACGCCATGCGCGAGAGCATTCTCGCCGGAGCAGCCGCCGAGACGGATTCCAGCGAACAGGTGCTCCGAGGGGCACTCACCGGCTTCTTCACGTTCGTCGCCGAGCAGCCCAAATCGGCTCGAATTGCCTTCGTGGAAATCCTCGGCGTGTCCCCTACCGTCGACGCGCTGTACCGCAAGACCACCACCTCGTTCTCCGCGACGGTGCTACAGGTGGCCGAGACCGTCGGGTCCAGCCGCGGCCTGGCCGGGCCCAACCGTCGAACATTGGCGATGGGACTCGTCGGCGCGGTCCTCACCATCGCCCAACAGTGGCTGCTGTCCCCCGAACGCGAACCGTTGGATTCGGTGATCGCCAGCGCCCACACCATTCTGGCCGCAGTGGTGTTCGGACGCGTCGACGGCTAGCGAGTCTTCAGGCCCTGCTCTGCAGAGGCTCCACCGGTGCGTCCGCGGTGGATCGTTCGCCGGACTTGACGACGACCACGCCGAGCAGAACCAGTGCGCCACCGGCCAATTGGATCGACGCCGGAGCCTGCCCGAGCAGCAGCCACGCGAAGACAAGTGCGGCAACAACTTCCATCAATCCCATGAACGACGCCAACCGCGACCCGAGGCGTCGGCCGGCGGCGATCCCGAGCACGTAGGCCAATGCGGCGGTCACGACGCCGAGGCCGATGATCGGAACCCACCACGGAACGACCGCATCGACGAAGGTGACATCGGTGAGCGGGGCAGCGAACGGGATGATGCCGACGAGTCCGGCAACCAGCAGGATGAGCCCACCCGTGAGTAGGCCTGCCCCGGCGAGCACGATCGGCGGAAGTCCGTTGCTCTCGTCGGCAGAGAGCACCCAGTAGACGGCTGCGCCGGCCATCGAGCCCAGTGCCCACAGCACGCCGACCGTGTCGATGTCGGCTCCGGAGATCAGGTCGAGCACCAGCACCAGACCCATCGCAGCCAACAGCGCACCCACCACGGTCAGGCGGCCCGGACGCTGCTGGTGCCTGAACCACATCCACCCGATGACGGCCACCGGCGAGGTGAACTCGATCAGCAGCGCCACGCCCACCTCCATACGTCCGACGGCGTTGAAGAAGGCGAGCTGGCAGCCGGCCACCGCAAACGCTCCGTACGCAAGGAGCAGCTTCCAGTTCTTCGCCAGCAGGCCCCAGCGCCCGCGCAACGCGAGGATCGACGGAATCAGCAGGACGGCTGCCGCCAACAGAATCCGTGCAGTCACCGCGGCCCCGGCCGTCCAGCCGGCGTCGAGCAATCCCGTGGCCAGCGAACCGGAGAGCCCGAACGACGCGGCCGAGAGCAACGCGAACCCGAGCCCCGACAGCCGGCGCGAGCGCGCAGCAGCGTCGTGTGTGGCCGCGAGATCCACCGTCGTGTCATGAGTGTAAGCCGTCATGACATGTGACAGTAGAGACCGACTTGGTAAGGTGTCAACATGCTTTTTGCTCATGACGCAGAACTGTCGCTTCTGTCCGCCGTGGCATTGGTCAACTCCGCCGAGGATCCGGACACGTTGACAACACGCAACGAGCTGGCCGAGTTCTTCACCGAGCAGGGCTACTCCGGCCGCTTCGACGGCGACGACACCGAGCTCGAGGCGGTGAGGGCACTGCGTCCGACCCTGCGCGCTCTACTCACCAGCAGCCGCGAAGACGCCGTGGTCGAGGTCAACCGACTGCTGGCCGAGTCCTCGGCCCTGCCGCGACTGGTCCGCCACGGAGACCTCGACTGGCACGTTCACGCTGTGGCCGACGACAGTCCGCTCGCGACCCGCATCGTCGTCGAAACCGCGATGGCGATGATCGACGTCATCCGCGCCGACGAGCTGTCCCGCTTCGACGTCTGTGCCGATCCGGACTGCAACGGGTTGGTTCTCGATCTCTCACGCAACCGCTCACGCCGGTTCTGCAGCACGACCTGCGGCAACCGAGCGGCAGTTGCCGCCTACCGCGCACGTAAGGCCCAGTAGCGGAGGCATAGTCGACGGACTTCCGGGTATCCGGGGATGGAACTTAGCGAGAGGAACATCCCCCATGGTCGAGAAAAGGCCTTCCAAGACAAGCTGGGCACGGGCGGTCGAGAACATGTTGGCCGTCATCTTGATTTTCGCCGGAATCGCGGCCGCAGGCGGTCTGATCGCCGCCTTGGCGGGCGGCTTCGAAGGGTGGGCCATCGTTGCCGGTGTCACCGTCGTCGTGCTGTTCGGTGCCGCGTTCTTCGCCGTTCGAGACGGTGCCCGACGCCGCGCTCGTGAAATCGACACGGTCGTCTACGCACCCGACAGCACCGACCAATTGTTCGACGTCGACCCGAACACCGGTGAGCGAACCCCGCACCGCGAATAGTTCGACGTGCTGTGCTTTCGGTGAATCACGAGGTCATGATGGCACCGACTCGAGACGGACGATCGAATCGGTTCCGAGAAAGAACACCCCCGACGCGGTCTCGACGATCGAACCCGACTCGGTGAATCCGTCGGACCGTTCGGGCAGTGGCCATCGCCACCGCACGTCGTTCGATTCCGTGGTGGCCACGAGCGCGTTCTCCTCGAACGAATAAGCGGTGTTGCCGACGGTCGTCTCGGACGCGTACGGGTCGCGCAGCGTCCACACGTCCGCACCGCCTGCGTCGACGACGGTTGTGTCGGAGGTCAATTCGAGACCTTCGAGCGGCGTTCCGGTACGGGGATCGAAGAATGTGGCCTCACCGCCGAGGGTGACAAGGCCTCGTCCGTCGGACACGTGAATCAGCGGGCCCTCGACGCCGTCCCAGCCCGCGAAGGACGTGATCGGGCGCGACCACATCCGATCGAGGGCATCGATGGAACCCCCGTGCAGCACCGATTCGCCATCTTCGGGGTTGCCCTCGAGCAGAAAGACGGACTGCCCGTCGCTCTCGATGGCGTACGGGAACCAGGCTTCGGGGATCGGCGTTCTCCGTGCCTCCCCGTCGTCCACGCCGATCCTCACGACCGACGGGACGTCGGAATACGAATCCAGACAGACGATGTCGTTACCCACGAGCTCGCTTGCGCACTGGTCGACACTGCCGGGTGACTTCTTCCACCGGATACTCCCGTCCTCGGCATCGATGGCCACGAACTCGATCGAATCCACGGAATACGACCGAGGATTCGGCAATCCCGCGGCAGTGACGAGAACATCACCGGCGTCGATCACCCCGGCGACACTCGAATCGAATTGCAGATTTGCTGCGGGAGAACGAAATGCGAAGAACTCGCGTCCGTAGACGGTCTCCGCGTCGATCTGCCACGTCGGGTCGAGGATGGGCCCGGTCCGTGCCTGCGTGGTTGTCGTCTCCTCCGAGAACGTCGGTGTCATAGCCTGGACGTCCGACGGCTGTTCGACGGGAACGTCCTGCATCGATACCACGACGACTGCGGCGACGACGGATACGGCGGCAACAGCCACCGCAACTCCGGCGCGAATGGTGGACCTTCTCTGCGAATGAGTCATGGCCACTGCGTAATCGGAGCCTGCGCCACAGCATCGAGCACCTCGAAAGACAGTGGTTCCGGCAACACCAGCGGTGCGTACTGGGTGGGCTCGAGGTCGACCGTCGAGCGAACCGACACCTGCACCCCGGACGGTCGTGTCACCGTCACCGAACGCGTGAGCTGTGTGGTGCCGTCCTCGGAGACGAAGCTGTTCATTTATGTCGGCGTCATAGCTTTCGGGGCCGTACGCGGACTCTGGATCGTAGGGATCGAGATTGCACCCTCACTCGACGGGGGCAGCCCGACCTCCGAACAGCCCGGGAATTTCACCGGATACGTCGATCGGCTCGGACACAACATCGGAATCACTGACTACACAGCCGACTCCGGCGATCGAAGCAGGCCGGCCGCGCTCACCCGAGGGCCACCACCGTGACGATGACAGAGATCTGGATGATCGCATTGAATCTTCTACTGTCGGGCACGAGACGAAAATCCAGACCCAGAGGAAGGTTTCGGCGCTGTTGCGTTGACGATCGGTTGAGTGCGACAACCTATCGTTCCAGCTCAACGAGGTTGCTCTGCGTTCTGCTCGCCGCGACGACCGCGTTGCGTTCACCTCCGATACACCAGCGGGTGTTGGCATATGGCCATCGATTCGACAGCACCAGGTGAGGGGTTGTGCGGTGGGCCGTATACAGCTCGAGTCCGTATCCAAAAAGTTCGGCAGCAGCGATGCGTTGACGGAGATAGATCTCGATATCGCCGACGGCGAATTCCTGGTTCTACTCGGACCGAGCGGCTGCGGGAAGTCGACCCTGCTTCGACTGGTCGCAGGCATGACCCAGCCGACCGGCGGCCGAATCCTGCTCGACGGCAAAGACATCACCGTCGTGCCGCCGCGTAACCGAGACCTTGCGATGGTGTTTCAAAGTTACGCGCTCTATCCGCACCTGAGCGTTGCCAAGAACATCGGCTTCCCGCTTCGGTCACGCAGATTCTCCCGTAGCCGTATTGCGGATTCGGTGGCCGCCGTTGCCACAGCCCTCGATCTGAGTGAGCTGTTGTACAGACGACCGGCCGAGCTCTCCGGCGGGCAGCGGCAGCGAGTTGCTCTGGCGCGGGCCATGGTTCGAGATCCAGGCGCATTTCTGATGGACGAGCCCCTGTCCAATCTCGACGCTAAGCTCCGCAGCGCCACCCGCACCGAGTTGATCGAACTGCATCGGCGGATCGGCACCACCTTCCTCTACGTCACACACGATCAGGTCGAGGCGATGACGATGGCGACGCGAATCGCACTGATGGACAACGGCCGCATCGAACAGGTCGGCACACCTTCCGAGCTCTACGACACCCCGAAATCGGTTTTCGTGGCCGGATTCCTCGGTGCCCCGCCGATGAACCTGTTCGACGCCACCGTCACGGCGCATCGAGGCGAACTTCACGCCGTGGCTCCAGGAGTGAACATTCCCCTGGGGATCGAGGCGGGCGCACATACCGATCAGCCGGTCACAGTCGGCATCAGGCCGGAGAAGATGCACATCACGGACGCACCCGCTCGCCTACATGCCGACGTCACGACGGTGGAAAACCTCGGCAGCGAGGAGCTCGTCCACGTTCGAGCAGGCTTGAACACATTGTGCATCAGAGCATCTCGCCCGTCCCAGGCCTGCGTGGGAAACCCGATCTCCATCCGGGTCGAGCCCACGGACGTGCATCTGTTCGACCCCGAAACCGGGCGACGCCTGATCTGGGCACCCGAGGACACACCTGCCCGAGACCGATCACCGCTCTACGTCGCCTGACCATCCCTCTCGTCTCATCGAACGGAAAGTGCAGACAGTGAAACGCATTCTCATCGGATCGGGAGCGCTGGTAGTGAGCGCTCTGATGTTGACTGCCTGCGGAGGACTGGGCAGTACCTCGGCCCCCACCTCGACAGCAGTACCGGCATCGATTCCAGAACTCGCCCCTGATCAACCGGTATCTATCGTCTTCGAGAGCTACAACTACGGGCTGGCCGGCGCCTGGACGGACACGTTCGACGCCCTGATCTCCGAGTTCGAGAAGCAACATCCGAACATCACCGTCACCGCGCAGAAGCCTCAGGGCAACAGCCCCAATCCGGCCACCGACACGGTGTCGAGCATCCAGAGCCAGATGGTCGCCGGGGCCGCTCCGGACGTGGCGCAGCTCGGCTTCAGTGACCTCGACTTCACCATCCACCAGCTGGGCGCGAAATCACTCGACGATCTCGTCGGCAAGGACGAGGTACAGCGCAACTTCGACGGCGTACGGCACCCGTACGCCCCCACTGCGCGAGCACTTGCCGACTGGGACGGCACGACATATGGAGTGCCGTTCGTCTTCTCCACGCCTGTCTTCTATTACAACGCAACACTGTTCGAGCAGGCCGGTCTTGATCCGGCGACTCCGCCGACCACGTGGGACGAGGTGGCCACTGCCGCATCGGCCATCGCGTCGAAGACCGGTAAGGGCGGGGTGTATCTGGACTGCCTCACCAAATCGGCCAAGGACTGGTGCTTCCAGAGCCTGGTTCGGTCCAACGGCGGTCGAGCGATATCGCAGGACCGGTCGACGCTCGAGTTCGATGCACAACCTGCCGTCGACGCCACCGCCATGGCCCGCGGACTCGTCGACGCCGGGGCCACGCCGAAGCTCAGCCAGCAACAGGGGTACGAAGCCTTTGCCCGCGGCGACATGGGAATGATCCTCGAAACGAGCGCGATACAAGGCACGTTCATCAAGGGCGCGAAGGACAAGTGGGACCTGCGGGCCACCACGATGCCGTCGTTCGGCTCGAAGCCCGTCGTACCGACCAACTCCGGGGCGTCACTGTTCACCTTCGCCTCCGACCCCGCGAAGCAGCGTGCATCCTGGGAGCTGATCGAGTTCCTTACCAGCGAAGAGTCCTACATCGCGATCTCGGAGGGCATCGGCTACCTGCCTTTGCGTACCGGGCTCGTCGACGATCCCGACGGTTTGGAGGAATGGGCCGAGTCCAACCCATTGATCGAACCCAACCTGACGCAGCTGGAAACGATGGAGCCGTGGGTATCGATGCCCGGCAATGACTATCTGCAGATCCGGGACGGCATGATGGACGCCGTCGAATCGATCGTGTACCAGGGTGCAGACCCGGCTGCGACATTGACTGCCGCCCGTGAGCAGGCCACGATGCTTCTGCCCGCATCATGAAGGGGGCAGGAGTGGAGCCCGCGGAACGACCCAAGAAGGCAGGAGTGGAGCCCGCGGAACGACCCAAGAAGGCAGGAGTGGAGCCCGCGGAACGACCAGATAGGTCGGCATTCACGCTCGTGCAGTTGACCGATACTCATCTGCGGGCCGAGGGAGAACTTGTCCACGGAAGTGTCGACACATTTGCCAATCTGACGTGTGTTCTCGACATGCTCGCGGCCTCCGGGCAGCGCATCGACGCGATGATCTTCTCCGGTGACGTGGCCGACGACGGTGATCCGGCCGCGTACCGTCGACTGCGGGGTGCTGTCGATCCGGTGGCCGAATCACTGGGTGCAGCAACGATCTACGCGATGGGAAATCACGACGAGCGGGCGGCGTTCGGTCGCGAGTTACTCGACGACCCTCGGGCGTGGGACCCGGATCGCACGTTCGACTCGGTGCAGGTCGTCGACGGAGTTCGTATCGTCGTCCTCGACAGCTCGACACCGGGGCGACACGACGGCCGGATAGAGCCACATCAACTACGTTGGCTTGCAGAAGTATTGGCGGTGCCATCACTTCGTGGCACGATCCTAATACTGCATCACCCGCCCATTTCGTCGCCGGTGGTGACGGTCGACTATCTGAGGCTGCAGAACCCTGCTGACCTCGAGTGCACGATTGCGGGATCGGACGTGCGGGTGATCGTTTGCGGCCACGCCCACCACACAGGTGCAGGGTCCGTCGGCGGTGTTCCGGTGTGGGTCGGTCCTGCGATGTCGTACCGTGTCGACACCTTTCCCCCGGCCGGGCGGCACCGAGGCCTCTCCGGCTTCGGCTTCACTCGCATAGACCTGCTCGAATCCGGTTTCACCGCAACCGCCGTCGAGGTGACGCCTGCCGCTACCGTGTACGATGAGTCTCGGCAATCGGTACTCGACAAGCTCGCCCATCTCTCACACCAGGCCGGGTGAGAAGGGGTGTTCATCGCCGTGGCGGATCGACCGCTCGAGACCGTCGTCGGTACGAATGCAGGGCCCCTCGTTCGCCAGGGCCGGTGGCGGCGGGTGATCCGGTCGGCGCAGCCGTACTTGTATCTGACACCGGCTGTCGGCCTGTTGATCGTGTGGACGTACCGACCACTGGTGCAGGCCGCGGAACTGTCGACCTACTCGTGGAACCTTCTGCCGACCACACCGATGGTTCCAGTCGGTGCCGACAACTATCGACGACTGCTCGAGCTACCGGCCGTCGGAGATTCCCTTTGGCGCACAGTGATTTTGATCATCGGGCTGTTGCCGTTTTCCATCGTACTTCCGGTGACCATCGCGTTCGCCACCCGAAAGGTGAACGGACGCGCACGGGTTGTCTATCAGAGCATCGTCTTCGCGCCGTTCCTCATCGCGCCCGTCGCCGGAGCGGCCGTGTGGCAATGGCTGCTCGACCCGGGTGCAGGCATCGTCAACCGCGTCATCGGCTCCGATCGCAACTGGATTCAGGACGCCGACACCGCACAGTTCGTCATCATCGTGATCACAGGTTGGCACTTCCTGGGTTTCGCAGTTCTGGTGGTGTCCGCGGGGATGGCCGGTATCGACACGTCGTACCAGGAGGCGGCGGAGTCGGACGGTGCGTCCAAATGGCAGATCGACCGGTGGATCGTTCTGCCGCTGCTGTCGCCGACGTTGGTGTTCCTCGCCCTGATGACTGTGTTGTTGAGCGCCCAGTGGACGTTCCCGCTCATCGATACCCTGACTCAGGGCGGTCCGTCCCGGTCTACCACCAACATTTATTACCTACTGTGGGACTACGGCTTCCGCACTTTCGATGCCGGCCTGAGCGCGGCCGCCGGCATCGTGCTGTTCGTGGGATTCGGGGCGCTCGCCGGCGGTCTCGTGTGGTTGTCGGAAAAGGTTGCCTTTCATGACGATTGATATCGGCCGCGTACGCGGACATCTGATTCTCGGCATCACCGCGCTGGCGTGCGCGTTTCCGATCTACTGGTTGTTCGCGACGTCGTTGCGCCGCCCCGACGACGTCTATTCGCTCTCCCCCGTGCCGTGGCCCCTCTCAGTGTCCAACTATGTCGACGCGGCGGACAAGGTGGACCTGTTCGGTCTGTTGGGCAACACGTTTGCCGTTGCGCTCGCGTCGTCGACGGCGCAGCTGCTGATCGCTGTCTTGGCGTCGTACGCCTTCGCGATGTACACGTTCCGGTTCCAGAAGTTGCTGTACCTCGCGTTCGTCGGCACGTGGCTGGTGCCGTTCCAGGTGACGATGTTGCCGAACTACGTTCTGCTGTATCAGCTGGGGCTCATCAACACCCTCGCAGGCGTCGTCGTGCCCACACTCTGTTCCGCATTGGCCGTGCTGTTGCTTCGTCAACACATGGCAGGCTTTCCGAAAGAGCTGATCTCGGCCGCACAAATGGATGGACGTTCCTCGTGGTCGATCCTGTGGACTGTGGTGGTCCCCAACCTCAGGCCCGCACTCGCAGCCCTGTCGATCCTGTTGTTCGTCAACTCCTGGAACGAATATTTCTGGCCTGCAGTGGTACTGCAGCGAAGCAACGCCGTCCTGCAACTGGGTCTGCGTAGCTTCATGGGCACCGAGGGCACCGACTGGGGACCGATGATGGCTGTCGCAGGAATGGCGTGCCTACCGGTGTTCCTGCTCTACGTCGTTCTGCAACGGCACATCGTCGACGCGTTCGTCAGGTCGGGCCTGAAGTGATCACGCCGGTTCGATACAACGCACGAAAGCGTCGACTGCGGGGTTGCACTCGTTGCCTCGCCAGACGAGATACAGATCGATTGTCGGGACTGGATCGAACAGCTTGACGGCCACTGTGTTCGACCCAACGGCTCCCATCCCCGCCGAGGTCGCCCGCGACCACGACGCGAACCCGACCAATGGCTTCACCGACACCACGTGAGCCGTCGCACCTGGGTCATCGGCAGTCTGAGCCACATGGAGTCCGATGCGGTTGTCGGCGGCCGCCGCGAAAATGGAGTCGTACATCGCCGGGCACTGCTCTCGGTCGAACAAGATGCAGGATTGACCTGCCAAGTCCGCGAACGGAACTCGGGACAGACCTGCCCAACTGTGTTTCCTGCCGACCACGGCGACAAGCGGTAAACCCTGCAGCACCCGGCGATGCCTGAACTCCCCCGATCCAGGGCGGCCGTAGACGAGCGCAACATCGAGAGTGCCGTCTTTCAGAGCCGTCAACTGTGGGCCGGTTCGCTTCTCCCACAGCGAAACCACGACGTCCGAGTGATCGCGATTCATCCGGGCCAGGGCGTCGGGCAGTACGTGCCGACTGGCCGGCAAGTTGTAACCGATGTTGAGAGACCGTTCCTCACCGGTCGCGACCGCCCGGGTGACCCTGGCCGCCGTGTCCATCTGTCGAACTATGAGCCGCGCCTGACTCTCGAATTCGCGACCCGCTCGTGTCAGCGTCACCTCGTGCGACGTCCTGGCCACCAACGTCACTCCCAGCGACTTCTCCAGCTTCTGCAATTGGGCGCTCAACGACGGCTGGGTGAGGTGCAGGCGAGCGGCGGCGCGTCCGAAATGCAGTTCTTCGGAGAGGGCAATGAACGCCGTCAGATGCCTGAGCTCCATGATCTGCCCTTCGAGATGGGATGATCTCGCCAGGGTATAGAGCGCACACAACAACATCTGAACACCGGACGTCCAGCTGATGCATTCTCGGTCGAGACGTGCCGACGGTGCACTTCTCGACAGCGCGTTCTAACTGCGCGTCGACTGCAGCTTCCGCGCTGATCTTGCGATCACGAATCCTCCGATGCCGACTACACCGAACCAGATGTCGGCGATGATCCCGACTGTCTGCACCTGATCACCTCGTGCGAGCGTGACGACATCGAGCATCAGCGCGGGGACACCGCGAGCCAAAGCCAAGCACGATCCGACCAACATCGCCCACGTCACGCGCCGATGCCACACGGTCGATTCGATGCCGGTTCCGAACCAGGCGAACAGTCCCGCTCCAATGGCGATGATCGCGGTCGCGATGAGGTCGTAGGCGAGGAACACCGGCCGTTCACCGATGGGCGCGATCTCCGCTGGAACACCACCGCGCCAACCGGCAGCCCACGCTACGTGCACAGCGGCAAAGACTGCGCTCGACAGTGCGAGAAGGTACGCGACGGTGCGATGCGCGGCAGGTGGACGCAGTATTCGAGCCATCACTCCATAATGGTCCGACACGACGGTGACGCACATCCGGGAACACCCTGATCTGGCGCGAGCGCGTGCGGCGAGAGGCTATCCGAATGAGGCCAGGAGACTGGAGCGAAGCTCGTATCGACTGATCCACGTCGCCTGAACGGCGTGATATAGATCGGGTTTGCCGCTCCACACCGTCGCAGCCGGAACATTGTCGGAATCGAGTTCGTGGTGCCAGGAGCCGCCGACGCGGTCGATGAAGGAGTCGGCCGCAACGTCCCACCATTCGCCATAGTCGTTGTCGTACCGATCTTCTCCGGTGTGACGCCCCAGTGTCGCGGCGGCGGCGATCGCCTCGCACAGCACCCAGTGCAGGCGCTCGGTCACCACGGGACGTCCGGACCAGTCGGTGGTGTAGACGAACCCCGGGGTCGGGCCGGGTTGCCAGCCATCCAGCGCCGCTCGGTGATACAGAGACTTCGCCGACTCGACATAGTCGTGGCCGTGGGCGCTGGTCGCAACCATGCTGGCCTGCACCAGAAGTCGTGCCCACTCGAATCCGTGACCCACCGTCGCCCCGTACGGCTTGAACTGGTTGGCGGTGTCGTCGCTGTTGTACTCGAGCTGCGGAATCCATTCTGCAGTGAAGTGTTCCGGAATGCGCCAGTCGTTGGCCGCAGCCCACGTACATACGTTGTCGCAGATGCGTACTGCGCGTTCACGCCAGATCGTGGGCGCACCCGCATCGACGGCAGCCAACAGCGCTTCGACCATGTGCATGTTGGCGTTGATTCCGCGGTAGTCGTCGAGTTCGGTCCAGTCGGCATTCCATGTGTCCGCACACATTCCGTAGTTCTCGTCCCAAAAACGTGCGGCCACGATGTCGAGGGCATCGTCGAGAAGACTGCGACCATCAGGGTGCCCCGCGGCGGCGGCAGCCGAAGCGGCCAGCACCACGAACGCATGTGTGTACGCGTTCTTGACAGCATCGGGCGAGGTCGCGTCGGCGCTGGACTCGAACCAGCCGCCGTTCGTGCTGTCCCGCAACGTCGTCAGTAGGCCGTCGAACACTCGATCGGCTTTCCTGCGAGACCCGGGATGCCCCTGGAGCGACGCCAAGAAGTGCACGTGCGCCATCCGTGCGGTGATGTACGTCAGGGCCGGGTGATCGAGATCGGGGTTCCCTCGATTGTCCAACCACACAGCGCCACCGGCAGGGTGCTCGAGCGAGGTTCCGAAATCGAGAAGACGAGACGATTCGGTGTCGAGCCACAGCTGATGCGAGGGAAGGGTCCACCAAGTGCGACGATGTCCGGAGCTCATGTGTTCATTGTGCGCTGTGCTCGATGGACTGGGCCGAAGTCAGCGAGAGACGCTGTAGCGCATGTAGACCCACCCGGAGGCCGCGAACACTCGGTGCTCTTCCAGAGCCAGGTCGAGGTGCTGCCCGACCGGAAAGTAGGGCTTCCCGCCGCCGAGGATGGTCGGCAGGAGGATGACCTCGAATTGATCGATCTCGTCGACCAGCGACTTCGCCAGTGCGGCACCGGCGACGGCTATGGTGCCCTCGGTCTCTCGTTTGATCCGCTGAACCTCCGCGACTGCATCGGCACTGCGCACCAACCGACACCCGTCGGCAACGGAGTCGAGGGTGTCGGAGAAGACCGTGCGCGGCGTGTCTACGTACAGCCGTGCGAACTCCGCCTCGATATCCTCGCCGTCGGCGCGTTCCGGGGCCGTCCAGAAGTCCTCCATGGCCTCGTACATTCGACGGCCGAACAGGAAGGCCGCGGTCTCCTCCGTCTGACGATTGAAGAATCGATGCGTCTCCGCGTCGGGCATGGCGTAATCGAGACTGCCTGCAGAGTCCTCGACGAAGCCATCGAGGGAAACGATCATGTTGTACGTCAGAACGGCCATGTCACTCCTGAGGTCGGGTGGGTTTGTCAGTATCGACCTACGCACCGACGAGAAATCACCGGTCGGCGGGTCAGTCCAGAATGGCCGTCGCCTCGACCTCGACGAGTACGTCGGGCTCGAACAAATAGTCCACTCCGATCAGCGATGCCGGTGGCATCGGAGTCGGCAGTCCGATCTCGTCGGCGACGCGCGTGACGCCGTCCATGAACTCGCCGATCAGCTCGGGAGCCCAACGCGTGACGTAGAACGTCAACCGCAGAACATCCTCGAATGTCGCTCCGGCACCGGTCAATCCGATCGCGGTATTGCGGAGCGCCTGCGCGACCTGCCCGGCCAGGTCGTTCTCGGCGACCGCCGACCCGTCACCGTTCCGTGCAATCTGGCCGCTGACGTGGACATGTCGAGAACCCTGACCCACCGCCACGTGGTGATACGGGGTGGGTTGCATCATGCCGGACGGGGTGAATCGAATGACGCTCAAGGTGTTCCCTTCGTCGTAGAAATTCAGGTATAACGTTGATACCTGGTACACAAAGGGCACTTCAAGGGAACCTGGTTTCATGACCGATACCGCCGACGGCAACGCAGAACTGACGATCACCGCCCCGCATCGTGAACTGCTGGATCAGGTGCTCGACAAATGGTCGCTGCAAGTACTGAACGAATTGTGCGAGCGCCCCTGCCGATTCAACGATCTCCGGCGCGCGATTCCTGAGGTGACTCAAAAGTCGCTCACCACAACTCTGCGTAAGCTCGAACGCAACGGGATCATCGAACGCACGGTTCTGAGCACCCGGCCGGTGGCGGTGGAATATCGAATCACGTCCCTGGGCAAAACGCTTCGGGCTCCCGTCGACGTACTGCTGGCGTGGGCAACCGCGCATATGGACGACATCGAGCGAGCGCGAGACCGATTCGATGCCCTATGACGGCACCGATGACACCTCGGCGCGCTCGGTCAAACGGGTGATGAAGCGCGCGATCTCTGTCGGCTTCTCCTCCGCCATGAAGTGGCCTGCGTCGATGGCCTCGTAGGTCAGATCAGGTGCCCAGGCACCCCAGAGCGCGGCCGCGTCGAAGCCCAGTTGCGAACCCCAGTCCTGAGATATCACCCCTACGGGCATGGCGAGACGCCTGCCGTCGATGCGGTCCTGTAGATCCATCTCGAGGTCGATGCCGGCAGTCGCTCGGTAGTCGGCAACGATGGAGTCGACTGCGGCCACCGAGCTGTCGATGTAGTGCTGACGGACTTCGGCCGAGAACGTCGAGCCGTCGGGGTCCCACGCGTCGAGAAAAGAACCGAAGAATTCGGCAGCAACGGCCCGAATCATCCGCTCCGGCAACCCCGCAGGCTGCGCCATCAAGTACAGGTGCCAGGCCACCTTCGCGTCGATTCCCCGCAGAACTTCCCAGGTATCCGCCGTCGGCAGCACATCCAGGATGCCCAGGTACTGCACCGCCGACGGGTGATCGAGTGCCGCACGAACGCCCACGAGCGCGCCGCGATCGTGGCCCACCAACCCGAACCGCTCGAACCCGAGTGACTGCGTCACCCGCACGACGTCCCTCGCCATGGTGCGCTTCGAATAGGTCGCTGCATCACGCTCGGCCGGCTTCGAGCTGGCGCCGTATCCACGGAGATCGGGCACGACGACGGTGAAGCGGGACGCCAGTTCACGCGCGACATCTCGCCACATGTAGTGGGTCTGCGGAAAGCCATGCAGCAGAACCAGTGCCGGGCCGTTGCCTGCCACGGCGACACTCGATTCGACCTCTTCGTCGACCGCAATCATCGTGTAGTCGAAATCGTCGATCTTCATGTCGGTCATCGTTGCTCCTCGTTCGTTCTGTGATCGGGGTGGCCGGAGAAGATCCCCGGTGGAAGCCGGCGGGTCGTGAGTGCCGAGGCCTTCAAGGCGGGGATGACAACCGAATCGATCAGCGATGCGAGGTAGCTGTCATCGATCGAGAGCCCATTGAGGCGCCGAAGCAGAACCACCGAGCCGACCACTTCCTCGAATGGAAACGGGTCCGCCCCCTCGGGCAGCTCACCGCGGCGTATCGCAGCATCGAGTACCGAATTCGGGAGCCGCGAACCGGTGGGACCGGTCGCTCGCTCGATCTCCTCGCACAGGTCAGGGTCCTCGAGCCCGGCTTGGAGGAGTAGTAACGGCATCGAGCTGTCAGCGGCAGTCATGCTGTGCCGCAGGCGCGCACACAGCGCCAGGAGGTCTCCCCGCAAGGTTCCTGTGTCGATCTCGTCCGAGTCGACGCGCTGCGCCGGACCGGCTTTGACAGCTGCGATAACCATGTCGCGCTTGGTCTTCCAGCGTCGGTACAGAGTCGCTTTCGACGCTCCGGCTCTACGTGCGACCCCCTCGAATGTCACGGCGTCGTAGCCGACTTCACCCAGCAGGCCGATGACTGCGTTCAGAATTTCGGCTTCCCGTTCCACGTCCCGCGGACGCCCTACGGACGTGGACGGCTGCTCACGTTCCTCGTTCCCATTACGATACGGCACGTTTCGTACCGTATCACGTGGCCACTGCTCCCACCTCTTTTAATCAGTTCACGTGCTCCACGACCCGTGAGAGGGTGAACATCCTCATCGACGATCAGAAGGGTCAACCGTGTCTGCCAGCTCGACCGACCGCGCCACGAACGCACCCGAGGTCCTCGCCGCGCTGGCGACAATAGTTCGACCACAACGGATTCTGACTCTCGCGTCCGCAAGCGCCACAATTGCGCTGACGCGGGCGGTCGAATTGTCCGCACCCATGGTCTCTACCCGAATTCGGAGCGTTGTCACCGATCCCAACGATTCGAGCGTCGAAGATTTCGTTCGAGGGAACCAGCCCAAGTTCGATTTCCTCGAACCCATCTCGGGTTCCGTGTTCGACCTACCAGCGAGGCATCTACACGACATCGGTCCGTTCGATCTGGTCTGGATCGGTAGTGATTCTCTGGTGAGAGATGCCCGGTTCCTGCATTGTGTGTGGCCCCACGTCGCGGCAGGCGGAGTTGTCGCTATCGACAATGCGATGCGGCACGCTGACGCGAACCCACTGTGGAACGCCATCCTGCGTTTCGCCGCCGACGACATCGAGACGTTGACGCTACCGGCACTCGGCATGGGCAACGCGACGGCGATCGGCCTCCTCAGGAGACGAACCGAGTCCCTCCGCCCCGTGAATTTCACCGACGAGATGGTTGCCGCAACCGGCGTTCCGGTGCGATTCGAGTCCATCGGCATTCACGACGATCCATCGTTGCTGGATCACGCAACCGGCGTTCTTCACGTTCTCGCGGACGCGGATCTTCGAGCGGTGCTGTTCGCGATCGGCGGTGGAGTCTCGACATTGGGCGCGCTTCGGTCCCACACCTCGCTGGCCGAGCGTGCGCTGAACAAGGCGGTCGCGCGTCTGATCGCCCTGTCGATCGTGTCTCGCACCGACGATGGGCTCGTCATCGACCGGTCGACGTTCGAGAGCTTCCTGCAACTCCCTCGTAGGACTCCCCCACCGACGGAGATGTCTCGATACAGCCGTGATCGACCCGCGTTCCTGAAAGCGATCGCAGACCAGATGAGCGAAACGACTTGGGCCACAGAGCATCACGTCAACGAGCTGTGCAGTCTCTTCGACGACGACTACGCAACACTACGACGCGAGCTCGTCGACACCGGATTCCTCGAGCGAAACAGCACGGGATCGATGTACCGGTCCAGCGGTCGAGCCCACAGTCAGCCGTAGCACCCGCATAGGTCCGAAACGTCCGAGGTCGGGGTACTTCAGGTCCAATAGAGCAGCTGTGCGTCGGGCAGGACCCCGCGAAGCTCGTCGGTGAACCAGCTGCGCATCTCGGCCATCGTGTCCTTGGGATAGACGTACTTCACTCCGCCGAACTTGTTTCTCTTTGCGGTGCGCGCATTTTCGTCCATCTCCAGTTTCGTGCCCGGATACCAGCTCAGCAGCACGTCTTTGCTCGACGGCGTGAACCGATGAGTGATGATTTCGGCGGTCAGATCGAGATCGGGGACATCGCGCAACGCGTCGGCGACATCGGTCAGCAATCGCCCGTACTGCTCCCGCCATTCCGGGATGGGCATGATCGGGGCAATGGTGAGACCGACTCGGTAACCGGTCAGCGCCAACTGCCGCAGTGCCTCGATCCGCGCCGGCATACGTGCGGTTCCACCCTCGAATCGGTGTGCGATGTCATCTGCGTTGACCGACAGTCGAACTCGGGTGCGGCGCCCATGGTCCAGCGTCACCAGCTCGTTGACGTCGTCGAATTTGGTGGTGAAACGCAGCGACACGTCGTCGCCGTACGCACCCGCGCCCACTCTGCGGACGGCCTCCGCAAGGGACCCCGTCACGTGTTCGATCCCCAATGGGTCGGTGTAGCAGGACAACTCGAAGGTGGTGCCCTCGTGGCCCCGCTCCTCGGTGCCGGAGGTGATGGAACCACGGCCCGCATGAGTGCCGATACCGGCCAGGACGTCGTCGAGATTGGCGAACACTCTGGTGATCGGTGGCCCCGACAACGAGCCCGCGAGATAGCAGTACTGGCAGTGCGCCGGGCACCCCTTCGCAAGGTCGATGCGCCAGTCCGCACTGGGCGGAATGGGTTGGGGTTTCATCACACTCGGCGGTGCCACCACCACGGCCATGGTCGTCTTGGCTCGCGCGTAGGTCTCTCGCTCGGACTCACCGCGCAATCCGGTCAAGCGATCGCCCGGGAGGATGTCGATGTCGTCGACCCCGGCCGCCTCGCAACGGCGAAGAATTTCTGCGGTGTGGGGTAACTCGGACGCGGATTTGGTGACCAGGACACGAGAGGGCGTCCAGAGTCGGGTGGGGCCAACCAGAAGATCATCCATTACTTCTCTTCAACGCACCGGCGAGCGCAATGCTTCCCGGTTGCCGCAGCTCAGGCGAGAAATTCAGGAACCCCACGAGTCAGCGGGGATCTTCGCGGGCCGGCCCAACAGATAGCCCTGTCCCTGAACCGAACTCGGCAGTGCGTCGAGTTGGTCGAGAGTCTCGATGCCCTCGACCACACAACCCAGATTCAGATCGCGGGCGAGGTTGATGATCGCCCGAACGATGCTGCTACTCGTCGAATCGCTGGTCATGGTGGCCGTGAACGAACGATCGATCTTCACCGCGCTGACCGGGAGAGTGGCGAGGTACCGCAGGCTCGCGAACCCGGTGCCGAAGTCGTCGATGGCAATTCCAACGCCCAGTGCGCGCAGTTCGCCCAGCTGACGCAGCATCGAGGAACCCGATTCGAGAAGCACCGACTCGGTCAGCTCCAGGACGAGATCCACCGGTGCCATGTCGTGCCGAGCGAGGGCAGCACCCACCGCCGCTGACATGTCGACGTGCTGAGCCTGCCGGGCACTGAAGTTCACCGCGATAGTGACGGGGGCGTCCGACACGGAGGTGGGCGGGTTCGCGAACCGCCACTGCGCGAGAGTTCTGAGCGCATCGTCGAGCACCCGCTCGCCCAGCTCCGAAATGAGCCCGGTGTCCTCTGCCACCGGGATGAATCTGTCGGGCGTGATCTCTGCGCCGCTGTCGTCACGCAAGCGAGCCAGAGCCTCGAAACTCGCGAGCTGCCGGCTCTCGAGATCGTAGACGGGTTGATACGCCACGCTCAAAGTCGCGGCCCCACGTCGTCCGGAATCGAGCGCACTCCGCAGAGTCTGCTCGACGTAGGCACGCTCGAGTGCGTTCGCACGCAACGCGTCGTCGAAGAGTTCGATCCGGTCCTTGCCGAGTTGCTTCGCCCGGTACATCGCGGAGTCGGCGTCCCGCAGCACCTCCTGCGCGCTGGCACCCTGACGAACCAGCACCATCCCGACACTGGCCGACACCACGTACTGACGACCCCGGTGAACGATCGGTGCCGCGAGCACCGTCCGGATTCGCTCGGCGACGCGCTCGGCCAATCCACCGCCCACTCGCTTGCCGAATCCACTTTCGGCGGGCAGCGCTTCGATGACGAGAACGAACTCGTCACCACCCACTCGGGCAATCGAATCATCGGCTCGCAGCACCGAGCGCAAACGTCGAGCAACCTCGACGAGGACCGCGTCACCGGCAGCGTGGCCGCCGGTGTCGTTGACTCGTTTGAACCCGTCCAGATCGCAGAACAGCACCGCAGCCGCAGCCCCCGTACTCGCGCCGCGCTCGATCGCCGAGCCGATTCGGTCCAGCAACATCATCCTGTTGGGGAGACCGGTCAGCGGATCCTGCAGGGCTGCCCGCTCGAGGGCGAGCTCCGCCTCGACGACGTCGGTCACCTCCCGCACGACCGAGAGCACCTCCGCCACCGCACCCGACGGCCCGTGCCGAAACGGCGTGGTGCGTCGTGACAGCCACCGCAGGGTGCCGTCGGACGCCCGTACTCGATACCGAATGCTGACGCTTTCCCCCTCCGGCAGCGATGCCGCTTCCCGGTCCGCGGCGCGAACGACATCGACGTCTTCTTCCACCACCCCGTCCAGTCGATCGTCCCCGTCGGTCGCGTCGTCGGGCCTACCGAGCCCGCTCCACGGCGGCCGATCGTCGTCTACCGACCCATCCGCATTCGGCCCGTCCAGCAGCGACCGAAGGCTGCGAGAAGCCCACGTCACGCGGCCGGTATCGACAGCGGTCACCGTGGTGATGTCCGGTGACGCCGTCAACACAGCGTCACGGAAAGCTCGCGCCTGCTCGAGCTCGGACCTTGCCTCCCGCTCGGCGGTGACGTCCTCGGAGAGCACCATCGCACCGACGATCAAACCTGAATCGTCACGCAGAGGCCTCGCCTGGACCTCGAACGTCGCGCCGGTTCGAGAACCGACCGAGTCGAACGAAGACACGTTGCCCGACAGTGCCGCTCGGTAATGCGGCTCGAGATGAGCAAAGACATCCGGTGGCACGATATCCCGCAACAGCTGCCCCTCCATTCGTCGCGGGTCGTAGCCCTCCGCCAGCAGACCGGCACCCTCGACCAGGACGAACCGCAGATCGCAATCCACGAGCAGCACCGACGTGTGCGGTAGATTCGCCGCCAGTTGCCGATATCGGGCCTCGCTCGCATCGTCGAACATCGCGGGCGAACGGAGCAACGGCCCGTAGAAGCGACGCATCCCCAGGTAGATCACGCCGGCGAGCGCGGTCGACGCCGTCACCGCAACGTCGACGCTTCCTCCCATCGACTCGCGCATCGCGTCGAGCATCCCTGTGTCGGAGCCTGCGGCGAGATGCGAGGCATGGCCGTCGAACCCCGCGAGCAAGTGCACCGCATGAACCAGGTGATGAGCGGCGCAGGTCAGAAAGATCGCTGCCGTCGCCACCGCCAAACGATTGTTTCGGAACTGCCCTGTTCGCAGCAGCCCCCGGACGATGAACAGCACGATCCCCAGATACGCAGCAGCGGTGATTCCGTTGAGAATCACCACCGAAAGCCACCCGCTCACAGTGAACATTCTCCGGAACGGCACCGGGAACACGCACCCCGATGCAACTCGACACGAACGACGGGCACGACGCGACCCCCCCCAGGGTTATGACCCATGGTGCACAGGGGCCGGTCCGGCCGGAGAACTCCAGTCGACCAGCAGCCCAGCGCATTGTTGATCCGCGAAGGCTATCCCAGTCCGATTCGAACCGCTGACGTTCGCGCCGCCCGAATTTGGGTGTCGCTGCGACCATTTCGGATCTACGCATGCCCGACGACGACGACTGGAGCCGATCTCGCCCCTGCGCCCAGTTCCCGCAAACAGTCAGCATCCCTACGATGTCACTGCTTCGGGGTAAGAACCTCTCATGCCCTTCGCCGACGAACTCATCGGACCGGACACAGCCGGCGCGCTGTTTCGCACCGTTCGCACCGCCGCACCGAGCGCTGATCTGTCGTTACTCGATGCCTCGCCAGGTCTTCTGGGGCCGCTCGCGCTCAGAGCGCGCGCAGATCTACTGCGTGACGCACTGCTGACGGGACTGCCTGGCACCTACGTCCAGTTCGCCGGCACCATTCGACGGGCAGCCACGGATCCGGACTTCCAGGGTTGGTTGGTCTGGCCCGTCACGAGCGCTGTTGCATCGAAGGCCGTCGAGGAGAAGACCTCGAGCGCGTTCGACGACGGGATGTCGTTGCTCGCCGAGCTCACCGGCCGACTCAGTTCGGAATTTGCCATCCGCACTTTCCTTCGAGCCGATCTGGATCGCTCTCTCGCCATCGCGCTCGAATGGACGCAATCCTCGGACGAGCACGTGCGCCGTCTGGCATCGGAAGGGACCCGCCCGTACCTTCCGTGGTCGGTTCGGGTCCCCGAGATACTCGAGCGTCCGGGCGTCACGGTGCCGATTCTGGACAGGCTGTACCGAGACGACAGTGAGTACGTTCGACGTTCGGTTGCCAACCATCTCAACGATTTCAGTCGAGACGTCCCGGACATCGTCGTCCAGGCCGCAGCGCGGTGGCTCGACGACCCGGATGCGAACACCGGCCGGCTCGTTCGACACGCGCTTCGGACAGTGATCAAGGACGGAAACACCGATGCGCTTGCTCTACTGGGGTTCGCCCCGGCCGAACTGGACGTGACAGGCCCGGCCCTCGACGTCGCGGAGGTGCCCATCGGGGAAAGCCTGGAATTCAGCGCATCGATCCGCAACCTCGGCCTCGAACCCGCACAGGTCGTGATCGACTACATCGTTCACCACACGAAGGCCAACGGTGGGGTGACCGGAAAGACGTTCAAACTGAAGACAACAACGATCGCGCCCGGTGAGAGCGTCGACGTTCGTCGGAACCATTCGTTCCGGACGTTGACCACACGCAAGTACTACCCCGGCCCGCACGCGATCGAGCTCCAGATCAACGGTGTGAGTTACGGTCGCGCGGAGTTCGAGCTCGTGAGCTAGTTTCGGGTGTGCACGGCGAACACTCCATTGCCACAGTGCCCGCGCGGCTGCCGATCACGCCTGATCGAGAACCTCCGGCGGAACGAGCACGAACTTTCCGACGTGGTCCTTCTCCACGAAGCGCTGCTGCGCCGCCGCGATCTGCTCGAGCGGAAAAGAATCGGCCAGCAACGGCCTAATTTCACCGGCTTCGATGTACGACACGAGGTTCGGGAACACGTCCTCGCCCCACGCTGTACACCCGAGGAGCGTGAGATCGTTCAGATACATCGTCCGTAGATCCAACTCGACGACGGGCCCTGCGATCGCACCCGAGGACACGTAGGTTCCCCCACGAACGAGAAGATCGAGCAACGGACCGAACCCTGTGCCGGCGACGTTGTCGATCACCACATCGACGCTGCGCTTGCCGAGGGTGCCCACCACGTCCACGTCGCGTCCGTATACCTCGTCGACGCCGAGTTCGCGGAGCTGATCGTGCTTGGCAGGGCTCGCGATACCGATCACGCGTGCGCCTCGCCGAGCGGCGAGTTGCACTGCGGCAGAACCGACTCCACCCGACGCGCCGGTTATGAGCACCGTCGACCCTCGACGCACTCCTGCGCGAGCGATCATGTTCTCCGCCGTGCCGTACGCACACGGGATCGTCGCCAGCTCTGCGTCGGCCCACCCACACTCGACCGCGAAGACCTCGCTCGCCGGAACGACGACGAATTGGGCGAACGCGCCGTTCATGTCCGATCCCAACCAGCGCGTCTCGCCCGACGAGAATCCGTCGACACGCATGCACGCTCGAACCAGGACACGGCGACCGACGAGGGACTCGTCGGTCTCGGCGTCCGCACATACGATCCCGCAGCAGTCCGTGCCCTGAATCAGCGGAAACGGTGTCGTGTCGTTCCACCCACCGTCCTGGTACCAGCCCACGCGCGTGTTGATTTCGGTGTTGTTCATCCCTGCTGCCAACACTCGAACGAGCACCTCACCCGGACCCGGCACGGGTCTGGGTACCTCGGAGACGACGAGCTTGTCGTATCCACCGGTGCCGGTCGTGACGATCGCTGTCATAAGACCCCCACCGGCACCGTGTACCTCGTCAGGTCGCATGAGCTGATTTTGCAGGACCGATGCGGCGAACAGGTCGATCCGGCCGGAATCGAACAACAGAAAAGGCCCCCGACATGCTCTTGCATGTCAGAGGCCTTCTGAGTGAGCCGCCTAAGAGAATCGAACTCTTGACCTTTTCATTACGAGTGAAATGCTCTACCGACTGAGCTAAGGCGGCGTGCCTTTCGGCGTTGGTGAGTCTAACGGAGCATCAGGTCGAAACGAAAATCGCCTCCCCCGGCGGTCAGCCTGCGAGGCCGAGGCCTTCCGCC
The DNA here is from genome assembly GCF_000760935.2 of Rhodococcoides fascians A25f. Lineage (NCBI taxonomy): Bacteria > Bacillati > Actinomycetota > Actinomycetes > Mycobacteriales > Nocardiaceae > Rhodococcoides > Rhodococcoides fascians. The sequence continues at coordinate 941,598 of NZ_CP049744.1, read as the reverse complement.
GGTCCGCTGAGGATCGACTTGACGTGCCTGGTCAGGTCGTCGGCGAGCACTTCGGTCTCGCCCGCTTCGACGGCGTCGAGAACCTGGCGCACCACGTCACGTGGGTCGTTCTTCGGGACGTCGAGTTCGGCGATCATGTCGGTGTCGGTATATCCCAGATGGACTCCGACGACCAGCGTCCCCTGCGGGGCCAGCTCGAGCCGCAGCGAGTTGGTCGCCGACCAGATCGCCGCCTTGGATGCCCCGTACGCACCCGCACCGCCCAACCACGACAGCACGGAGTGGATGTCGATCAGTGCTCCGCCGCCGTTGGCTTTCAGGATCGGCGCGAATTCCTGCGCGATCCGCAGGGCCCCGAACACGTTGGTCTCGAACACCGCACGCACGTCGTCGATCGATGTCGTCAGCAACGGTGTTGTTCCGGGAGCGCCCGCGTTGTTGAACACAATCGACACATCGGATGCGATATCACCAAGCGCTGCAATAGAATCCGCGTCGGTGACGTCGAGCACTACCGGGACGATACGAGGATCCGAGTCCTCGCGTGGGTTCCGCGCAGTCGCGTACACCTTCGCTGCCCCACGCTCGAGCAATGCATCGACCGTCGCCTTGCCCAAACCGCGCTGACCGCCGGTCACCAACACTGTTGCTCCCGAAATCGACACCATCGGACTCATCCTTACGACAGAGGTTAAATGCTTTTGACTACGTCAGTAATAGTTGACCGGGACGACATAGTCAAATACTGTTCACTTATGTCACAGTCGCCGACAGAGCGCTTTCACCTCGCACCGGCACCCGACGGCCTGCAGGTGGTTCAGAATCTGTTGAACACGCGAGCTATCGACGTGTACGGACTCCCCGACCTCATCGCCGACGGCGAGGCAGCGTCCACAACCTGGGAAATGCCGCTGTCGGACGACGACGCGACGGCCCTCCGAACGCTGCGAGCGAACGTCGAAGCAGCCCTCGCCGGAGAACTACCGCCGATCCCAGTGGTGAGCGTCGAATTGATACCGGACACCGATGGCATCGTCCGACTCTCGCCCACCGGCAGCGGGGCCCAGTACATCGCGTCGGAGATCTGGTCCGAAGTGCTTCTCGCACAAAAGGCAGACACGTGGCGTCGACTCAAGCGATGCAAGAACGAGTTGTGCGGATCTGCCTTCTACGACCGCTCCCGCAACAACAGTGGCGTCTGGCACGACGTCAAGACCTGCGGCAACGTTGCCAATCTCCGGGCTTCGCGGGCGCGGAAAAAAGCGAAGGACTAACGCAGCACGTCTCCCAGAGTCGCCACCATCGCATAGATCGCGAACTTCGGTTTCGCGTTGACCGCCAACGACTCTCGGCATTCGAGGATCGCCTCGATGCTCTTCAGCAATGCCTCGGGCGAGACGGCTTTCGCCATCCGCTCGACTTGCTCGGCCATGTCGGGGTGCGTTGCCGTCGCGGTCGATCCGTACGAGCGGGCGAGTGCATCTCGATACAGGCCGACGAGATCCATCAATGCCCGATCCAGTGAATCGCGACCGGTTCTGGTGGCGCGAGACTTCTGCCGCTTCTCGAGGTCTTTGAGCACACCGGCAGAACCGCGCAACGCCCCCGCTGCACCCTTGCCGGTTCCGCCCGCGCCCAGAGCCGTTCGCAGTTCCTCGGTCTCGGCCTCATCGCGGGAGGCGCTCATCTCCTTGGCCTCGTCCTCGGCGGCCTTCACCAGCTCCTCGGCCGCGAGGTAGGCCTGATTGGGCCGAGCCGCGGCCGACGCCAGAGCCAGCGCCCGTTTGCGCCGCGCTCGCGCGTCCTCGTCGGTGGCGAGCCGACGCGCTCTGCCCACATGCCCGCCACTGATCGACGCGGCCCACTCGGCCGTCTCGGCGTCGAGCTTGTCGCGGGTCTGCAACACCTGCGCGATCGCGGGCACCGTGGGCGTCACCAACGAGACATGGCGGCATCGCGAGCGCAAGGTCACCGAGATGTCCTGCGGATCGACCGACGGAGCACACAGCAGGAACACCGTCCGCGCCGGCGGCTCCTCGACCACCTTGAGCAGAACGTTTCCGGCACCCTCGGTGAGACGGTCGGCGTCCTCCACCACGACCACCTGCCACAACCCGGTGCTGGGACGACGCGAGGCGATGGACACGATGTCGCGCATCTCCTTGGTGCTGATGCTCAGGCCCTCGGGTACGACGCGTCGCACATCGCCGTGGGTACCGGCCATCGTCGTCGAACACGCCTGACAGTGACCGCATCCTGGAACACCCTCGGTGGTGCACTGCAACGCCGCAGCGAAGCACAGAGCGGCTACGGAGCGCCCCGATCCGGGAGGGCCGGTGAAGAGCCACGAATGCGTCATCGCCGAGGAGTCGACACCGGTACGAGCAGCCACCGCGGCAGCCGTCAGATCGGCCTCGACATCTTCCTGACCGACCAATCGATCGAACACACCCACCATGCCGCCAACCCTAACGGTTGGGTCCGACTACCCCGGCGCGGGCAGGAACGGCTCGAGCGACCGAAGAATCTTCTCGGTCGTCGCGCATGCATCGATCGGTTCCGTGGGCTCGAAGTCGATCTCGAACACATTCAAGCTCACGTTTCCCCCGGACGTCGTGGTCTGTGCATTGCACGACTGACTCTTCCCGTCGTCGTCGAGGGTCGAACCGATTCGAAACACGTCGAAGGTGAAGGCACCCACCTTCTCCGACCGCACGTCCTCCAAGTCCGGAGTCGACTTCGGATCGGAGAAAATCAGGAATTCGGTAACAGACATGGTCACCGACAGCGAGTAGTCCGAACTCGTCCACACACAGACGCCGGATGTGTCGGGTATCCCTGGAGTGAGCGAGTCCTTCAACTCGAGCGCGCCCGTCGGATCCAAGCTCGCGAGCGGCAACGAACACGGATCGAACAGCTCACCTGCCGGGACGTCCGGCCTGGACACCGACGGAGTCACCGAACCCTGCTCGGCTGCCGTCGCTCGGCCCTGGACCACCTGAGAGCAGCCCGTCGACGTGGCAACGACGCATCCGAGGGCTACGAGACCGATCAATCCGCGCTTCACGACGGTTCGACGCATCCCGTCGACCGAATGTTCCCGCCGATCGCCGAACTCGAAGTTACGGCGGCTTTCGGCCGTCTTTCCGTCCACAACTTCGAGCTCGTCGGGCTATTCGCTCTCGGTCTTCTTCGCAGGAGCCTTCTTGACCGGGGCCTTCTTCGCGGCAGTGGTCTTGGTAGCAGTGGTCTTGGTGGCGGTCTTCTTGGCAGCAGCTTTTTTGGCCGGAGCCTTCTTCGCCGCAGTCTTCTTTGCCGGGGCTTTCTTGGCGGCCGCCTTCTTGGCCGGTGCCTTCTTCTTCACCGGGCCGCGAGCACGCCTGTCCGCCAACAACTCCGATGCACGGTCGTCGGTGATCGACTCGACCTCGTCGTCCTTGCGCAGACTCGCGTTGGTCTCACCGTCGGTGACGTACGGCCCGAATCGGCCGTCCTTGATCACCATCGGCTTCTCACTGATCGGGTCGACGCCCAGCTCTCGCAGCGGCGGCTTGGCCTCCCCCTGACGTCCGCGACGCTTGGGCTCGGCGTAGATCTTCAGAGCCTCTTCGAGACTGACCGTGAACATCTGATCCTCGTCCGCGAGCGAGCGAGAGTCGGTGCCCTTCTTCAGATACGGGCCGTAACGGCCGTTCTGCGCGGTGATCTCTTCCTTGGACTCGGGATCGACGCCGACGATGCGCGGCAACGACAGCAGCTTGAGGGCATCCTCGAGCGTGATCGTCGCCAGATCCATCGACTTGAGCAACGAGCCGGTCCGCGGCTTGGGGCCGGTGGCCTTCTTCGCGGCAGCCTTCTTGGCCGGTGCTTTCTTGGCTGCAGCCTTCTTCACCGCAGTCTTGACGCCACCGCCACCATCACCGTCGTTACCGGTCGGGATCGGCACGATATCGGGCTGAGGCGGCGTCGGCTCGGGTTCCGGCTCGGGCAGGATCTCGGTGACGTACGGCCCGAAACGGCCTTCCTTCGCGACGATGTCGTGGCCGGTCAACGGATCCACACCGAGCTTGCGGCCCTCTTGCGGTGTGGCGAAGAGCTTTTCGGCGAAGTCGAGCGTCAACTCGTCCGGCGGCAGATCGTCGGGCAGGTTCGCCCGCTGGCTGATCGGATCGCCGTCCGGATCGTCGTCGTTCTTGACCATGCGTTCGAGGTACGGACCGTAACGGCCCACGCGCACATGGATTTCGCGTCCCTCGGAGTCGTCGAACAGACGGATCGAGTTGATGGTGCGGGCGTCGATCTCTTCGAGATTCTGGCCCACCATCTTCTTCAGGCCGCCGGATCGCGCCACCGAACCCTCGGCACCGGTCTCGCCGCCGAAGTAGAAGTTCTGCAGCCAATCGCCGCGTCGCTCACGGCCTCCCGCGATCGCGTCGAGATCGTCTTCCATTCCGGCGGTGAAATCGAAGTCCACCAGACGCCCGAAGTGCGCTTCCAGCAACGCAATCACCGAGAACGCCACCCACGACGGCACCAGAGCACTGCCACGCTTGTAGACGTAACCGCGGTCGAGGATGGTCTTGATGATCGAGGAATACGTCGACGGCCGACCGATTCCCAGCTCTTCGAGCGTCTTGATGAGCGACGCCTCGGTGAATCGAGCCGGCGGGTTGGTGGTGTGACCGTCGGGATCGAGCTTGGTGGCCGTCACTGCCTGTCCGGCCTTCAGCGCGGGCAGACGCGACTCGGCGTCGTCGGTCTGACCGCCCGCCTCGTCGTCGACGCTCTCGACGTAGGCCTTGAGGAAGCCGGCGAACGTGATGGTGCGGCCCGACGCGGAGAACGTGCACTCCTCGCCTGTGCCTGCGGTTCCGGTGATGCGCAGCGTCAGTGTGGTGCCGCGCAGATCCGCCATCTGCGACGCCACCGTGCGCTGCCAGATCAGCTCGTACAGCCGGAATTCGTCGGTCTGCAGCGCCGAGTGCAGCTGGCCGGGAGTCTGGAACACGTCACCCGCGGGGCGGATGGCCTCGTGCGCCTCCTGCGCGTTCTTGACCTTGCGGGTGTACTGCCGGGGAGTGGGATGCACGTACTCGGGGCCGTAGAGCTCGGTTGCCTGCGCCCGTGCCGCGGAGACCGCCGACGCGGACAGCGACGTCGAGTCGGTACGCATGTAGGTGATGTAGCCGTTCTCGTACAGACGCTGCGCCACTCGCATGGTCCGTTCGGAACTGAACCGCAGCTTGCGACCGGCCTCCTGCTGCAGCGTCGACGTCATGAACGGCGGGTACGGCTTGCGGGTGTACGGCTTGTCCTCTGCCGACGCGACCGTCAGATCGACGCCTTCGAGAGCCTCGGCGAGGCGTCGGGCACGCGGTTCGTCCAACACGGTCACGGACTCGGTCTTGAGTTTGCCGTCGGCCCCGAAATCGCGACCGGCGGCGACGCGATTGCCGTCGACGTTGACCAGCCGGGCTCCGAAACTGCGCGGGCTCGCCTCGGCACCGGCGTCGAGCGTGGCGGAGATGTCCCAGTACTCGGCGCTGCGGAATGCCATCCGCTCGCGCTCACGCTGGACGATGATGCGGGTGGCGACGGATTGCACTCGGCCCGCCGACAGCTTCGGCATGACCTTCTTCCACAGCACCGGGCTCACTTCGTAGCCGTAGAGACGGTCGAGGATACGACGGGTCTCCTGGGCGTCGACCAGGTCTTGGTCGAGGTCGCGAGTGTCGGCGGCGGCCGCGAGGATCGCCGGCTTGGTGATCTCGTGGAAGACCATGCGTCGAACAGGGACTTTGGGGTTCAGGGTCTCGAGGAGATGCCAGGCGATGGCCTCACCCTCGCGGTCGGGGTCAGTGGCGAGATACAGCTCGTCGGCGTCTTTGAGCAGACTTTTCAGCTCTGCGACCTTGCCCTTCTTCTCGGGCGAGACGACGTAGAGGGCCTCGAAGTCGTGGTCGACGTCCACACCGAGACGCGCCCAGGGCTCGCCCTTGTACTTGGCGGGGACGTCCGCGGCACCGCGGGGAAGGTCGCGAATATGGCCGACGGAGGCCTCGACGACGTAGTTGCTCCCCAGGTACGGGGCGATCTTCCTTGCCTTGGTCGGAGACTCGACGATGACCAGACGACGCGGCTCGGCGGAGCTGTCCCCCGTGCCGTTCTTACGTGCTGCCACCTTGCTGCCGAACCTTCCCTAGTGCGTTTTCACAGGCAGATTTGCCTGTCCCACTACTAACAGACTGACATACGTCGACCAAATACTCGCAGATCAGTCACATATCGGGCTACTCCGCGCGCGGCCAAATGGTACGTGCGTCCACGTTCCGGGGAGCCTCACCGACGTTCTCGGTGAGACGCAACAGCCGTCGTCGACCGGTGATTCTCAGCCCCGGATTGGAGCCTCGAGTGCCGATCAGCGTCGGCGCGATGCCCGCACGCATCAACGACTGCGCGAGGACGGAATGGGTGTCCGGTGCGTGAGGATCGAGTCCGAGCACGTACCGCTCACCCTCGGCCTCGGGACGACCGGCCGCCAGCACCCAGGCGCGGAGTTCGCGCGAACCCGGTACCCACCCGGGAGGGACGGCTTTGACAGCACCCTTGGTCCACAGAGACGCCAGTGCGAACAGTTCGGGCACCGACGCGGTACGCACCAACGGCCGGTTCTCCTCCGATCGCCCCAACTCTGCAGTCAGACCACACTGCGCGATGAGTTCGGCGATGGCCTCCGCGCGCCACTGCGCGTCGACGACGACTGAAATACGGGCCGAGCCCGCGGAGGTGACGACGTGGCCGGTGGCAGCCAGCAGCCCACTGAGATCGGTCACCGCGGGCGGCAACGATTCGGCGGAGAAGAAGGACAGCTGGTTCACAGCAAGGACATTAGGACATCGGCGGCCACGCTCACGGCTTTCGCCGCACTCGGGTGGTTCGGATATGAGTCATCCCCCTCCCGCGATCGACTCCACCGGAGACCACCGCGAAAGGGGGATGACAGTTCTCGACTCGGATCAGACTGCGCGAACGCCCGTTGCCTGAGGACCCTTGGTGCCCTGGCCGACCTCGAACTCCACGCGCTGGTTCTCCTCGAGGGTGCGGAAACCGCTGCCCTGAATCTCGGAGTAGTGGACGAAAACGTCAGCGGAGCCGTCTTCTGGTGCGATGAATCCAAAGCCCTTTTCGGCGTTGAACCACTTCACAGTTCCCTGTGCCATGCTTTTCCTTCTCTTTCTAACACCGGATTCGATGGAGCGCACTTTCGATCCATCGGGCCGGTTCCGACCGCTGCACTTGTACGAATCCCCCTCAGGATTCCCCCTGATGGACGAGCTCTCCCAGTACCGCGCCCGCAACATGAGATCCTGCGAAGCGTAGAACGAACACAGAAGCTGCGACCGCGTCAAGTGAACCATGAACTCCACGTTCGCAACAGTCGAAAACCGACCCTTTTCGAACAATTTGCCCATGTTGTGGAAACGCACAACACGAGACGGATGAATTGCGGCTCCCACCAGGGCCCGAACGAGCCGTCGACGGCCCGCGATAGCATGGGGATCCCAGGTCGCGAAGAGCCCGACGGCGCTTGTAGATCGAACGAATGCATGGAGACCGGCAGTGAGCGAGAACCATCCGCTGGACGGTGCGGATGGCGCGAGCTACGGGCAGCGGTTGTTGGATCGAGTACTGGCGGGTTCGCCCGCGAACGAGAGCCCGCTGACCCACGTCGCCGAACTGCCGGCACGGGTCTCGCAGTTCGCCTCCTGGCCGTCGTGGGTGGGCCCGGAAGTGGTGCAGGTGATCACCTCTCGTGGGATCGCACAACCGTGGACGCATCAGGCACGTGCGGCAACACTCGCCGCCGAGGGCAATCACGTGGTGCTCTCGACGAGCACCGCGTCGGGCAAATCGTTGGCGTATCAACTTCCCATTCTGACGACTCTTTCTGCCGACGCTCGGGCGACCGCGCTGTACCTGGCTCCCACCAAGGCCCTCGGTGCCGATCAGCTACGCACCACCATCTCGATCACCGACGAGTTGCGGGAACTGTCAGGCGAACTCGCAGAGGTGTTCCCGAGTGCCTACGACGGTGACACTCCGATCGAGATTCGCCAGTGGGCACGCACCAATGCGCGGTGGATCTTCACCAACCCCGACATGCTGCACCTTGGCATTCTCGGTTCGCACGAGCGTTGGTCTCGGTTTCTCCGCAATCTTCGTTATGTGGTTGTCGACGAATGTCACTACTACCGCGGCGTTTTCGGATCCAATGTCGCGTTGGTGCTTCGCAGGCTCCGACGCCTCTGCGCACGGTACGGTGCATCACCGGTGTTCGTGCTCGCCAGCGCCACCACGTCCGAGCCAGGGCGGGCTGCGAGCCGCCTCATCGGAGCGCCGTGCGAAGAAGTCACCGAGGACGGCTCCCCGCACGGAGCCCGCACCGTCGCACTGTGGGAACCACCGCTGCTGAAAGAGATCACCGGTGAAAACGGCGCTCCGGTAAGGAAATCCGCAGGCGCGGAGGCGTCGCGCATCATGGCCGATCTGTTGGTGGAGGGTGCCCGTACGCTGGCATTCGTACGCTCCAGGCGCGGAGCCGAGGTCACCGCACTCGGCGCTCAGAGAATTCTCGCCGACGTCGATCCGCAACTGGTGCGACGCGTCGCCGCCTATCGCGCAGGGTATTTGGCGGAGGACCGGCGAAAACTGGAATCCGATCTGTCCGACGGCACGTTGTTGGGCGTCGCCACCACCAACGCACTCGAATTGGGCGTCGACATTGCCGGTTTGGACGCGGTGATCGTCGCCGGCTTCCCCGGTACCGTCGCGTCGTTCTGGCAGCAGGGCGGCCGCGCCGGACGTCGCGGAGAAGGATCGCTCCTGGTTCTCGTTGCGCGCGACGATCCACTCGACACGTATCTGGTGCATCACCCGGCGGCCCTGCTGGACAAGCCCGTCGAGGCCACCGTCACCGACCCCACCAATCCGTACATTCTGGCTCCGCAATTGCTCTGCGCTGCAGTCGAACTGCCGATCACCCTAGCCGAGGCCGAGGAGCTGAGCGCAGAATCGGTACTCGAGGAGCTCGAGCTGAAGGGCTACGTGCGCAAGCGTCCGCACGGATGGTTCATCACGCCCGAGGGCCAGCAACTCTCACCGCACGGTGCGGTGAACATCCGCGGCGGCACCGGTGTGCAGGTGGCCATCGTCGACGGCGAGTCCGGCCGCATGCTCGGTACGGTCGACGGCGGACGAGCACCCGCCACTGCACATCCCGGCGCCGTCCACATCCACCAGGGCGAGTCGTTCGTGGTCGACGAACTCGATCTCGACGCCGGTCTGGCGTTGGTGCACGCGGAGCAACCCGAGTGGAACACCTCGGCCCGCGAGATCACCGACATCTCGATCACTGCGGTGCACGAATCCGTCGACTACGGCGAGGTGCGCGTCGCACTGGTGCAGGTGAACGTCACCCATCAGGTCGTCGGATATCTCCGACGCCTGCTCTCGGGCGAGGTACTCGATTCCATCGAACTCGACATGCCCGCCCAGACCCTCGACACCCGAGCCGTCATGTACACCATCACACCGGAGTTGTTGGAGCACAGCGGGGTTCCGTACGAACGATTCCCCGGATCTCTGCACGCAGCCGAACACGCCGCCATCGGATTGCTGCCCTTGGTTGCAACGTGCGATCGATGGGACATCGGCGGAGTGTCGACGGCTCTACACCCCGACACCGGGCTGCCGACGGTCTTCGTCTACGACGGATACGACGGCGGAGCCGGATTCGCCGACCGCGGCCACGTGGCCATCGCCGATTGGCTCGCCGCCACCAAGGACGCCATCGTCTCCTGCGAATGCCAAACCGGATGCCCATCCTGTGTGCAATCCCCAAAATGTGGAAACGGCAACGATCCACTGGACAAAGACGGTGCCGTTCGAGTGTTGACGGCGATACTCGCGGCCGTCACTCGAGAGGGTTGACCCGGCTTGGGTCCTGGGCGCTGGGGTGTGAGTGCGGGGTTCGGCGGTTCGGGGTTCGCCGCGTCCCGGGTTCGAGGCAAACGCGCGCGCACTCGCTGAACGCGCGCAAAATCGCGGCCAGAACGGAGCGATTCCGCGCGCGTCTGGCAAACGCGCGCGCATTTGTCAGAGGTCTGGACGCGACGCGCGCTGTCATCCGCACCCGGCAACAAGAGGAGCCCTGGCGAATCTCCAGCACACCGTCGACTCGACTGTGATCGATCGCAAATGTGCGCAACTCTGACGGCGTGTCAGTTCTGAGGCTGTTCCAATTCTGGTGACTCGGCACAGGCTCGGAGCCTCTGGAGGTTCGACATGACGGTGATCGACCAACCAACGGATCTGTCTCCTGCGGCCGTTCCAACCATCGCAGACAAGGTCGGGTGCCACTATCGACCACCGCACGATTACGAGGTCGGTCGCGAACAAATTCGTGAATTCGCCCGTTCCGTCCACGACGACCATCCCGCCCATCGCCTCGAAATCGCGGCCGCTGCGCTCGGCTACGCCACGTTGATCGCTCCGGTCACCTTTGTCAGCGTCATCGGCACCCGATTGCTGCCCGAACTGTTCGCCCACCTGCTGATCGGCTATTCCGTCAGCGACGTTCTACACACAGATCAACAAATCCTGATCCGCCGACCGATGCAGGTCGGCGATCGCGTCAGCTCCGACCTGTGCCTGGAATCGTTTCGGCAATCCTCGGGAAGCGACGTGATGGTCACCAGTAACACCCTCACCGATCAGCGAGGCGACGTACTGGCAGTCACCCGAACGACTTTCGTGGCCCGGACCGGTGGATACACCGATCCAGAGATCGCCGATGCGCTGCACAAGCTGATGCGGAGCTGACGGGCCGGGGCACGGGCACGCCACCCTGCGCGTCGTTGCCAACACCTCGGGTGGTGTGGTGGGAAGAGGATCAGCCCACAGAATCGAGACCGTCACATGCCCATCACCCGGCAGCTACCCAACCCCTCCGATCTCCGTGACCTCATATCGTTCAAGAAGCCCGATCTGAATCTGCGTCGACGACGCCTGAACGCCGCTCTCACCATCGACGATCTTCGTACCATCGCCCGCCGTCGCACCCCTCGCGCGGCATTCGACTACACCGACGGTGCCGCTGACGCCGAGATCTCGCTGTCGCGGGCTCGTCAGGCCTTCCGCGACGTCGAATTCCATCCCTCGATCCTGCGGGACGTCTCCCACGTCGACACCTCGACGACGGTGTTCGGTGGGCCTTCCGCGCTCCCGTTCGGCATCGCCCCGACTGGATTCACCCGCCTGATGCAGACCGAGGGCGAATACGCCGGTTCTGCAGCCGCCGGCGCTGCGGGAATTCCGTTCTGCCTCTCGACCCTGGGCACCACGTCGATCGAGGACGTCAAGGCCACCAACGCGAATGGGCGAAACTGGTTCCAGCTCTACGTCATGCGAGATCGTGACATCTCGTTCGGGCTGGTCGAACGCGCAGCAAAGGCAGGCTTCGACACACTCCTGTTCACGGTCGACACACCGGTCGCCGGAGCTCGCCTACGAGACAAGCGAAACGGGTTCTCCATCCCGCCGCAGTTGACCGCGTCGACGATCGCCAACGCCATTCCGCGTCCGTGGTGGTGGTGGGATTTCCTCACCACGGCCAAGCTCGAGTTCGCGTCGTTGTCTTCCACCGGCGGCACGGTCGGAGAGCTGCTCAATTCAGCGATGGATCCATCGATCTCGTTCGACGATCTCGACGTCATCCGTGACATCTGGCCCGGCAAGCTCGTCGTCAAAGGTGTTCAGTCTGTGGCAGATTCGGCCCGTCTGGCCGAACTGGGAGTCGACGGGATCATTCTGTCGAACCATGGAGGTCGACAACTCGATCGCGCTCCCGTTCCCTTCCACCTGTTGCCTCAGGTCGTTCGCGAAGTCGGCTCCGACTTCGAGGTAGCCGTCGACACAGGCATCATGCATGGTGCCGATATCGTCGCCTCCATCGCGATGGGTGCGTCGTTCACGCTCGTCGGCCGGGCCTACCTGTACGGCCTGATGGCCGGGGGTCGCGAGGGCGTCGACCGCATGATCGACATCCTGCGCGAGGAAATCGTGCGCACCATGCAACTGCTGCAGGTCAATTCACTCGTGGAACTGACTCCGGAGCACGTCACCCAGCTCACCCGGCTCGCCCCTCTGCAATCAGGTGCGCGCACCTTCCCGCCACGCTGACCGCTGCAGACGGAACGTCGAGGCCGGGGTTCGAGGCCGGGGTTCGAGGCCGGGGTTCGAGGCCGGGGTTCGAGGCCGGGGTTCAAGGCAAACGCGCGCGCATTCGCTGAACGCTCGCGAAATAGCCGGCCAGACGGGGCGATTCCGCTCGCACCTGGCAAACGCGCGCGCGTTTGCGGATACGGGCAGTCGAGCGGGCGTCCGGTCAACCCGGACCCGCCCGAGCCGAGGCGATGGCGTCGGACATTCCGAAGCGACCCAGGAACACCGGCTGACCCACCGTCACGATCACGTCCCACTCGTCGATCGTGCACTTCCGCAAATCAGTCGACATCCTGCTCGCCACTGATCGCGCCGACTCGCAAGCGTCGGCCACCCCACGATCCAGTGCCCCCGCCCCGGCCAACGCCGCGAGATCGGCCGCAGACTGCGCCTGATGACGAGCACCCACCGCCGAACCGACGTGCATCACCATCACCACGACGGCGATCAACGCCGATATCGCCAGCGCCGCCAACACCGTCGCGCCACCCTCGTCGTCGCGCAACCTCATTCCACTGCAACCGGTTCCGCAGCAGCAACCGCCTCGGCCGACAACGTCAAGCCCGGTAGCGGACTCGCCACCTCCACCCGCGCGACGAAGAACTCGCCATCCTCCCTCACCGTCACCAGAGCCCCCTCCGGCGCGACCCTCTCCCCTACCGAGACAGCACGGGCCCCATCACCTCTGGCCGCTAATCGAGCTGCTTCCCTCGCCGCATCGACACAGCCGATGTGCATGGTGACCGACACGATCGCACCGATACACACCACGATCACCGCGACGATGGACGCGATCGCGAACGCCGCCTCCACCGTCACGGCCCCGTCATCATCGGTCGCGATCAGACGGCAGTGTTCAACGCTCGATCGATGATCCCCGTCAACGCCGACACGATGCTGTCCCCCGTCACCACCGTGTACAGCACCGCCCCGAACGCCGCGGCGGCGATGGTGCCGATCGCATACTCCGCCGTGGACATGCCATCGTCCTCCACACCGAACAACACGATTCGAGTCTTCAACTCCTGCAGTGCGTTCTCGATCATCTCGATTCCCCTCCCTGTTCTCCGACGCGGCAGTTCCGCACCGGAAGATTGTCGGCGCGGCGGTCACAGCAGACCGCCGCCCAGTACGTTGCCCGCCAGGCCGATCACCACGGGGATGATGCCGAGACAGATGAAGGCAGGCAGAAAGCACAAACCCAGCGGCCCGCTGATCAGCACGCCCGCGCGTTCGGCCACAGCAGCCGACGCGTCCTCGGCGCGAGTTCGTTGCGTCGCAGCCAGTTCCGTCATCGCCGACGCCATGGACGAGCCGGCCCGCGCAGATCGGCGTGCCATTCGCGCCAACGCCTCGGTTTCCGGATCGTGCGCGACGGCGTCCCATGCGGTCTCGGCATCGGCTCCGAGTTCGAGCAGATCGGCAGCTTTGCGTAACGCGATCCCGAACGAGGCGGGAGCGGACTGCGCTGCGGCTGTAGCGGCCGTTGCGATCGGAAGCCCCGATCGCAAACACGCGGCGAGCAGGTCGAATGTCGTTGCCACCGCGAGTGGATCGGGTCTCGAAACATCGACGACGTCGGTCTCGGCGCGGCCATCGGCTGCCTGTCTGCGCAGCCCGCCGCCGACCGAAGGCAGAGCGACCAACGCCGTTGCCAGGCAGAGGACTGCAGCCCACATCATGTGGTCACCTTGCCGGTGATCGCGTCGGTCCACAGCAGGCCCGCGCAGCCGAGTGCCGTTCCGATACACAGCAGAACGCCGCCCACCCCACCGCCGAGCAGAATCTGCAATGGATTCGCACCCATCAACTGGCCGAGCGCAACACCGAGGATCGGCAGACCAGCCAGCACCAATGCAGTAGCCCGCGCACCGGCCAGCGATGCGTCGGTTCGTTCGCGGAACCGTCTGCGCCCCAGCATGTCGTCGCGAACAGCGTCGAGCAGTTCGGCGAGCGCGAGCCCATGCTCGTCGGCCACGTGCCAGGCTGCGGCCAGCCGTCCGAGCTCGGCGTCCAGCAGCGAATCGGACGCGGCAATACCGTCGGCCGCCCTGCCGCCGAGCCTGGACCGCGATGCCGCACCGCGCAGCGCAGCCGAGGCAATTCCGCCGCATTCGTCGGCCGCCACCGCGCTGGCCGTGGCGGGGTGAGATCCCACGCGAAGCTCGCCGACGATGACCTCGACTCCGGTTGCCAACCAGTGTAATTCGATCGCTCGTCGATCGCGCTCCAGCCGACGTCTGAAGCGAGTCCACCCGGTACCTCCCGCCACCGCCGCTGCGGCCACGGCCCAGACGCCGCCGAGCCACCACACCGCGACAGCCGCAACCAGTGCAGCGCAGCTCGGCACCAGCCATTGCGGCACCGTCGATGCCCTGCGCTTCTCTATAACCAGTCCCCTGGAACCGTTCGGCCACAACAGAACTGCGACAGCGACGAGAACCAGTACAGCCGTCATCGGACATCCCCGCAGCGGCGGTCCAACAGTTCGACCAGTCGACTCTCACCCGGCAGTGCGTCGCCGTCCACAGACCAGGCCGGCACGATGTGTACCCGTCCGGTCGGATCGACGTCGACCACCCCGATCTCCCGCAACCGTCGCGTACCGTCCGCGCTGCGATGAACGTGTAGCACCACCTGAACGGCCGCGGCAAGCTGACTGTGCAGCGCATCACGTCCCATTCCACCCAGCGCCGCAAGGGCTTCGAGACGCGCCGGCACTTCGGCGGGGGAGTTCGCATGGATCGTTCCGGCTCCGCCGTCGTGCCCGGTGTTGAGTGCCGTCATCAGGTCGATCACCTCGGGGCCGCGTACCTCACCGACAACGAGCCGATCGGGGCGCATCCGCAGTGCTTGACGAACCAGCTGCCGCACCGATACCTCCCCCACCCCTTCGACATTGGGCGCGCGGGCTACAAGACGCACCACGTGCGGATGTGCCGGTGCCAACTCGGCCGCGTCCTCCACGCAGACGATCCGTTCGGCCGGATCCACCTCACCCAACAGCGCGGCAAGGAGTGTGGTCTTTCCAGCGCCGGTACCACCGACGACCAAGAAGGCCAAGCGTCCGAACACGATTCGACGCAGCAGCTCGTAGCAGGCGTCGGTCACGGCGCCCGATGCACGCAGCGCTGCGAGTCCCTGCGTCGCGGGTCGCAGAACCCGAAGCGACACACACGTTCCCCCGCTCGCCACCGGTGCCAGCACAGCGTGCAGCCGGACGCCGAACACGTCCCGCCCCACTCCGGGCAGCCGACCGTCGACCCAGGGTTGCGCGTCGTCCAATCGCCGACCGGCCGACAGTGCGAGCCGCTGCGCCAGCCGACGCACGGCCGCTTCGTCGGCGAAGCGAATCGCGGTGCGTTCGAGTCCACGCCCACGATCGATCCATACCTGATCCGGCGCGGTGACCAGCACGTCGGTCACTCCCGGCTCGGACAGCAGCGGCTCGAGCGGGCCCGCTCCGGTCAGCTCGGTCTGCAGAACACGCAGCGCCGCAAGCATATCCGTGTCACCGATGACGCCCCCTGCCTCGGCTCGGATGGCCGCGGCCACGGTCGCCGGAACGGGAGCGGCGGCAGATACAGCAAGGCGATCACGGACGCGGTCCAACAGATCCGCAGTGACGACGGCGCTCACGCCGCCCACCGCCGTGCGCCGGGCTTCTGCGCGAAGGTCTCCAGCACGCCGCTCGCCGCTGCCGCCAAGGGCGAACGTCGACCGAGAACGAGGCCGCCCCGCTCGAGTCGCTCGGCCAATCCCGGCTCGGCGCGCATCGACGTCAACAGCGGTAGATCGAGGGCGACGGCAATATCGTCGGCCCGCAGCCCGCCCGGCGCAGGTCCTCGAACGACGATACCGACGTTGGCATTTCGATCTGCCACGTGCGCTGCGATCGCTTCCGCGGAGGTGACGGCGCGTAGCTCCGCCGGCAGCACCAGCACGACGAGGTCCGCGGCGGCGTACAGAGCGTCGGAGATGTCGCCGGGATGACGCGGGACATCACACACCACCAGATCGCCCGCTGCGCGTCCTGCGTCGAGCACAGCCGTCACAGCGACGGCAGTCAGCCCGAGACTCCGGCTCTCGGATCTGCCGAGGGCCAACACGGACAGCCCGTCGCGCGAGGGCAGTGCACCGTGCAAGGCGTCGGCGGATACTCGACCACCTTCGACGACCAACCCAGACCACCGCAGACCGGGCGTGTTCTCCCAGCCGAGCAACAGATCGAGTCCACTGCCGTACCGGTCGCCCTCCACGAGCAATGCGCGCCGACCCGCGCTGCTACTACTCAGACCGAGCGCAGCGGCGAGCGTCGACGATCCTGCTCCACCCCGCGCGCCGACCACGGCGATGACGCCACCGTCTCCTGTCGGTGCCGACGCCGGTTCGCCCAGCAGGCGCACCAACGCATCCTCGTCCGAGGGCAGCGAGATCACTTGTTCGGCACCGAGCGCGGTGGCGGTTCGCCAATCGTCGAGTGTCGGCGTTGCAGCAGTCACGAGAACGACACCCGCTCGTCGCGAATATCCGATCGACAGAGCGGTCTCGGCGGACGCGAAATCGACCAAAATAGTTCCGGCGTGATCCCAGATCGACCGTGTCGAATCGATACCGACCAGTAAGTTCTGCTCTTCCACAACACAATCCGCGGCCGCCGCAATTCGATACACGTCCTCGCGCAGACCGCGAAGTTCGATCGACATCGCGACGGACGAGTGTGCGCTGTGCTGTAGCCGGTCCGTTTTCATGGGCCAAGCCTGCGTGAGAATTTGCTCGAGATGCGCGCGACTTGGGGAAATGTGGATAGATTCGGCCCTGTGGATGAATAACGGTACCTCTGTACCACTTTTCGACCCAACCCAGAAAAGAGGACGACCCTCGCCAGGGGGGGAGGAGGCGAGGGTCGTCTGGTTCAGCCCCGGGGGGTCGGGCTGAACACCGCCCGGGATGAACCGGGCTCATGGAAAATACTACACCCGTGGATGTCCTTGTTTGCAAGTTCAACTGTCGGATTTTCTGGACGAACTTCGACCGAGTCCGCCAGTGCCACCACAGGACATCCTCCGGTCACCACCTGCCACTATGGTGACAAACGTGACCCAGAGCGCGAGCAACGACGACGCCCCCGCCGGCCGACGCCCAGCGCGCGTCGCGGCATTCTTCGACCTCGACAAAACGATCATCGCGAAGTCCAGCACGCTGGCATTCAGCAGGCCGTTCTTCGACCAAGGTCTGATCAACCGGCGGGCAGTACTCAAAAGCAGCTACGCGCAGTTTCTGTTCCTGCTCTCCGGGGCCGATCACGACCAGATGGAACGCATGCGCGCCCACATCGCGAGCATGACGGCCGGGTGGGACGTCGAACAGGTACGGGCAGTAGTTGCAGAAACCCTGCACAACATCGTCGATCCCCTCGTGTTCGCCGAGGCGGCCGACCTCATCGCCGACCACAAGCTCAGAGGGCACGACGTCGTGATCGTATCGGCGTCCGGCGACGAAATCGTGCATCCCATCGCAGAACTGCTGGGAGCCGACCACAGCATGGCGACCACGATGGTGACCGTGGATGGCAAGTACATCGGCGAGGTCGACTTCTACTGCTACGGCGAGGGAAAGGTCGACGCCATGAACTCCCTGGCAGCGCAACATGATTACGACCTGGCCTCGAGCTACGCGTATTCGGATTCGATCACCGATGTACCGATGCTCCGCGCTGTCGGGCACCCGACCGCCGTCAACCCCGACCGGGCACTGCGCAAGGAAGCCGCCTCCAACGGATGGCCGATTCTCACGTTCTCCAACCCGGTCTCGCTGCGATCGCGTATCCAGACCCCGTCCGGAAAGACCGTAGCGGTCAGTGCCGCAGCAAGTTTCAGCGCTCTTGCCGCAGGTGTGATCACCTACGGGCTGCTTCGTAGAAAACGATGAGGCACAAACCCTTGATGTGAGGCGCGTCACGGGGTACAAAGGACGTACGGAAGAACGCAAGGCCAAGAACGAATCGGAAGAGAAGATTCGCTCTCCCGACCGGGATTCCCAGCACGGACACCGGCACCCACGCGGAGCTTGCCACCTAATGGCAGAAGCGCTGTGGGCCTGCGAAATTCGCCAATGATCAGCAAGAACCCTGCACCGGTTGCAGGGATGACCTCATCACTGTCGAATCCTCGCCGAGGCCACGTGGTAGTCCATCACAGCCCACCTGTGCACGCTTGGTAACCAGGCGCTCCGTGCTAACGGGCGGCGACGTCGACGCAAGTCGGCATCGCCGCCCTTTTACGTGCTCACTACTGCGCAGCCTCGGCAATCGAAGTCGCTTCTGCCGCACCGGCTTCGAAAGCTCCACAGCACAGAATCACCCAACTGCCGACGCCCGTCGCGGTGCCCTCGGCAAATCCCGATGCGCCGTCTCGGTACGCGTTCGCTCGACGCATCCAGCTGACCTCGGGAACGCCGAGATTGTGTGGATCGAATCCCGACGATGCTGCCACCAGTCTCGATGCAGCACGCGCAACGATGCCGTCGGCAGATCCGAAAGCTTTGAGCGTCAACAACTCACCGTGCACCACCGCCGCGATCACCGGGGCGGGTGCAGAGGTGCCACCGGTCACCAGCTGAGCGAGCAGATCGAGTCGCTCGCCGACTCCCGCATCGCCGCGAGGGCGACCGAGGGCGGAGGCGTCGTCGACGAGGTCGGCCGCGGCCAACAAGTGCAGACGAGCAAGGGTCTGCAATGGGGCGCGCTTCCAGGTCGACAGTGTGTTCTGCAGAGCGTCACCGTCGAGGGCGGCGGCGACGCGGAGTGCGCCGGCAAGGATGGGGTCGCCTTCTTCACCGTCGCGGGGAAAATCCATCGAACCGCCCTCGAGCGCGGACGACGACCGAGCTGCACGCACAGCAGCCTCGGCCGCGTTGGCCGGCCAGCCGCGACGGTTGGTCTTGTGTCGATGCACTGCGCCCAGAGCGTCACGCGCGCGTTCGGCGGAGTCGACAACTCCGGGCAGTTCCAACAGCGGGGCGAGGGGGTCCGTCACGACAGACGACGGTACCCCCTCCCCTCACCCCTACTTTGCCCCTGCCGCCAACAGCTCGGCCCGGGCCTGGCGACGCTTGGCCTGTTCGGCCGGGTCCGGCACCGGGACGGCCGCGAGCAACCGCTTGGTGTACTCGTTGGTCGGACGACGCAGGATCTGGTCCGTCGTACCGAATTCGGCCAACTTGCCCTTGTTCAACACCGCGATGCGCTTGGCCAGCACCTCCACCACAGCGAGGTCGTGACTGATGAACAAGCAGGCGAAACCGTACTCACGCTGCAGTTCCTTGAACAGCTCGAGCACCTTCGCCTGTACCGACACATCCAACGCAGATGTCGGTTCGTCGGCCACCAGCAGCGTCGGCTCCAGGGCGAGCGCCCGCGCGATACCGACTCGTTGGCGCTGCCCACCGGACAGCTGGTGGGGATAGCGGTTGCGCATCGTCCGCGACAGATGCACCTGGTCGAGGAGTTCCTCGACCTTCTTGTTCCGCTCGGACGCACCGAGTTCGGTGTGCAGCAGCATCGGCTCGGCAATCGACTGGCCGATGGGCCAGCGCGGGTTCAGCGACGAACCCGGATCCTGGAACACGATGCCGACCTTGCTGCGCACCGCGCGCAGTTCACGATTCGACATGTTGGTGATGTCGACGCCGGCAATGGACAACGAGCCGCCGGTGAGCTTGTTCAGCCCAACCACGGCCTTGCCGATCGTGGACTTACCCGAGCCGGACTCGCCGACGAGACCGACGACCTCACCCATCTCGATATCGAGGCTGACCCCGTCGACAGCCCGGAAGACCGTGCGGCCCGGGTAGTCGATGACGCCGTCGACGATGCTCAGTGCGCGGGTGTCCTCGACGGCGCTCGGCTCGGCGATGGTCCCCGCGGCCACCGACTCGGTGCTGCTGCCGAGGTGCGGAACCGAGGCGAGCAACTGCTGCGTGTACGGATGCGACGCATCCTTGAAAATTGTTCGTGCAGCATCGGTTTCGACGATGACGCCGTCCTTCATCACCGCGATGCGGTCGGCCATGTCGGCCACCACACCCATGTCGTGGGTGATCAGGACGATCGACGCGTCGATTCGGTTCCGCAGGTCGCGCATCAGGTCGAGGATCTCGGCCTGCACCGTGACGTCCAATGCGGTGGTCGGCTCGTCCGCGATCAGCAGCGACGGATCCGAGGACAGCGCCTGGGCGATCATGGCGCGCTGACGCTGCCCACCGGAGAGCTGGTGCGGGTAGTAGTCCACCCGAGTCTCCGGATCAGGCATCTCGACGAGCTTCAGCAGCTCGACGGCCCGCGCCTTCGCTTCCTTCTTCGACAGCGACGTGTGCGCGCGGATGGCCTCGGTGATCTGCCAGCCGATCGAGTACACCGGGTTGAGCGCCGTCATCGGCTCCTGGAAGATGACCGCCACGTTCTTGCCGCGGATCGGTGCCAGCTGCTTCTCCGGCAGCCCGACCAATTCTTTGTCGCCGAGCACGATGCTGCCCGAGACACGTGAATTGTCTGCCAGCAGACCGGGAATGGCCATGGCAGTGGTCGACTTACCGGATCCGGACTCACCGACGATGGCCAGTACTTCACCGGCCGCGACGGTGAACGAGACGGAATCGGCGGCCTTGCGCCACACTTTCTCGACCTCGAACTCGACCGTCAGATCGGTGACGGTCAGGACCGTGTCCTTCTGGATACTCATGTCAGTTCCGTTTCGGATCGAGTGCGTCACGGAGTGCGTCGCCGAGCATGATGAACGCGAGCACCGTGACGGAGAGGAACGCGGCCGGGAACAGCACCAGGTACGGTGCCGTCAGGAACACGTTCTGACCGAGGTTGATCTGTAGGCCCCACGAGATCTCGGGAGCCTGCAGTCCGATTCCGAGGAACGTCAGTGTCGCCTCGGCCGCAATGAACGTACCCACCGAGATGGTGGCGTAGATGATCACCGGCGCAAGGGCATTGGGCAGAATGTGCCGCACCAGAATCCGGTACGTGGATGCGCCCAATGCCTGAGCAGCCTGGACGTACTCGCTGTTCTTGATCGCGATGACACTCGATCGGACCAGTCGCATCGCCGTCATCCAGCCGAACACGATCAGCGCGAGCGAGACGGTGAAGATCGTGCGCTGTGCGGTCACCGTCAACAGAATGAGAGCACCGAGCAGCAGCGGGATTCCGAAGAACACATCGGTGAACCGAGCCAGGATGCTGTCGATGAAACCGCCGAAATAGCCTGCGAGAGCACCGATCAGCACACCGATGATGAGCACTCCGATGACCGACAGCACGCCGATCGACAGCGAGATCCGCGCACCGTAGATGACGTTGGCGTAGTAGTCGCACCCCTGAATGTCGGTGCCGAACCAGTGTTCGGCGCTGGGGGTCTGGCGCGAGTTGGACAGCGAGCACACCCGTGGGTCGATGCCCCGCGCGAACAGTTGCGGGAACACCGCCATCACCAGGAGCACAGCGAGCAGGAACGACCCGATGATGAAGAAGGGGCTCTTGCGCAAGAACTTCCACGCGTTGCCCCACAGGCTGGCCTGGCCGACCAGATCCACGGCCTCGCCGGTGATGACGTTGCCCGGCTGGCCCTCGTCCGCGGCGTGGTGAGCTGCGTTCGTATCTTCCTTATTCATAGCGAATCCTTGGATCGAGAACCGCGTAGAGAACGTCCACCACGAGGTTGAAGAAGATGTAGAAGAACACGAAGAGCGTCACGATGCCGACGACGACGGCACCTTCCTGACGCGCCAGTGCGTCGTAGATAGCGCGGCCGAGACCCGGCAGGTTGAACACCGTTTCCGTCACGATCGCACCGCCCAGCAGACCGCCGACGTCGGCACCGATGAAGGTGACGACGGGAATCAGCGAATTGCGCAGCGCATGGCGAACGATGATGCGGCGGTTGCTGATTCCCTTGGATTTTGCGGTGCGGATGTAATCCGCCGCCATCGACTCCGCCACGGACGTACGAGTCAATCGGGCGACGTAGGCCATCGACAGCGACGCGAGCACCAGGCCGGGGAGCAGGTAGCTCGACCACCCGTTGTTGATACCGGAGATCGGGAAGACACCCAGTTTCACCCCCAGCGTGAACTGCGCGATGAAGCCGAGCACGAAGACCGGGACGGAGACCAGCAACGTCGTCGAAATGAGCACGAGGTTGTCGAAGAACGACCCCTTCTTCAGGGCCGACAGGACACCGGCTGCAATGCCCATGACCGTCTCGAAGACCACGGCGACGATCGTCAGCTTGATGGTGACGGGCAGGGCCCGCTCGATGGTGTCGAGCACGGGGCGGCCGGAAAAGTCGGTGCCGAAGTTGCCCTGGAAGAATCCGGCGATGTACTTGAAGTACTGGACGAACAGGTTGTCGTCGAGGTTGTACTCGTCTCGCAGCTGCGCGACGACGGCAGGGGCGAGCGGGCGATCTCCGGCAAGGGCGCGGATGGGATCACCGGGCAATGCGTACACCATGGCGAAGATGAGAAAAGAGGAGCCGATCAGGACGGGAATCGTCAACAGCAATCGGCGGGATATGTAGCGACCCACTGTGGTTTCTCCTTGGATGCGGCGATCCTGCGAATCGGGTCTCGCTTACGCAGGTCTTCGGCGGGCGCGGCGCCCACCGCCGAAACGAACCGATGGGTGGCAACGGAGTCACATCCGTTGCCACCCACCGGTGTCCGTTATTAGCTGACTACGACGTCCTCGAGGACGATGTCGCCGGTGTTGTCGATCTTGACGTCGGAGACGCGATCGGACCACACTGCCTGATTCAGGCCGTAGAACAGCGGGGTAGCGGGCATCTGCTGGAACAGAATGTCCTCTGCCTTCTGGTAGTCCGCCGTCGCAGCTTCGATGTCCTCGGCGTTGTTGCCCTCTGCCAATGCGGCATCGAATGCCGGGTCACTGAAGAAGGTGGCGTTGCTACCGGCCGGCGGCAGTGCCGCGGACGAGTACAGCGGGGACAGGAAGTTGTAGATCGACGGGTAGTCCATGATCCAGCTCGAGCGGAACGGGCCGGTCATACCCTTGGCGTCCTGCAGCGGCAGGTACTGAGCGAACTGCAGATCGCCGCGCAGTGCGTAGTCGACGCCCAGGTTCTCGCGAATCTGGTTGCCCACGGCCGTCATCCACGAGTCGTGGCCTGCACCGGCGTTGAACCACAGGTCGACCGGCTGGCTGCGGTCGAAGCCGGCCTCGTCGAGCAGGCGGTTGGCCTCGTCGGCGTTGAGCTCACAGGTGGCACCACACGCGTCTGCGCGGTAGCCCTCGACCACGGGAGAGGCGAAGGAGTCTGCGGGGGTGCGGGTGTCGGTGAAGATCGCCGTCGCGATGGCCTGGCGATCGATGGCCATCGAGAATGCCTTGCGCACGTTCGGGTTCTGGAACCGCGGGTCGTACGTCGGGAAGCCGAGCGAGGTGATATCGGGACGAGCGCGATCGGCGTAACGATCACCGAACTGATCTCGCGCAGTGGCCCAAGCATCCTCGGGCAGATCGAGCATGATGTCGAGTCCACCGCCCTGGATATCGTTGTAGCCGGTGTTCAGCTCCGTGTAGACCTTGAAGTTGACGCCTGCGGACTTGGCCGCGTTGTCGCCTGCGTAGTCGTCGTACTTGGTGACGGTGAAGCCCTGTCCGGGGACGAAGTCCGAGTCGGCCTTGAACGGGCCGTTACCGATCGGGCGGGCACCGAATGCCGTCGGGTCGGCGTAGAACGCCTCCGGCAGCGGATCGAACGCGGTGTAGCCGAGCGTCAACGGGAAGATAGCGAACGGTCCGTTGAGCTTGACGGTGAAGGTCGTGTCGTCGACGACGTTCAATCCGCTCAGTTCGGTGGCGGCGGGCGCGGCGGTGTCGCTGCCCTGCAGATCTGCGTAGCCTTCGATGTTCTCGAAGAAGTAGGAAGCACCGAAAGCGTTGGTGCTCAACGCATTGTAGCTCCACGCCTTGGTGAAGGACTCCGAGGTGACGGGAGTGCCGTCGTGGAAGGTCCAGCCGTCCTTGAGCTTGACGGTCCAGGTGACGTTGTCCTCGGACTCGACGGACTCGGCGACGCCGTTGTACTCGACACTGTTGTCTTCGTCGTTGAACGTGACCAGCGGAGTGAAGAGTGCCTTGAGGACCTGGCTGCCCTCGCTCTCGGTGGTGTTGCCGGGAACCAGCGGATTCTCGGGCTCGCCGATGTAGATGCTGTAGATCCCGTCGGCGCTGCCGCCGGAGCTCGAGCCACCACCGCCACAGGCGGCGAGCAGGCTCGCACTCATCAGCACAGCCGTGGTGACTACCGCGGCACGTTTGATACGCAAGGAAATCCTCCATCCAGATGTGAACACGGGGTCATCCGTGCTCAGTTCCTCGGGCGCGACGCCCGGGGGTTTCGTGGGCGACCGCATGGCACGGCATGTGAGCCGTTCCAACGATCTGATGGGATGGACTTTAGACACATCCTGAAACGAACATGTGAACTCCCCCAGATTTTGCTGACCCGCGAGTAAGTCGGAAACATGATCGAAACGTTTGAGCAAGTCGATTTCTCACAGTGCGGACTCCAGCCTTGCCGAGCCGACTCCCCGAGCGCCCTGATGACCGCCCATCGTGCAGAAACTACCGATCACCGCAGATCAGGGGGTTGCAGGCGATTGCAACGGTGCGATCGCCATCACATGTGACTACCCTCACTAGGGGCTCGAGACCGGCTGTTGAGTGCCGTTTCATGGGCGAAAAGCATCGGACGAAAGAGAGCTATTCGAGATGACGACCAGTACCTCCGGAACCGACGAGACCGCGGTTGCTTCCTACGCACCCTCGGCCGAGTTCACGGCTCAGGCGAACGCTCAGGCGGATCTCTACGCCGCCGCGGAGAAGGATCGACTCGGGTTCTGGGCCGAGCAGGCCCGCCGACTCCACTGGCACACCCCGTTCACCGAGGTGCTCGACTGGTCCGACGCCCCAGTCGCCAAGTGGTTCGCCGACGGCGAGCTCAACGTCGCCTACAACTGCGTCGACCGCCACGTCCTCGACGGCCACGGCGACCAGGTCGCCATCCACTGGGAAGGCGAACCCGGCGACAGCCGCGACGTCACCTACACCGACCTGCTCGCCGAGGTCAGCCAAGCCGCCAACACCCTGACCGAACTCGGTCTCGTCTCCGGCGACCGAGTCGCGATCTACATGCCCATGATTCCCGAGGCCATCGTCTCGATGCTCGCCTGCGCACGCCTCGGCCTGACGCACTCGGTCGTCTTCGCCGGCTTCTCGGCCACCGCGCTGCGCTCACGCATCGACGACGCCGAAGCCAAACTCGTCATCACCACCGACGGACAATGGCGACGCGGCAAACCCGCCCCCATCAAGGACACCGTCGACGAAGCAGTCGACGGGGCAGCATCGATCGAACACGTGCTCGTGGTCAAGCGCACCGACTCCGACGTCGCCTGGACCGACGGACGCGACCTGTGGTGGCACGACACCGTTGCCAAGGCGTCGACAGAGCACGAGGCACAGCCGTTCCCGGCAGAGCATCCACTGTTCATCCTCTACACCTCCGGCACGACGGGTAAGCCCAAGGGCATCATCCACACCTCCGGCGGCTACCTCACGCAGACCTCGTACACCCACCACAACGTCTTCGACCACAAGGCCGGCAAGGACGTCTACTGGTGCACCGCCGACATCGGCTGGGTCACCGGACACTCCTACATCGTCTACGGGCCGCTCTCGAACCGCGCCACCCAGGTCGTCTACGAGGGAACCCCCAATTCGCCCGACGAGCACCGGCATTGGAACGTCATCGAGAAGTACAAGGTCTCGATCTACTACACCTCCCCCACCCTCGTACGCACGTTCATGAAGTGGGGCAAGGAAATTCCCGAAGCCCACGACCTGAGCTCGATCCGCCTGCTCGGCTCCGTCGGCGAACCCATCAACCCCGAGGCGTGGCGCTGGTTCCGCGACGTCGTCGGCGGCGGCACCGCCCCGATCGTCGACACCTGGTGGCAGACCGAGACCGGCGCGATCATGATCTCGCCACTGCCCGGCGTCACCGCCACCAAACCCGGCTCGGCGATGACCCCACTACCGGGCATCTCGGCCAAGATCGTCGACGACGACGCCAAGCCACTGGGCAACGGCGGCAACGGCTACCTCGTCCTCGACGAGCCGTGGCCGGCGATGCTGCGCGGCATCTGGGGCGACATGGACCGCTACAAGGACACCTACTGGTCCCGCTACGCCGAAGAAGGCTGGTACTTCGCCGGCGACGGCGCCAAGTACGACGACGACGGCGCCCTGTGGGTCCTCGGCCGCGTCGACGACGTCATGAACGTCTCCGGCCACCGCATCTCCACCTCCGAGGTGGAGTCGGCACTGGTCACCCACCACAGTGTCGCCGAAGCCGCCGTCGTCGGAGCCGCCGACGACACCACCGGACAGGGCATCGTCGCGTTCGTCATCCTGCGGGCCGGCGAGGAGAACACCGGCGATGCGTTGATCGCCGAACTCAAAGCGCAGGTCTCCAAGGAGATCTCACCGATCGCCCGGCCGCGCGAGATCTCCATCGTCCCCGAGCTGCCGAAGACCCGCTCCGGCAAGATCATGCGCCGCCTCCTCCGCGACGTGGCCGAAGGCCGCGAACTCGGTGACGTCTCCACCCTCGTCGACCCGAAGGTATTCGAGGCAATCAAAAAGGGCCGCTGAGCGCTTCGCGCATGTGCGCGGAAACTCGTAGTGGGCTACGAGGTTCCGTGCACATGCGGCGCAGCCGCTCAAGCACTCAGATCGAACACCGTGTAGTCGCCGACGGTCCTCGGCGTGAAGGTCGCGGCCACCCAGTCACCGATCGCAGACGACCTGGTCTTGCCCGTTCCCGCGATGAAGTAATGGATCTTTCCCGCGGCCACGTCGGCCTCGAATTGGTCGAGTGTGGGCGACGGGTCGGTTCCGGAGAATCCGCCCACCGGCATCACCGGGTCGTCGGTTGCGAGCTGTAGAACCGCGGCGGCATTGGATCCGATCGTCGCCGCCGCCCAGGTGTACTTCTGCGGATCGGCCTCGAGGAGTGCGGTCAGCTCCGCGTCGGGAGCCGATGGAGAGCCGAATTGCGTTGACCGCTCGGCATCTTCACCTCCTCGACCACTTCGATTCGCGGCCTGGTCGGACGCAACCGCGGGCCCGGCCGACGGGCCACCTCCCGTGTGCGGAGTGACCACGGTATCGGCGACGTATGCGACGGGGCCGGCAAGAGCGACCGCAATTGCCATCGCCCCCAGTGCAATCGACATCGGTCGGGACCGACGGAACACCAGGGCCACTGCGACGAAGACCCCGACTCCCAGCACCACCCATCGCAGCCACGGCAGAAATTCGGGAGTGCGGGCGAGAAAGACGAACGCGGTAGCCGTCGTGATCGCCGAAGCCAGCACCAGAACTGCACGCCACCAGGATTTTTCGCGCCTCACCCACAGCTCGCGGACAGCCGCTCCGACGATGGCGGCGATCGCCGGAGCGACGACGA